>CAMDEA010000005.1 GCA_945893045.1 Planctomyces sp. SH-PL62
TCAACATGTCGGCCAGCAAGGGCCTGCGCGGCGGGCCCAAGACCTCCCTCTATTCCGCGGCCAAGGGCGGCATCATCGTGTTCGGCCAATGCCTGGCCCAGGAGCTGGGCAAGTACAACATCCGCGTCAATTCCATCGCGCCCGGCAACACCGAGTCCCAGTGGAAGCCCGACGTGACCAAGGACAACTACGATCCCGAGCCTTCCGCCAAGCAGCCCCTCGGCCGGCGCACCAGCGCGCGCGACGTCGGCAACATGATCTCCTGGCTGCTGTCGGACGAGGCCAGCTACATCACCGGCTGCTGCCTGGACGTTTCCGGCGGCTCCACGCTGCACTGAGGAGCGCCGCCATGCCCGTCGTCATGGTCACCGCCGGAGCCAGCCGCATGGGCTGGGGCGTCGGCAAGGCCATGCGCGAGATGGGCTGGAACGTGGTGCTCACCGACATCGCCGAGGATCGGCTCAAGGAGGTCTCGGCGGATCTCGGCGGCGCGCCCGGCGTGACCTGGGAGATCCTCGACTTCACCAGGCTCGCCGACGTGGATGCCGCGGTGAAGCGCATCGTAGCGAAGCACGGCAGCCTCGACGCCATGGTCAACGTGGGCGGCGGCGTACGCACCATGAACCTCGAGTCCCGCACCGATTTCACCAGCATCCCGCCAGCCGACTGGAAGCGCATCTTCGAAGCCAACCTGTTCGGCATCTTCAACTGCTGCAAGGTGGCGCTGCCCTACATGGTCGAGGCCAAGAAGGGCGGCATCGTCAACATCTCGTCGGGCATGGGACTGCGCGGGCGCGGCAAGATTGCCATCTACTCCCAGTCGCGGGCGAATTGCAGGGCGCGCTGGCGGACGGGTTCACTGATCGACTGGTTCGCAGTGATGGCGGCGAGCCAAGCGGACTGCGGTTGGCCCTGGTCTCGCAGGAAGTGAATCAGACTCAGAGCCTCACGCTCCGCTCGCAACTCCGGCGTCCACGGGCGGGCGTCAAACACCGTCACGAAAATTTCCCAGCTTGCTGATGCCAGCCGTTTTCCGTCGGGGCTAAACGCCATGCTACGGTCTCCTTTCATTATGAGTGTTTCGCCATAGCTCTCCAAATTCGACTCTGCGCCGCCAATGTCCACTTTCAACGTGAGCGTCTCCTGACCGTTCACGGCGTCCCACAACTTCACGGTCCCATCGTAGCTGGCCGACGCCAGCCGTTTCCCGTCCGTGCTAAACGCCACGCTCCAGACCCGGCCGATGTGCCCTTTCAGCGTGAGCGTCTCGTGACCGCTCGTCGCATCCCACACCTTCACCGTCTGATCCGCGCTGGCGGACGCCAGCCGTTTCCCATCCGCGCTAAACGCGACGCTATAGACCGCGCCGGAATGCCCTTTCAGCGTGAGTGTCGCCTGACCATTCGCGGCGTCCCACAACTTCACCGTCTGATCCAAGCTGGCCGACGCCAGCCGTTTTCCGTCCGGGCTAAACGCCACGCTACTGACCCAGCGCGTATGTCCTTTCAACGCGAGTGACTCCTGACCGCTCGTGGCGTCCCACACCTTTACCGTCTGATCTGAGCTGGCCGACGCGAGCCGTTTTCCATCTGGGCTAAACGCTACGCTATAGACCGCGCCGGAATGCCCTTTCAGCGTGAGTGTCGCCTGACCGCTCGTGGTGTCCCATAACTTCACCGTCTGATCGCTACTCCCCGACGCCAACCGCATCCCATCTGCGCTAAATGCAACGCTCATGACCACATGAGAGTGACCTTTCATCGAGAGCGTCTCCTGACCGCTCGTGGCGTCCCACACCTTCACCGAGAAGTCGAGATCATCGGCCGACGCCAGCCGTTTCCCGTCCGCACTAAACGCCACGCAACGGACCGTCGAGTCAGGGTGTGCTTTCCACTTGAGCGATTCCTGACCGCTCGTCGCGTCCCACACTTTTGTCGGATGACAGAGCCGGTCCCAGTAATACCATTCGAAGCTGCGTAAGTCCGTTTCGTCTGGCTGCGGACGAGACTTCTCCAAAAGGTCGAGCACGGAGCCGACCTGCTTATTCTCCCAATGTCGCTGCGCCAGATTCATGCGATCGGAATACAGATACCGGCGAGCCTCGTCCGCCTTGGCATCAGCTCGATCCTTTTCGATCTGAGCCTTCTTAGCGCTGGCAAGCGCAAGCTTCTCATTGCGCAACGCGATTTGAAGCTGGTTCGCTTCGGCCTGCTGGGCGGTGACCACCTTGGCACGCGCGGAGTTGATCCACACGGCGGCGATGCTCGACACAACAGCAACAACGGCCAACGCCGCAGCACCCGACATCGCCCAAGCACGGTGCTTGCGAACCCAGCGCGCGGCGGTGGCGAGCGCGGTTTCGCGGTGAACGGTCACGGGGTCGTCGGCGAGCCAGTGTTCGATGTCATCAGCCAGGGCAGACGAAGACGCATATCGGTCCTCCGGACGCAAGGACATCGCCTTCAGGCAAATCGCTTCGAGCGGCTTGGGAACATTCGGGCCGATCTCGCGCGGTCGAGGAAACTCTCCCTGCTGCACGCGCTTGAGAAGCTCTGCCATCGCCGGCCTTGGCATTGCGGGTGAGTTCGCTGTACTTGATCGGCGAGGCTTAGAGGTAATCGGAGCTTGGCCGGTCAGCAGGTGGTACAGCGTGGCTCCCAAACTGTAGACGTCGGTGGTCGGGCCGAGTTGATCCAGCTTGCCTGCCGCTTGTTCGGGACTCATGTAGCCGGGCGTACCGACCACCGAGCCTTGCTGCGTCTGTTCGATACCACTGCCTGATGAGGGGACGAACGCCGCTTCCTCGGAGTCCGCGAACCGGTCGTCTTTGCCCGCGGCCTTTGCCAAGCCCCAGTCCACGACGAGTGTCTCGCCGTACTTGCCCAGCATAATGTTGCCCGGCTTGAGATCGCGGTGCAGCACGCCGCGACTGTGCGCGTATTCGATCGCCTGGCAGACGTCGATGAATCGACCCAGCAACTTGCGAAACTCGACCGACGCAAACGCTTCGCGCGAGACGAGCGGCACATCGTCGGCGGACGAGGTTGCCTGGGTTTCGGGCGGAGAGGTTTTCGGTTCGATGATGGTGGGCAGATCGGCCGGGCTTGCATCCGGTGAAGCGGTCGGCGGAGCGGCTTCGATCACAGGCGGGACGCCTGTGCGACGTGGGGAATGAAACTGATCAATCGCCTCTTTCAAGCTGTCGCCGCGAATGAATCGCATGGCATAGAACGGTCGGCCGTCGCCGTAATGGCCCAGGCTGTAGACTGGCACGATCCCCGGATGCTCCAGACCACCCGTGATCTCCGCCTCACGCAAGAACCGCTCGCGCAGCGAACCGTGGCTGCGGTGCCGCGATTGAATCTCTTTGAGCGCGACTTCGCGATTCAGCTCCTGATCGAAGGCTACGAAGACTTCACCGATTCCGCCGCGTGCATGCGGTCGCAAAACTCGGAACCGATCGGCACTGCTGGTCGTTCCGCCTTGGTTCGTGGCGCTCGTCGCGTCCAACTGCTGGGCATTCCGAGTCTGCCGCCGCGCGGCGAGGCTTGCGGCGATGTCCGCATCCACGACGCGCTGCCAATCGACATCCGCGTCGATCACCGAACTGATCGACGCCAGACTGGCCGCCGGATCGTTGTCATGCTGTCGCACATGCTCATCGACCAGTGGCTCCAATAAATCTCGCCGCGATGCTGGCAAGTCACCGCGTTCCACCAGAATCTGCCCCAACGGCTGGTCCTTCCGAGTCGTCCAGTCTCGCAGAGCATCAATCAATGCGTCGCGGCCAATAAAATCCAACTGCAACGCCAGGATGCCAAACAGCAGATTGCGATCCGTGCCGTGCTGAAAACGAGAGGCCGCGTCTGGAGTCATGAGGTATTCCTGAGTGGGCGGACGCGGTTCTCTTTCATGAAGTTTCAACAAGCGCAGAAGTCCCAGATGCCGTGCCGTTTTCTCAAGACAAATCGTTCAACAGTTTGATCAAGGGCATGACGAGGGCGATCAGGCCCAGCAGCAACCCAACCAAAATCACGAGGGTTATTGAGACTGACCAGAGCTTGGCACGTTGCTGCGTCTCTTCGGAGCGTGACCAATTCCTGACAACGAACGTCTCAGCCGCCAAGACCATCAGCACGTCGACCGCGACTCTGACGGGCATGCGGACGACCATGTCGCTGCATTGGATGAGCCACACGCTGATGCTGGGAAGTTCTGTTCCGAAGCCAAGAAACAGCGCCTTGCAACGGGGGACGAGTTCGACCAGTCCGACGTACACCGCGAACAGCGCCGCAGCGCGCGAAAGAATGTGGTTGCGAACAATGGCCTGAGGATTCTTGGATCGCCGGTTCAAGAGTCCGAGGATCGTCGACAAAACAGTGCCCGTGAAAACGAGCCCGCTCAGCAGCCAAATCAGAGTCATCGAAGTCATTGATCTCTCCTTGCCAAACAACCACTCGCCCGAGGACGGTCAGCTTACGGCCCATTCCTGGTGGGCGCGGCTCATTCTCTCAGACACTCCGCGACAGCCTTTTTAAGTAGACGGCGATCGCCGACAGCGCGATCGCCCACGCGACTCCAAACATCGGTTGAGCGTATTCCTCGTATTGGTGCATGACAAACGCGAGAGCCCAAAACACGACACCAAACAAATAGAACGAACCCCAGTAGACGCTCCCCATCACGAAGAATGCCAGTCCCGTGATGGCCGCCAGATGTGGGAAGTCATGGCTGGCGTTCGCGACGTTCCATCCGTGTGCGAGCTGGTACGCCGTCGAGTCCGCGATGCAGGCCAGGATGTAGCCGATCCAGATCGAACCCAGCAGCCGTTCGGTCGCGTTACGCGGCAGGAGACCATCCTTTCGGTAGTGCCAGATTGCGACGCCCATCAGGACGAATCGCAAGCTCTGAACTCCCGCGAAGGCTGCCACCGAGACGCCGCTCACGGACATTCGATAGCTGATCATCTCAATGACAAACACGATTGCCGCGAAGGCGAAGAACAGCCGGCTATATTTGGAGAATTCGCGGACGTCTCGACTCCGCTCCAGCGTCCAGGCCACGCGCTCCAACAGATTCAAACTGCGGGCCGTGATGGGTTCGCTCTTCAGAAAGTGTTGCAGATCCGCCGCCAGTTCCGCGGCGGAGGCGTACCGTTGATCCGGTTCCTTCCGCAAGCACTTCAGGCAAATCGTCTGCAAGTCATGATCGATTCCCGGATTGATCAATCGCGGCGGTGCGGGTTCGACTTCGCAAACCTGTTTGAGCGTCTCGATGACATTCGCGGCCTGAAACGGCGGGCGTCCCGTGATGAGGCAATACAACGTCGCCCCCAACGAGTAGACATCAGACGCGGGACCGATCTCACTGATCCGTCCGGCCGCTTGTTCGGGTGGCATGAAGCTGGGTGTTCCCAGGACTTGCCCGGTGGCGGTCAAATTGCTGTCGGTGGTGACGCGCCGAGCTAATCCAAAGTCCGTGATGTGCGGCTGGCCGGCCGAATCGATCAACACGTTCTGCGGTTTGAGATCGCGATGGACGATGCCTTTCGAGTGCGCGTACTCGACCGCATCCGCCATGCACTTGATCAACTCGGCGGCCCGGCGCGGAGACAGCGGGCCGTCGGCGAGCAACGCTTTCAAACTGGGGCCTTCAACGAACGCCATGGAGAAAAACGGCTGCCCTTCGTGCTCGGAGATTTCGTAGATGGGGACAATCCCTGGATGATCGAGCTGTCCTGCGGATTCCGCCTCCACCTGAAATCGCCGGCGCTCTTCCTCTTTGGCGAAGGTTCCGGACAGCGTCATTTTCAACGCGACGATCCGGTTCACACCCGATTGCCGAGCTTTGTAAACCACGCCCATCCCGCCGCGCGCGACTTCAGACAACAACTCGTACTGACCAATCTTGCCGAGCCCATTGGACTCGGCGATCTTCACGGCGGGGACATTGCCAGATCCTTCCAAGACCGTGTTGACGACAGACTCACTCACCTGCGAGGAATCCTGTTGATTCGCACCTGCAGACGACCGCATCACGTTGTCGTTCATTGAAATCACTCCCCACCGGTGGCCATCGAACGTTCCAACTTTGGCTGTGACTACGAACTCATTCAAGCCGTCGAGCTTGACCGGTTCTGGAGAGCTGCGGAGAACCTCGCCCGACCGGTCGCTTCAAATCTCACGGCTGATCGAAAACAAAATCACTTCCCGTCCGTTTCTGAAAAAGCTCGATTCCGCCTTCATTCCCAGCTTCTCAACGACCCGAATCGAGGCCCGATTCGGTGACTGGACTGTCGCGACGATGCGCTGGAATCCGAGCGTCTCGAATCCATGTTTCAGAACCGCGCGAGCGGCTTCGGTCGCCAAGCCTTGCCCCCAAGAGTCTTTGGCCAGTCGCCACCCGATCTCCGCACCTTCGCTCGCCGGGACGAAGCCGCAGAAGCCGATCACCGCCGAGCTGGGTTTGTAGATCACCGGCCATCGGCAGAAGCCCAGGGTCCGCGACATCTCGCGGGCACACCCGATGAATTGCTCGGTCCGTTCCCGCGACCACGGTGCGCCATCGCCGACGAACTCCATGACGCTGGGATCAGCGCAGAGGGAGTGAAATGGCTCCAAGTCTGTGGCCGTCCAGTCTCGGAACATCAGACGCTCGGTTTCGAGGGGGAACGTCATCGAAAGACCAGATTTGTAGGGGGACGCGGTGTCGTCAGCCGGGGTGTCCCACAGAAACCCGGCTGATCGTGTTTCTGGGCCTGGAGAAGCAGATTAGCCAGCCATTTTGCCGAGTTTCCAAAATTTCCCAGAACGATCGCGAATTCTTGTCGGAACTGCCGGCCCTTTCAGCATTTTCAAGGAGAGACACAAGTTGATGGTTAACAACCAACCAACAAACCCCACAAGTTTTCGACGAAAGTGAATGCCATCATGACCGGGACCAATTCGCACATTTCGCAGTCACGCACGACGACCGCTCACGGACACCGCAGTTCGATTCGAGATTTCAATTCCAGTGAGCAACTGGTGATCCAGTTCGCGATGGGGAATGACGTCAGCCTGGTCATGCCGATCATTAGAAATCTTGGAAACCGACTTCGCGCCCTGCAAGTCATGGACGAACGCGAGATTTCGCGAGTCGGGATCGCTTTGCATGAAGCGTTGTTGAACGCCATCTATCACGGCAACCTGGAACTCGATTCCGAACTGCGTCAGGAAGACGAAAGCCGATTCCACGACCTGGCCGAGATCCGCCGCCATCAAGCGCCGTATCGCGACCGCCAAGTGGTCGTGCGATTTGTGCTCTCCGGCGACGCTGCGACGTTCGTGATTCGCGACGAAGGTCTGGGCTTTGATCTGACCGCCGTCGCGGACCCGACCCAGGGAGAGAACGTGTTCCGAGTTGGTGGCCGCGGACTGCTGATGATCCGCAGTTTCATGGACACCGTGCATCACAACGTGTGTGGCAACCAAATCACGATGGTGAAAAAGATTTCGCAGCACTCCGAAGTGCCGCACGCGACGGGTACTCGCGTGGTTCCCAACCACCGCCCAGCCGAGAAAGTCATGGAGATGCAGATCCTTCTGTAAACCGCGTTGGCAGGTGATCCGCATTTCAAGAACAAACTCTGGTCACTGGAATCCAGAAGCCCGGCTTTTACAAAAAAAGCCGGGCTTCTTTCGTTACCGTCCAGCCGCTGTCTCGATGCAATACAGGTTCGAGTCCGTGCGGTAGATCAAGGCGTTACCAGAGATCGCTGGTGAGGCCGTGATGCGTTCGCCGAGATCGTTCTTGGCCGCCAACTCAAACTTGGTTCCGGCTTTGACGACGAATGTTCGACCGTCGTTGTTGCTGAGATAGATGCGGCCGTCGCTCGCCACGGGTGACGAATTGCAATCGCCGCCGAGCCGTTCTCGGTAATGCTCTTGGCCGGTCTGCCCGTCAAAGCACACCAGCACGCCGTTGTCCATCAGCACGTAGAGCAGCCCTCGGTAATACAGCAGCGAGGGTTCCACTCCACCCGGCTTGTCGCTGACCCAAATGGGTTCGGGCGGTTTTCCCTGGGGGCTCAAGCGAATGGCGTGGATGCGACTCTGCCTCCACAGTTGCGTGAACACGATGCCGTCGCCGAAGACCGGACTGACGATGATCTCGCCGTTGTATGGTCCTTCGCCTTCGCCGTACTTCCACAACTCGGCGTGCGTCTTGGCATCGAAGGCGGTCAGCCGATGCTTGCCCGGAACGAGAATGTCCCGCTGTCCGTGATGCTCGACCAACAGCGGAGTCGCATGCGCGGTGCCGATCGGCCGCTCGTTTTTCCAAGCGATCTCTCCGGTTTGTGAATTCAAGCCAATCAAGAAACAGGGACCGGTGTGATGATCCCACGGGAACAGGATCGAATCCTCCAGCACGAGCGGGCTGAGACAATATCCCCAAGCCATCTTCGGATCGCCGAAGTGAGGGAGATAGCGATTGACCCACTGCAGCTTGCCCTCGTGTGAATAGCGAGCGATGTCCGCATTCCCAAAGGCCACATACACCGCATCCGCCGTGACGGCCGGTGTGTTGGTCGCCAGGTTCGATTTCTCGTGAACGCGCTGATTCACGCCGAACCCGAAATCGTGTCGCCACAACTCACGGCCGGTCGACCGATCAAAGCACAGAGTGAGCAGCGACTTCTGACCCTTCTGGTTGAGTTCCGAAGTGACGAACACTCGGCTTCCGTAAGTGACCGGTGAACTCGTCCCCCAACCGGGCAACTTCGCCGACCAGCAGATGTTGTCGGACTGGCTCCAATGCGTGGGCAGATTCCTGTTGTTCGCAATGCCATCCGCCTGCGGCCCTCTCCAACGAGGCCAGTCTCGGCTCGGCTCGTCGGCGAATGTGGCCGTCACGAAGTAAATGATCCCCACGGCAGCTATGCAGATTCGTGTCATTGGGACTCCACGGCTATGGTCCGCTCTGCGAGCCACCACCGATTCATCAAAGACCGTGTCATCAGGTTGCTCTCTGAGTGCGAATCCCAAGGACGTTGGGCTTGGCCACCATGCTAACAATCAGCCGGAACGCGCTGGTGCCACAGATTGGAATTCACCTTCCACCAGAACCGTTGCCTGCCTGCTGATCCGAACGAGAATCTTGGACCGGTGCTTCCCGCGGATGGCATGGCGATACCACGGATAAAACAGTGCGCCTCATTCTTCATCCGTGGGATTGCTCTGCCACCCGCGGGGATTTCAGGGTTTCATGGAGCAGGAATTACGAGCGGGGATTCTATTCAATCTTCCTTTGCCGCCAACCACCGCGCTGATCGCGGGTCGATTCGATGAGGCAATGCAGACGGTGGCAATTTCGCGATGAAGAGATCAGCCTGTGAATCAATGAGAGTCGTCCCAATGGAAAGGTTTCCCATGCAAAGCGTCTGCCGAATTCTGGTTCTCGCGTGCTTATGTCTGCTGGCCATGACAATGTCCGTCGCGGCGGAGCCTCTGAAGGTTGGCTTGGCCGAGGCGGACATCACGCCGCCGGTGGGGTTCCCCATCGCAGGCTACTACCACGAGCGGCTGGCGGACGGCACGACGGACCGGCTCAAGGCGAAGGCGATGGTGTTTCGCGATACGAACGCTTCCGCCGCGTTGGTCGTGTGCGACCTGATCGGGATCGCCACCGACTTGTCACGCGAGGTGCGGAAGCGTGCCTCGGACAAGACCGGCATTCCGGTGTCGCACATCGTGATCGCGGCGACGCACTCGCACACCGCACCCGACTACATGAAGGAACTCTGGCTGAGACTCGGCAACGAGAAACAAGACCCGCTGCGCGCCGCCTACATCGACAAGCTCATCGACGGCGTGACCGAGGCGATCACGAGGGCTGCTGCCGACGCGAAGCCCGCCACGCTGCAATGCGGTTCGGCGACACAGGAGACACCGGTGTCGTTCAATCGCCGCTTCGTCATGCGCGACGGCAGCGTGAAGACCTGGCAGAACTTTGAGAATCGCGAAGTCGTCCGCGCGGCTGGGCCGATTGACCCGGAGATCGGGTTGCTCACCGTAGGTTGGGACTCCGTCCCGACCGGCGCGAAGAAAGTGGTCGGGACAGAGTCCCAACCTACGGCGGTGCTCAGCAACTTCGCGCTGCATCTCGACACTGTCGGCGGGCTGAAGTGGAGCGCAGACTATCCGTACTTCATCGAGCAGACGCTGCGCAAGGCGGCTGGTGCGGAGGTCATCTCGATCTTCGGCACCGGTTGCTGCGGAGACATCAATCACGCCAACCCGCGCAGCAAAGATCGCAACAAAGCCGACTTCATCGGCAACTCGATCGGCGAGTCCATTCAAAAGCGGCTCGGCCAACTGACGCGAATGGAGCAGACGGATCTCGTGGTCAAGTCGCGTGTGGTCAACGTCCCGCTGCAAGACGCGACGAAGGAGGAAGTCGTCCGCTCGATTCAGATTCGAGACGCCGCCAATCGCAAAGAGAAAGTCGAGTTCCTCGACCACGTCACCGCGTACAAAAAACTGATGCTCGACCAACTGCGGCACCGCGAACCGCACGCGAACACTTCCGAGCACATCACCTGGGGCCTCAGCCGCTCGCTGGCCGGCATCGGCGAAACGCTCCCCGTCGATGTGACCGTGATGACGCTCGGCCGCGACGTCGCCATCGTCTGCCTGCCGGGCGAGGTCTTTGTCGAACTGGGCCTCGCGATCAAACAAGGTTCGCCGTTCCGCACGACGCTGGTCATCGAACTCTCCAACAGCGTCGAATCCATCTACATCCCCCACCGCGCCGCCTACGCGGGCGGCAGCTACGAAGTTACGAACTCCGCGTTGCAACCCGGCGCGGGCGAGATGCTCGTCGAAGCGGCACTCGGTTTATTGCGCGAAGCGGCCGCCAGTCGCTAATCTCAGAAGGGAGCCTCGTGCAACGTGACGCGCATCATAGTGAATCCCGGACCGGAGGAGGCGATGTCTTTTTCGCCGTACACGAGATGCCGTGCGACAAGCGACGGCCTTCGCCCAACCTTGTGTTTGTTGCGCGGATGAATGTCTTTGTAGTCGCCGATGCGGATCGTTATCCCATCACCTCGGCCAGTGTCACCAAGCGGCTCTTGTCGTCGCGGGACTTCACGCCGGCGTGAATGATCGCAGTCACTTCGAGGATCTCCTGGTGTGGCACCGGCTCGACGCCGGTCTCGACCATTTTGCGAAAGGCATCGGCCATATTCAGCATCTGATAGTGATGACCGAGCCAATAGTGATCCTCGATCGCCGGCGTGTAGGTGTAGACCTTCTTGGCGAAGTGGACCGAGGTCGAACAATACCGGCCGACGACGTCGGGGCGACCGTACCAGACCTCGGCGGGCGGACGGTCCTTGTAAGTCACCAGCGCGTGGCAGGTGTTTTCGTAGGCGTACAAGTTCACCGCCTCGACCCCCGGCCCGCAGAGTGTCATCACCATCCAGACGGGATGTTGCCCGTAGATCAACCAGCCGTCGGGCGTGTAGCCGCCGGCCTGCGAGGCGATGACATATTCAAGCCGACCGAACTCGCCCGATGCTTTCATGCGGAGCGCCTCTTCGGTGCCCCATTGGTGACGAAACAAACTCGATGACATCAGCGGGGCCTTGTGCTGGCGGGCGAACTCCAGAATGCGGCGCGTTTCGGCCACCGAGCCACCGATCGGCTTGTCGCAAAACGTTGGCAGTCCCTTGGCCAATCCGGGAGCGGCGAGATCGAAATGATCTTCACCAAATCCCGATGCATCGCCGAGCCAAATCGCATCGACCTCACCGACCATCTTCTCCAGCGACGTGGCGACTTCCACGCCGGGAAACACTTCGCAAAAAATCTTGGCCACTTCGAGATCGGGTTCGTAGTAGTGCGTGATCCGCGTGTTGTTGAACGGCCAGCGACCGAAAGTCGTCTGTGGATTCCGCAGGTAGTCGTGAAACAGTTTGATCGTGCCCGGGTCTTTGTACTTCTTAATCGCTTCGAGATTGCACTCGGGGTGGAAATACTGTGCGAAGTGAAAAGTATGTCCGTTGAGCCGCTGCGGTTTGCCTCGGATGCGCGACGAGATGACGCCGATGCGATAGACCTTGCCCGGAGTTCCGCCCGATTTGTTCGCCGGTTCGGCGGCGGTTGATGCTTGTGCGAAGAAACCGGCTCCAGCAGCCAGAGCTGCCGACGAGATGAGTTCACGGCGCGTGGAAAGCATCGGAAAGGTCTCCACCAAATTCGAGGGTTGTGATTGCGGGCGCTAACGATTTCCAAAGACGCTGTTTTGGGCTCTCATCCAGCTTGTCTGGAGGGAGTCAACGATGGTCCGTTAGATTCCTTGAGTCCGCAATGTTGTTGTGAATGTGTCAAATGTTGCGGCCATTCGCGCTCGATTTCATTCGCGCGGAAGTCTTGACTGTCCGCGCGAATAAAACGGAGCGCGGATGGAACCAGGTCAGAGGCGAAGCCTCGTGAGCCAGAGAGCACAAACGGTTTGACCGACCCCATCCGCTCGTGCGGATGGTGAAGCAGGTGATCGCGGCGGCGATCTACTTCACTCGCACCAGCTTCATGATGCGGCCGGAGATGTTCCAATCCTGCACATACAGGTTGCCGTCCTTGTCCCAGTAGGAACCGTGAGTGCCGTTGAAGATCCCTTCGATCCATTTGTCTTGCGGGACGCCGTGATTGACTCGCGTCGCCGGGTCCGCGTTGTGGCCGAGCACCGCCATGATCGTGTTGCTCTTATCGAGGATGACGACTCGACCGTGCAAATCGGGCACGGAGACATAATCGCCTTGAACGGAGACCGACGTCGGCATTCCCAATCCGGTCACGACCTCGTCGATGTAGTTGCCATCGAGGTCGTAGTGCAGCAAGCGACCCTTCGGCGTGTGATTGCGGTCGCAGATCAGCAGGCGCGGAGGGTCATAGCGCGTATCCAACGTCATGCCGTGCGCGGTGTTGAATTCCTTGAGGCCGTTCCCTTTCGTCCCAAAGTGCTTGATGTATTTCCCGGCCTTGTCGAACTTGAAGATGTGATTGCTGGCGTAGCCGTCGGCCAGAATGATGTCTCCGTTGGGAGCGACCGTGATCGCGGTCGGACTCCACTTGGTCAGCTTCAAACCAGACTCTTCGGGGATGCCCAGCTTCAGCACGATGTCACCGGTCTCGGCGTGGAACTTGATCCCTTCGCCAGCCGCGTTGCGAGCGGCGTAAATGAACTCGTCGTTCCCTTCGGCGCGAATTTCCAGGTCATGGATGTTGTTGTACTTGTCGCCGAGGAAACGCCGAATGACTTTGCCCTCTGGCGAGAAGACGAAGACTCCCAAGCTCGAACTGGTGTAGATGCTGCCGGCCTTGTCGATCACCACACCGCCGTGAGTCGATCCGAGGACCGACTTCCCATCCTCGCCCAGTCCCCAACCAGGAACCGTGTCGAAGGTCATGATCCCGCAGCCCATCCGCACGGGCTGGACCTTTTCCGCCGCGAACACCGGCAGCGTGAGTCCAAAGACGACCGCGATCGAAAGCCAACAATTCTTCATGTTCTGGTTTCCTGGTTGACATAGTGAGGGAATTCACGAGGGGTCGCAGTATCCGGTTCTCAGATTTGCATTTCAACCAGCGACAGAGACATTGATCCAAGACGTTTGCTCTTGGATCAGACACACTTCTCCCCCCTGCGCATCTTTGCTTGCAGTGACCCCATTGATGGGGTCGAGAACGACCCGATGAATCGGGTCACTACGAGCGCGTGTAACGGGCTGGCGTATGTGTTGGTGGCTGGCCGAAGTGGTGCGACGGATTCTTCCTGCGATCAACGGATGCGACATGACTCGCGGCAACTCTACCCCGGACCTCGGTGCGCGACTGCGAGCTGGGGATGAGGCTGTCTTGGAATTGATTCTGCGCACGCATGGGCCGCCGATTCTGGCGCTGCTCAGGCAACGCTTTGTCGGGCGGCTGACCGTCACCGATTTTGAAGATGTCTTGGCTGCGGCTTTGTTTCGAATATGGCAACACCGTGCGCGGTTTGATCCGTCGCTGGCGTCGCTCCGCGTTTGGTTCTTTCGCATCGCCGAGAACATGGCTCGCGATGTTTTGAAACATGGGTGGCACAAAGCTCGGCAGTTGGAATTGAGTACCGAACCGACGCAGCTCGCCGAGGCGGCTGATCGTCGCCGGGCCAATGGCGAATCGGGCACTGAGGCCGTTGACGGTGAGTTGCCGACACTACGGGTTCCACTGGAGCTGCTGCGCGAGCTGCTCGCGGAACTGCCGGAGAATCAACGCCGGATTGTGTTGGCCGATGCGGACTCGCGCGACGGTGTCGTCGCGAGTCACGACTTGGCCAGCGAACTGGGCATCCCGCCATCGACCGTGCGGGTCTATCGCCGCCGGGCGCTGGAACGACTGCGGCGCGAGATCGAACAACGCGGGTTCTTTGAGAAAGCAAAGCCATGAGTCATTCATTGAATCACGATCGTTTGTCGGACGACCTCTTTCGCAACCGCATTGCCGCGGCATTGAGCGAACTGGATCAACCGGAGTCCGATGCGGACATCGCCGCCGCGCTGGATGCGGTGGATGCCGAGCCGCTGGCGGAGGCGACGACACGGCGCATCATGCGGCAGGTGCGGCGTTCGATTACGGAGACGGACTTTTTGAGCGGCACGGCGCTAGCCGCCGGTTTTGCGGGGAAAACCAACACCACATCACCGGTGGCTAGCGCCATTCCGCTCAAAGCAAGTGCCAATGCACTTTCACGGGTGGGCATTGTCGCGGCGTGCGCGGCATTGGTGGTGGTGGGACTGGTCTTTCAAAGGTTCGAGGACGTCGAGCGACCGCCGCTGCGGCGAGGCGAGTTGCTCTCGTCGAACAATCGTCTTCCTGGTTCTCAATCGAACCATGCTGAGCCATCCACAAGCATCGCGGCGATCCAGCGCGTGAAGCTTGGTGAGACGCTCAGCACGGGGCCGCGTGAGAAGCGGCGGGTGACGTTGTTGGATGGCTCGGTGCTGTCGATCAACGAACAGTCGCGAGTCACCATCAGCGGCGAACGGCGCGTGAAGCTGTTGTCGGGCGAAGTGTTTGTCGAAGTGGTGCCAGCGACAAACTCCGAGCGATTCGTCGTCGAGACGCCGCATCGCACGGTGACGGCGCTGGGAACGAAGTTCGTGGTGAAGGCTCAACAGCAGGCGACGAACGTCGTCGTCACGCAGGGGAGGGTGCAGGTCAGCGGCGTCGAGGAAGTCATTCCCGCCGGACACGAACTGATTGCCGATCTGGACGAATCGAAGTCGGCAGAACTGCGTCCGGCGAAGCGGTCGGCGTACGTCGTCGAGTGGGTCAAGGACTTGATGGCGGCAGCCGGCTCGGTCGTCGTGCCGACCAGCGAACATGCCGGCGGGACCGTCACCGTCGTCGATCCGCAGGGGCAGGAGATGAAACTGTCGCTGCGGAAGTTTCACGTTGACGTCCACATCGAAGAGGGCTTCGCTCGCACGACGATCGACCAGACGTACTTCAATCACACTTGGCAGCAGCTTGAGGGAACGTTCCGCTTCCCGCTGCCGGCCGATGCGTCGCTGTCGCGGTTGGCGATGTATGTGAACGGCAAGCTGATGGAAGGGGGCATGGTCGAGCGGGACTATGGCCGCAACGTCTTCGAGCAGATTCGTCACACGCGGCGCGACCCGGCACTCTTGGAGTGGGTTGACGGCAGCACGTTTCAGATGCGCGTCTTCCCACTGGAAGCTCGGCAAGAGAAACGCATCCTGCTGAGCTACACGCAGCGACTGCCGAGCGATTACGGCAAGAGCGTCTATCGCTTCCCGGCCGGGCACAGCTTGGAGGGCGTGCGCGAATGGTCGGCTCACCTGCGCGTGAAGGGCGCGGCGGGGGCGAAGTGGTACTCGCCGTCGCACTTGTTGGAGGGACGCGACGACCAGGGCGATCTCCTCATCGACGGCCGGGAAGAATACGCGGCATTAGACCGAGACTTGGTCGTCGAGTTCGGCGAGGAAATGAAAGAGAAACCACCGGTTGAGCTGGAAGAGTCTCGTCGTCGGCCGATGGAGAAAGTTCGCGGGCGGCCTCCGTTCGGCTCGCAACAGTCGATGTGGTCGGTGTGCGAGCAAGATGGGTTTCAATATGTGATGTTGCGGTATCGGCCGGAGCTGGCAGCGGCTCGTCAGCGATCGCCGCAGCAGTGGATTTTCCTGGTTGAGAATTCGGCCGATCGAAACGACCTCCTGGCCGACACCCAGCGGCAGATCGTGAAAGTGCTGCTCGAAAACGCCGAGCACACCGACACGTTCTCGATCATCCGAGCGGGAACTCAAGCGGATGTGTTCCGACGCAAACCGGTCCCCTGTTCGTTGGAGAACGTGGCCGCAGCTCAGGAGTTCTTGCGCGAAGTCGCCCCGATCGGTGCGCTCGACTTGGAGCAAGCTCTGCAAGCGGTGCGGAAACAGGTTCGCGGTCAGCGCGAGGCGTGGATCGTGCATCTGGGGACCGGCATTCCCGTGCTGGGTGAGCGGGACGAGACGACTCTCTTGCGCCTCGTGCCCGCGCAGGCGCGGTATGTCGGCGTGGCGGTCGGAAAGCGTTGGTCAAAGTCATTCCTGGAGACGGCCGCGAATCGCACTGGCGGTCATGTGACGCAGATCAATCCCGATGAAGCGGTCGCGTGGCGCGCCTTTGACCTGCTCAGCACGCTCAATGCCCCACGCCTGACCGAAATCACCGTGCGCTCCACACCCACCCGAAGCGTCAGCGAGGGCGATCACTCAGTAACCCGAAGCGTCAGCGAGGGCGAACGCTCCAAAGACGCCTCCCCTGAAACAAACTGGCTGCTGCTCACCAACTCGCTGGCCCACGGCCAAGAACTGGCGGCCGTAGCCCGCTTTCCGAAAGGCCAGCCGCTGCCCAAGTCCGTCGTGATCACCGGCAAGCTCGACGGACAGCAGAACCAGTCGATCCTGGAAGTGCCGAACGGGTCGCACTGTGGGCATCTGCCACGGACGTGGGCGCGCTTTGAGATTGATCGCCTCGTCGCGCTCGGCGCGAACGAGCACAAGCCGCAGATCATCGAACTGAGCAAGGCGATGTATGTGATGTCGCCGTTCACCTCGCTGCTCGTGCTGGAGACCGAGGCGATGTACGAGCAATTCAAAGTCGATCGCGGCCGCAAGGATCATTGGGCCATGTATCCCGCTCCAGCGGAGATTCCCGTCGAGGCCGATCAGGGACCGTCGCAACTGAGTCCGCTCGACGCGGCGAAGGAGCGTTTGAAACTGACTCAAGCGCGTGCCAAGTCGGCGCAATCGAACTACGACCGCAGCATCACCGAGAAGCGACCTGCGGCGGACCTGCAACGCCTCAACCGATTGAACCGCGCCGAGCAAGCCGAAGTGAAGTTGATCGAGCGCGAGATCCAACGCATCGAACGAGCGAACGCAGCGGCGGCCGATCCGGTTCGCCAAGCGTGGGAGTCGGTCGTTCAGCGCCGCTCGGCTTGGCAGCAGGGCTATCTCCAACAAGCCACTCGGCACCATTGGAACTTTTGGGGCCGGCCGACGGATTGGAATTCGCGGTCGTTCCGAAGCAGGCTGACCTACGAGGACTTGGATTCTTCAGTCTTGGACGGAGACATCAACGGCAACGGCGTGCTCGACGGGAGAGATTACTTCAACAGCAACGGCGTGCTCCACAACCTGTGGATGGTCAGCCCGAACCGGATGTGGGACTCCACCGATGACGTGTTGCAATTCACACAGCCGTCCTCCGTGACGAACGGAACTCCCCGTGAGTTTTGGCTCGACCCTGCCCGGCCTCACCTGCGGCCGCAGAACCTGTCGTCGGACTTTTCGACTTCTCTGCCGCTCACGTCCTTCACCGTCGAGAACGTCGATTCGTATTTGACCTTAAACATCCACGGCAACCTCCCTGTGACGCCGTACTACTCGACGCTCATCGAAGACGAGTACGTCAACGAGCAACGCTATCTCCGAGTGCCCCTGCTGGATTCGGAGGACGGCGTTCAGTTCGGAGATTGGTCCCTACGACGCCGAAAACGCAGCTTCGCCGGAGCCGATCTCGAAACGCGGCGTTCGGGGTATTTCAATCTCAACGGCATCTCGAACCCCCAAGTGCTCGCGAGACTCATTGATGATCGAGACGCTGGTCTCCCCCTGCTGCCATCCAGCGATTGGTTGTCGGCGTGGGATGTCCGCACGGACTACGAATACGACGAAGCGAATCTCATGCTCGCGTACCGAGGCATCAAGCCGTCATTTCATCGTCCGGAGTTGCTGCGATTGCGTTCTGGAGTCGAAAACTGGAACGGACCCGACCGCGATAACGACGGTGACGGGAGTCGCGATGCGAGTTGGACAGTCCTGACGCCACGAGCCACTCTCTTCAACGGCCGACCGAACTACATCGTCAACGACGGTTCGGTGGTTTTCGATAGTTGGCATGAGACAAACCTTCGCACACGTTACTACCCGGTTGCGGACCTGATTCTTCCGCCGACCGGCGTGCTGAAGGACTTGCCGAGCTACGCGCCCGGATTGCAAACGTGGCCCGCCGATCGACTGGCCATCGTCGAGCAAGCGGCAACGACGAAACCGCAGCGCGGCGAGGTCGATGCCGAAGCGCGACGGTTGATCGAGAAGGCCCGATCGCTCGGTTGGGAGAAGGTGCGATTGATCAGCCGGAACGCGCTAGCGTCCGGTTCCGATCGCGAAAAACCGGACGCTAGCGCGTTCCGGCTGATTGATGGATTCGGCCGGTTCGTCTTCGATCGCGAGGTTGGCGAGGGACTGAAGGAAACGGTCATCAACGATGGAACAACTCTGTGGCATCTCTACCCAGAGATCGGCCTGGGTGCGAAACGAACGCTGAGCCGGTTCCATCAGTCGGCGATTCAGTCGCTCATTCCGTGGTACGTCCCGTCGGCGGATGACCTGAGCGTCGAGGCGGACGTGAAGTCGGTCGGCGAACGGACTATTCGCATCACGAGTAGGATGGGCACTCTTGCCCGTCCGAATTCGGGAGACGGGCAAGAGTTCCCGTCCAACGAGATCGCCGTCGAACTGGTTTTTGCTGAAGACGGTCGGCTCAGCGAGACGCGAGTCATCGGAATGCGTAGGTTGGGACTCCGTCCCGACCATCATGGCGACGATCGATCGGATGCGATCGCAAAATCCGAACGGGTCGGGACGGAGTCCCAACCTACGGTGATCGCAAAACAAACTTTCTCGGCCGACGGGACGATCCGGCTGTTCGATGCCGAGGACAAATTGGTCGGCGAAGTGAAGTACGAACGCCAGCCGATCGAGGCTCCCAACTTGGTGCCGCTCACGAAAGAGCTGGTCGTGCTGCCGTTGCCGTATCGCTCGGCGGCGGGAGTCCCAGTCACCGTGCCGGTCAACTTGCAGACCAACGCGCCCGACTTCGCGAAGCTCTCCGAGGACGACGCGCTGCTGCTGCTGGCCTCGTATTTCGCCGAAGCTCGACCATCGGAACTCACCACGTTCATCGAACAGCGCTACACGGCCAAGGGAGATCATCGCATCGGACTCGCGGTGTTGCTGTCGGCTGTCGTTCCGCAGAACCCGCTCGTGGCCAACGCGACGAAGCAGCATCCCGACAAGCCGCTCGGGTTGTTCCTCGAGCAGTTTTCCGCCGTTGCCGTGCAGGGGAATCACCACGCTTGGCTCGAACCCGCGAGCGCCAGTCCGTTCCTGCGTCGGTTGGTTTCGGCCTACAACCATCACTCTCGCTGGTCGGCGGATCAAGCCGCTCCCCGCGACCGAGCGGCGGCGGACATTGAAAAGGAACTCGCCGCCACGCTGCAATTCATTCGCGAGTGCCGCTCGCTGGAACTCGCCACGAAGCTGCTCGCGACAGTCGCTGCCGGCCTCAAGCGGACCGAGCGGATGAACGCCACATTCGCTCGCCAGTTGAGCGATGCGGCAACGGCGATGGCCGAAGAACGCGGCATCCCGGCCTTCGGTCGCTCGGCTCGGATCGAGTGGTTGCTGACGGTCGGCGATGAGGCTTCCGTCGCTCAGGCGAAAGAGCTGTTCCGCACGCAACTCGCTGACGCGATCACGAACGGCGGACTTCCCGTTCTGAATGGCGACACGCGCACTGCGTTCGTCAAGCACTTCAAAACACCCGATGGCCAACCCTGCGGGCCGTGGGGCGAGCTGGTCAAAGAGGCCGCTCGGAAACTTGGCGAGCCGGAGGGCGTTAGCCCCCGGACTCCTGCGAATGTCCGGGGGCTAACGCCCACCGGCTCACCTGAAATCGGTCGGTTGTTTGTTGCTGATCGCCTCATCGCGTTGTCGAGACAATGCATTTCGCTGAGCGAACCGGCGCTCGCCGCCGCGATCTTCGAACTGGCGATCAAGGATCAGAATCTCGTTGCCCAGCCGCGACTCAATCTGGCGGCGCTGACCTACGCCCAAGAGGCCGGGCATTGGGAACTCGTCGAAGCCTGTGTGCAACGTGCTCTGGCCAATGACAAGCTGCGAAACGTCTCGCAACTCTGGCGCGACGCGGCGGCCATCAAACTTCAACTCCGTAATTTCCACGAATGGATCGAATGCCTCGACCGCGCCTACGAACTGGAGTTCGCCGCGCTTCCCAAGACGGTGAACCTCGAAGCGTTCCGCAAAGATTACGACAGCCTCTTCGGGCAACTCGATCAACGCACGGATCAACTCGCCGACGCGAAGCCGTCTGAGAAGTTGGCCTTCGCCCTCATCGTGCAACGAGCCGCCGCTCGGTGGCGAGCCATCGACGTCGATGACACGGCTGCCTGTCATCGCACGGCTGCGATCCTCACGAAGCTGGGTCTGGCCACGGCGGCTTGGAACTATTGGACAACCCCGCTGGCCGAGACCCCGGATCGCTCTGCGGTCTGGACCACGTTCGCCTCGGCGATGCAGTCGCAATACCGTCACACCGCCGCCGACCGAGCCTGGTCCACCGCCTTTGCCTGCGAGCCGACGAATCCCGATATCTTGCTCCAGCACGCCCAGTTCCTGCGCTCCACGCGACAAGAACACAAAGCCCGCGAGCTGCTGACAAAGATCACCACCAACACCTGGCAACCCCGCTTCGAGAACACGAAGCAGCAGGCTCGACAACTGCTGAACGGCGGCAGTTCACGACCCTGAGCCGAGGGTGATGCAAAGTTGGTGTTGACGATGACCTGTGATTGGACGGGCTTTGGTTTCGCGGTCTTGGCCCCAACGGGGTCAGACTCGAAAGCCCAGGGCAACGCCGTTAAGGATTTTGTGGCGGAAGGCTTAGAGTTCTCGTCGCGTAGCGACAGCTTGACGGTAGCCCGGCGTTTCAACGCCGGGTTCGCGACAAGGAATGACAACCGAGTCGCGTAGCGACGACTGAAAGATCGTCTGCCAACGGCGACCTCAGTGCGTCGCTACGCGACGCAGCAATTTCACGTTCCACATCACCGGGCGTTGAAACGCCCGGCTACTTTCACACTGTCGCTAACGCGACAGAATTCAATCCCCTCACCATTTCCAAAAATTCTTAACCGCGTTGCCCGTTGGGGCGGTGATGCGAAATCAATCGCGCCCGATTTCAGGCTCTATCCAAATCCCGACAAACGGCGCAGAGACCATTCGAGAGCGAGTAAACCCACGACGACCAGCCACAACCAAGGACTGTCCCACAGCGGTTGGCGAGTGATCACGGCGTCGCCGCGGGTCACGGGGATCTGCAACAACGACGAGACCAGCGTTTGCGAATCGCGACACACAATCCCGTCAGCGGCTTGCGCGAGACGTTCGAGCAACTCCGGCTGAGGACGCGGCTGAAGCAGTTCATGCAGGTCGGGCAGAATTTGAATCTTGGTGCTGGTGCGAGCGATCTCCTGGCCTTGGTGCGAGGCGATGACTTCGATTTCTCGCGAGGGGATCACCGTTGACGCGGCTCCCAGGAGATCCGGCATGGTCGCCAGGGCCTGCGAGTCCATCTGGCCGACATAGTCTTTGCCAGACGTGGCGGCGGCGAGCGGCATCGCAGGCAAGCGGACTGCGGTTGTGGACGTGTCGGCGGTCTTCACGGTTGCCACGAGGTCGTAATCAATCGTCTCGTTGAGTTGCTCGTCGAAGGCCTGCGCGGTGAGGACGATCGGCTGCCCCGCGCGATAGATGACGCGATCCGTTGCGATCTGCAATCGCTTGTTGCCGGCCGTCGAGTTTTCCGACAGCCAGCGCACCAGGTTTCTCCAGAAGCGGCGGAAGTAGCGGTTGTCGCCTTCGCCCCATTGCGATTCAAAGAAGCGGCCCCAGTCGGCGGTCGTGTCGGGGGCAAAGGCGAAGGTCCGCCCGCGACCGTAAGTCTGGCTGGCGAAGATCGGCATGATCCCCGCTTGTGGAATCGGTGTTGCCGACACTCCCAGCACGGTCGCTGCCGGTTTGAGTCGCTGCATGTAGTTCGTGCCGAGAAACAGCGGCATCGCCGCCAGCACGCGACGGTTCTGCTCGGGATCTTCCACGATGCGCCAGATCGGATGCGTCTGCGCGGCCTCGGGGATCTGCACTTTGAACTGGTGATACAGCCAACCTTGCCCAATGCGGCCCCCCTTCATGTCCACGGGGATGAGCTGGTCCCACACCGTTTGATCCCAGCCGCCGGCACCGAAGCTGGTGATGCCTCCGACCATCATGAAGCCGCCGCCGCGCTTCGCCACCAATTCGACGGTCCAGTCCAGTTGCTCGCGCGTGAACGCGCCGATCGAGATGTCGCTGCAGATGACGCAGTCGTATTGCAGCAGTTCTTCGCGCGTCGCCGGAAAGCCACGATAGGCGTCGTTCACGCGCTGCAACCGCGGTCGCTGCACGTATTGCTGATCCGCGACCAGCGACAGGCATTCGATTTCCTTGTCCTCCTGCAAGGCGTTGTGGACCCACTGATATTCATTGCCGCCGGTCCCTTCCATGTAGAGGACTTTGAGTTTTCGCGCCGCCTTGCAGAGCTGAAACGGGACGCGATTGTTTTGCTCGGTGACTTCGCCGGGGAGCGGCGGTGCTTCCAACACGAGTTCGCCGTATTCGGGATTGGCCTCCACGATCAGTTCGAACGGTTGCGGCTTCTCGCTGAGCGTCACGGGCAGAGTGGCCAGAGGCGGCAACTGCGGCCGATCGGCCACGCGCACCTGCAAGACGACGCGCTCACCCTCGAAACCGGTTCCGCGCAGCACACCTCGAAGGGGCGCTTTCGTCCCGGCCGTGACGCGCGGCGGAACAACGAGTTCATCAATCCCCACGTCACCGCGAATCTGCGAACTGCCGACGGGAAACACATGGATGGGGATCTTCAGACTGCGATATCCCTGAGCCACCTCGGTCAGTCGATCCGCGTCGTCCACAGCGCCGTCGGAGAAGACGACGATCGCACGCGGCAGTTCTCGCGCAAATCTCGACGGCAACTGTTCGAGCGCGTCACACAGCCGTGTCGCGTCGTCGTTCGGGCTGAGTTGTGAGAAATCAGCGGCGGACGACAACTGCTGGCCGAATCGGAAGAGTTGCACGCGCGGACGATCGGTGTGCCGTTGCAACTGCGAATCCACTTCTTGAATCGTCTGCTGCACGGCCAGCGAGCGACTCAGTGGCTGCTCCAGCGCCATGCTCCGGGACGAGTCCACCAGGAACATCACCTGCGGCGGCTGGTCGGGCAGGCGATGCTCACGTCTCCGCACCGGATTGAGCAACACCACAAGCAGCAGCAACATCACCAGCAATCGGGGCGCGAACAGCGTCCAGTTTCTGAGCCGATCCGAGATCGCCGTGCCTCTCGCGACGAAGATCAGGGCCACCATTCCGGCTGCCACCGCAACATACAACCAACCGGAATAGGAACCCGACCACTCCAACATCAGACCACCCTAGCGAGGCTTCACCTCAGACCTGTTCCCATTCGCGCTCCGTTTCATTCGCGCGGACAGTCAAGACTGCCGCGCGAATGAAATCGAGCGCGAATGGCTGCAAACCTTGATTCAATCGCAACGAGTTTCCGACCTGAAGAGGTCTAACGAACCCAGGTGAGCGGACGAACGAAGTCACATCGACATTCACTGCCGCAAGTCGTCGGACAGGACTCGATAATACTCTTCGACCAGCTTCTTGTACGTCGGCGGCACGGGCTGGTCCGCGTCCATCAATGCGGCGGCGAGGATCGCCTCCTGAATTTTCGCTTGCAGCGCCTTCGAGATTTCGCGGGCCCCGTTGAAGTCACCCAGTTCCATCCGGGAATAGAAGCCGTCGGGAGGTGGCTGGCCACCTTCCACGAACGGAGTGAGTTGAGGCTTGGCCTGCGATCCCGTTCGCGCTTGGCGGAGTGCCTCGGCCAGCCGGCGATCTCCGTCAGCGAGTGCGTCCAACCGCTGTTCGAGGCCGCTCGCCTTTTTATCGGCCGACGCGGCTTTGTGGCCTTGCTCATGAGCGCGCTTCGCTTGTTCGATCAGTTGCGCCAACTGCTCTTCCAGCGCGATCAATTCCTTGAGTTGCGGCTGCGCGTATTCGCTGCGGGCCGTCGTCAGCGAGCGGCTCAACTCGTTCAACCGTTCGCGCGCTTCCGCCACAGCGCGTCCCGCCGGAGCTTTGCGATCGGCCTGAAGGTCATCGGCCGCTTGCTTCATGCCGGCCGCGATCTCGCGCGGCGGGTTCTCGGCCTGGACCTGATCGAGCTTTTGTTTGACCCCTCCCTTTTCCTTGACGGCGTCACGCTCCAACCCGTCGAGCAAGTCGGCCAGCAATTCTGTTTGAGCGGCCAGCGCCCGTTCGTCGCGAGCGGCGTTCCCTTTGTCGCTGGGTGATGCGGGCGTTTTCGACGGCTCACCGTCGCCGAGTTGCTTCTCGATCGACTCTTGCTTGTTGGCGAGTTGCTGCGCGAGCTTCTGAGCTTGCTCCAGGCGTTGTCCAAAATCGCGTGTCCCCATTGCGGCGAGGTGAGCGGAAAGTTGCTCCAACTGTTCGGCAGATCGTCGGCCTTCTTTGGCAGCCGATTCGCCCGCTTGTTTTCGCAGTTCGTCCAGCCCCTGCTGCATCGACTGAGCCGCTTGCTGAGCCTGCTCGCCCGCCGCTTTGCCGGCGGTGTCGAGCTTTTCGAGTTGCTTCTGAAGATCAGCCAGTTCGGCCTGCATCTTCTCTTGATTGGTAGCGACCTCCGCTTGCGACGGGCTATCGGACTTCTGACTTTGTTCTGGTTTCGACGGCGAAGAGCTGGCCGACTTGCTCGGATTGCTCGGATTGCTGCACGATTGCTGGGCCTGCTCGGACCATTTCCGTTCGCGTTTGGCGAGATCGTCGAGCTTGGATCGCGCGTCCGCCAGTTGTTGCTGCTGGTCCTTCTTCTTCTCAGGCAGACGCAGCTTCTGACGTTGCTCGCGGTCGAACTTGCGACAAGCGGCTGCGGATGGACTGCTCGATTGGCTGAGCATCTTCCTCGCGTTTTGTCGGGCACGGATCAGGCTGGCGAGAGCTTGCTGCTCGGACGTGAGAGCCTCGGACAGTTCGGGCACATCGAGAGCCTGCAATGCTGCCTGCATCTGGGCGACGGCATCCGTCAGACCGGGCAGCGCCGCACCGCGTGCGGCCAGGCCCTGTGCGAACTCGTTGGTCTTCTCCAAGAGTTCAGATTGATTTGTGTGGAGTTCTTTGGCCGCGGATGTTGCGAGCGGTTGTTGTTCCTGAGCGGTCAAAGTTTGATTGAGATTGTTGCGTTGCCGGACGATCAACTCCTCCAGAGTTGTAGCGCAGCCGTTTCAGGTGCCGCCGGTATCGAGCATCTGAAAGGCGAGCTTGAACGGCCGGATGTCGATGAACCGCAACGGTGTCGTTGTTCGCCTCGGCTGTCCGAAGTAATTGTCTTCCGCGAAGGCGAAATAGTTCACGGCGTCCTGATGACTGAGTGGATGCTGCTCCAGCAACAGTTCGGACGGCAGACGGAACAGTTCTGTCGAGCCGTCCGCGTTTTGCTCCAGCAGCGTTTCCATCGGGCCGCCGCTGATCTGGTACATGACCCCGACTTTGAAGAGTCCCAGATCGTCATCGGCCTCGACGAGCAGCGGAACTTCGGTGGTCGGGGTGACGACGAGTTCCTCCGACGGTTCGATGAATTGCACCTGCGGCTTGCGGTCCAATTGCACGCGAATGTGGAATCGCACCGGCTCCAGCGACATGCCATCCGCCGCCTGGGCTGAGAACGAAAACGCGGCGCTCTTTCGCAGGTCGTTGAACTTGCCTCGGACCAAGTTGCCGTCGATGGTCAAGGGGATCTTGCTCGCGGACGAATCGGCAGATCCCTCGCGCTGGACGAGCTTCGCCTCACCAGCAGGCCGATTGAGTTCCAGTGTGAGTTCGACGTTGGAACCCTCCAGCACTTTCAGGTCGAGCGATTCGACCGTCTCGTCCGTCTTGCCGGTGTATTCGGGCGGAGTGATGTGGGTCTGTGATTTCTCCAACGTCAAAGGCTGCAAGACGCGGATCGCACCGAGCGGCAATGCTCGCGGGCCGGCAACCACTTCAAACTCGATGTCGTGGCCGAGGTTCTCCAGCGTGGCGTCGAGCGGCCCGTGCAGAAGCGCGGAAGTCTCTTCTTCGTCGGTCGCGACGAGATCCATCGTCTGCCAGTCGTCTTGTGAACCGGCTGGCCGATACCGCAACTGAGCCGACGGAATCGGTCGGCCCGTGACATCCGCCTTCACCGTGACCGACTCACCGGAACGGATCGTCGTCGTCTGCGGCGAGTAAGTGACCGTCGTGTACTCGGAGGGCAGCAATAACGCTCTCGCGGCGGCGATGCGGAATTCGGGCGAGCCGATCAACGCCACGATCCAAACGCACGCCACAGCGGCGGCCACCAAGAACGCTTTGACGAGCGGCCGGCCATCAATGGCCCCGTCCCAATCGGCCCGCTCGGCAACCTGATGCGACTCCCGATGCAACGCCGCAACGAGCAGGGGCGAAGCTGCGGCCGGATGCCTATCGGGCTGGTCATAGTCGAGCGTCGTCCGCAATCGTTGTCCGAGTTGTTCGAGTTGTGCCTCCGCATCCACCGCCGCCCGCGACAACGTGTAGTTGGCGATCCAGCTTTTCCAACCCAGGTAAATCGCCGCTGAGGCCATCATCACGAGACCAGCGAACCATCCTGTGCGATACGCGAATTCGAGTTCCAGTAAAAAGTCCGCGACGGCGACGATGCTCAAGGCCAACGCGCATCCGATCGCCAGACAACACAGTCCGACGAGCTTGCGCTGGAGAATCGCCCGCTGCTGCATGTCCCGTATGCGAGCTTCCAACTCGCGTCGAGCAACATCGGCGGGGACGCTCTTGGTCAATTTCGACACGGGGGTCGAAGGCGTTGTGAGCGACATGTTTGTCGGCCCTCGTGGGTGGTTTTGGATGACGTCAGAGTAACGAGTTGTTTTCGTTTCGACCAAACAGGAAATCGCGGCCGATGCCGCTCTGTTCTCCTCTGCGCCGTGTCGCGTCTCTGTGGTGTGCATCCCCCCTTCTCAATGGTTGGGTTCCGCAAACGGTTGGACACCACAGAGACGCGACGGGGCACAGAGATCGGAGTTGCGGCGGCAATTCGCATGGTTCGGAAATATGTCGATACGGCCGGGCCGCTCCCTAACGGTCGCGGTACGGATTGGAAAACGGCGGTACTAATTTCTTACGCATGGACTCGTCCCGCGAGGAGCAACTCGGCAACAAGCGTCAGCAGCAGCAGCCAGACGATAACGGTCCAGATCTCTTCGGGGCGCAGCCGGTCGGATGGCAGCGTGATACCTAATGCGGCGATCTGAGTCGCTTCGTCCAACTTCTCCACCTTTCCGCCGGCAAGCTTTTGAAATTCTTCGGGAGTGACTCGATCCAACGCCGATTCGCGCGGATCGAGATTCGTGACCAGCCAGCGTCCTTCATCTCCTGCGACCGGTGCGATGCCAATCGGATCGTGAGGCTTCGCGACCAGTCGGCTCGCCACGGCGGATCGCTCCGCCAGTTGGTCGGTCAGGTACGCGAGCAGTTGCCGAACCAGCGGGACATACATCGGAGTCCGTGGCAGGTCGGTCCAATCTCGGTCGGCGGTGCTGCCGAAGTAGAGGCAACGACCACGTCCAACGGTGAGTTCTGCGGCAGCGATGTGTTCGCCGGTTTGCAACAGGACGTGACACTCGGCCGCCGTTGATTCGAGCGGCAAGAGCTTCGTGAACTCCACACGCCGCAAATCCCCTTGTTGCGGATCGGCGAAACAGGCGAGGGCGGCATGTTTCGCGTCCCATTGATCAACTCGCAGGCGTCCGGAGACCACCGTGTTCGCGATCTTACCCGGCAGCAGTTGATGTTCCTGTAACGCAGCCAGTGAGTCGGGAGTGACTTGATCCCCCGCGAAGATCAGCAGGCTGCCGCCGCCGCGCACGTACTCGTTCATGCGCTGACCATCGACCGCCGAGAGACGCCGGACATTCGCCAGCACAACGGCTCGATAGCCGTCGAGACGCGGAAAACCTTCCCCCGATTCCCAAGCGATCCGCTCGGTTTCAAAGGATCGCATCTGTCCGTCGGACTCTTCGGTGTGGAGTCGCAGTGCGGTCTCCAAGAAATAGGTCTCGTTCGTAAAGACCGAGCGTCCTTCTTCACCATCAATCAACAACACGCGATCGGGATGCCGAGCTTCAAACGCGATCCAGCGCTGATTGTCGATCGACAGCGTGTCTTCGACGGTGAGGGTCACTTGGCCGCGATAGAGACCGTCCTGTTGAATTTCAAACGGCAACTCCACGACCGTACTGCCGTGACCAGCAACGTCGATCTGCTTGGAGACCGTGAGCTTTCCCGCCGGTCCTTCGAGATCACACCGCACGGGCAACTGCCTCACTGGCAATGGGCCGTGATTGCGCACGATGACTCGCATGCGAACTTGAGCATCGGGACGAATCTCCGTGTGGACGGCGGCGACCGACTCGATGGCGACATTGCGAGCCAGCGTTTCGCCGACGTCGTGCAACTGCAACTCGATCCCCTCCGGCAGTTGTTCGAGTGTCGTTTGCCGCAGACCCGTTCGCTGCAAATCGCTGATGAGCACAATCCGCTTCGAGGATCGTTGCGACTGAGCGAGCACGTCTCTCGCCCAACCGAGCGCCAAACCGAAATCGCTTGCGGCTGCGTTGGTCGCTGCTGTGCTTAACTTCTCGACCGAGATTTCCTCAACGCCGGACACGTCGCACAGTCCGACATGCAGCACGACGTTCGCATCCAGCAGCGACAGCTCGCCACGCAACTTGGCCAACGCGCGGTCGAACGAGGTTTCGCCCCGTCCGTTCTTCGCCGCCATGCTGGCAGAGCGATCGACAAGCAACACGACCTCTTGATCGAATCCACGTCGCTGCGAGGCGTCCCAGTACGGCCGAGCAAACAACAACGCCAACAGCAGCACGGCGAGCATCCGCAGCGCCAGCAAGATCCATTGCCGAACCCGTCGCCGACGACGGTGCTCGCGGACCACTTGATGCAGAAAACGGACTGACCCGATCGGCACCGTGCGCGTTTTCTGACGGAACAGCAGATGGATCACGACCGGGACGGCCACCGCCAATCCGGCGGCCAGAAATCCCGCATGAATGAGACTCAGACCTTGCATGGAACTCTCGCGGGCGTGAGTGAGACATCTGAGATGGAGGAAGTAGAACCGCTAATTCTCGCTAATCTTCGCTCATTCAAGACCCAGTTGGATTAGCGCCAATTAGCGTCGATTAGCGGTTTGATCTGATTTGGGTTACGGCTTGCTCGATGCCTCAAAACAACTGCGACCGTTTGGCGCAGTAGTCTATAAGCGCCGCCTCCAATGGTTCGTCGGTCACCAGACAGACGTGATCAATATCGCGAGCGATGCAGCCGGAATGGACTTCGTCGATCCAGCGGCCCACGGCGGCGGCGAAGCTGTCCCGGATCTCGTGGGCGAGCGTTTCCAGATGCTCGCCGGTTTCGACATCGACCAGCTTCACCGCTCCATCAACCGGCAGTCGGCGTTCGATCGGCGCGAGCACTTGAAACACCAGCACGTCATGACCGAAGTGCCGAAAATGATCGAGAGCCGACAACAGCTCCGGCGGGTCGTAATACAAGTCGCTGATCACGACGACGAGTCCGCGCCGGGGCATCAGCTCGGCCGCTTCGTGCAAGACGCGTGGCGACGTCGCACGCGGATGCGGACGGGCGCGTGCCAGCGAGGACATCAGCGAGAGAATCTGATCCGTGTTGGCTCGCGCCTGATGATGCTCGATGATGTGATCCGCGAAGAGCGTCAGTCCGACCGCGTCGCGCTGCCGAGAGGCCAGATGCGCGAGACTCGCGCAGAGCATCGCCGCGTAACGCTGCTTTGACAGCGACTCATCCCCGACGGTCATCGAGCCGCTGATATCCAGCACGAGGTGCAGATCGACGTTGGTCTCCGCGTCGTATTGCTTGATGTAGAGCCGGTCGTGACGTCCGAAGAGCTTCCAATTCAGATGTCGCAGATCGTCGCCAGGCATGTACTCGCGATGCGACGCGAAATCGACCGAGTACCCGACATACGGGCTGCGATGCAAACCGTGCATGAAGCCTTCGACGACCCACCGCGCGACGAGTTCCAAGTCCTCGACCGAAGCCATCAACTTCGGATCGGCAAGCTCGCGAACGCTGACCGCTGGAGACGCCGTCATGGGTGACGCACCTGCTTCAAGATGCGACGAATGATCTCGTCGGTGTCGATCCCCTCGGCCCGCGCATGAAAGTTGAGCACCAGCCGATGCCGCAACACCGGCGAGGCCACGGCCCGCACGTCCTCGAAATCGACGTGGAACCGACCCAGCAGCAACGCGCGAGCTTTCGCTCCGAGAATCAGATACTGCGAGGCTCGCGGGCTGGCTCCGTAGCGAATGAAGCGATGCACCTCTTCGTTCTTCTTCGCCGCCATGTCCGGCCGAGAGTAGCCACTGATCGCGACCGCGTAATCGACCACATCATTGGCCACCGGCACGCCACGGACGAGCGTCTGCAATCGCAGCAATTCGTCCGCCGCGAGAATCGACTGCTGCGTGACCGTCACGTTGGTCGTCGTGTTCTTGACGATCTGAGCTTCTTCTTGCGGAGTCGGATACGTCACCGGGATGTTGAACATGAAGCGGTCGAGCTGCGCTTCGGGCAGAGGATACGTCCCTTCTTGCTCCACTGGATTCTGCGTCGCCACGACGAAGAAGGGCGGGTTGAGCGTGTAAGTCTGCCGTCCCACCGAGACCTCCAATTCCTGCATCGCCTGCAATAGCGCGGCCTGAGTCTTGGGCGGCGCACGATTGATTTCGTCGGCCAGCAAGAAGTTCGTGAACAGCGGGCCGTTGTGAAATTCCAATCGACGCCGACCAGTTTCGGGATCTTCCATGATGATGTCGGTGCCGGTGATATCCGACGGCATCAAGTCCGGCGTGAATTGAATGCGGCGGTACTCCATGTTGAGCGACCGAGCCAGCGTGCGCGCCATCAGCGTCTTGCCCAACCCCGGCACGCCGATCATCAGCGCGTGGCCGCGACAGAGCAGCGCCACCAACAAGCTGTCGAGCACTTGATCCTGACCGACGACGGTCTTGGCGATCTCCGCCTTGAGTCGGTCGCGGGCGGCGCGCAAACGGGAAACCGTTTCTTCATCGGCGGCGCTGGGAGCCGGTGTCGTCGCAGACTTTGGAATTGATGTCATGGAACGGCCTGCTCCTTCTTTTTCAATGGAACGAAGGTCTTCTTCGCCAAGGCACCATCGAGCTTGGCTGGTGTTGGCTTGGTGGTTGGATCCAAATCCTCGGTCCCCTGCCCGTCAACGTTGTCATCCAACTGGGCGTGCTCAGTCGGCAGGCGTTTGTCATTTTGAAACCGCCGCGCCACTTCGCGAACAACGGCCGTGAACAACTCGGCCACCGAAACTTTTTCGTCCTGATCGGTATCCAGCATTGCCGCCGGTGATTGAATGACCGTCGCGAGTGCGTGCGGAAACTCGGTTTCATTGGATTCGTCATCCGCCGCCGTCGCGGCAATCACGATGCGTCCCGGCCGCGACAGGGGTTTGACGAACCAGCCGGCATTCGACTGAGTCAGCCAAATGACCTGTTCGCGACAACGCACTTCGCTGAACCACCGGCCAAAATCCTCGGCGGACGGATCTTTGCCGGCCAGATGAAACCAAGCCTGCTTTCCGTCGTAGTTCCCATGCCCCAGCGTGAAGACCCACAGGCTGTCGTTGGGTTTCAGTTTCTGGTTCAGTTTGGTGATTGCGGTGCGGATCGCATCGGACGTCAAAGCCGGTGCCGCGGCATCGTTCTCCTGAGTTCGGCGCGGCAACCGCAACACCTGCTCGCGCGGGAGATCGAGCGACTCCGTGAGCCATGTCTGCCAGGCGTCGGCCGTCTCACGAAAGAGGTCCGCGTGCGATTCATCTCCCGGCAGCCCCACCAAGATGACCGCCCAACGCTGACCGCCGGTTGCATTGGCTTCTTGTGGTTGTGCGGACGTCAGCGAGGCCACGTTCAGAATCGTGATGAAGGCCACGACCGCCAGCCACCGGGCGACACCAAGCCGACAACGAAGAGACAGCCACCACTTGCGAGCCAACATCATGAGCATCTCCCGCAACAAGCCGCACACGAAGCCATCATTGAAGAACTCCACCACATCAGCAAGTCTGGCCAATTCGTGGTGTCGCAGGCGTCGTCAAACAACGTAGAACCTACGTTGGAAAAGCCCGATTCTGTATCGGTGCATCAAGAGAGACCGATATATTGTCCTGAGTCCCAGATTGATCTTGTCGATTGATTGTGAAGGCACGCCGGGAGTTGTTGATGATCGTCTGCAGCCGATATCGCGAAACGCTCCTGTCTGTTGCCGTCGGCTTGGTGCTGCTCGCCGGAAGCACCACTTTCGGACAGGCACCGCCGGTGTTGAATACGGTCTTCCCAGCGGGCGGCCAAGTGGGACAGTCGGTGGAGGTGACGGTCAGCGGCGGCAACCTGACAGGACTACGAACCCTGCATTGCAATGTTCCCGGCATCCGCTGCGAGCGGTTGGAACCGAGCCGCTTTCGCCTGACGATTCCGCCCAACACATCGCCGGGGCAGTGCGACTTGTGGGCGGTCGGTGACAACGGAGTCAGTGCGCCGCGGACATTTGCGATCGGCAATCGAGCGGAGAAGTTAGAGACCGAACCCAATGAGACGGCGGCCGTGGCGACGCCGGTTCCGTTAGACGTCGTGATCAATGCTCGGATCGACAAAGCCGGCGACTCGGATCATTTCCGCTTCGAGGCTCGGCAGGGACAGCGCGTCGTCATCGAGTGTTGGGACGAGCGGATCGATTCGCGACTGCGCGCTGTCTTGGAATTATTCGACTCAACCGGCCGGCGGATGGCGGTCAACCGTGGATACTTTGGCATCGACCCGCTGATTGACTTCCGCGTGCCGGCGGATGGCTCGTATGTCGTGAAGGTTCAGGACTTGATCTCGTCGGGAAGCGCCGAGCACTACTACCGGCTCGATCTCGACACGGGACCGCGCGTGGCGTTCTCCGTGCCGAGCGTCATCCCGCGCGGCAAAGCATCGCGCGTCACGCTGTATGGCTGGAACCTCACTCACCAAAGTAGTAGGCAGACTCCGCCTGCCGTCGTGACGGACGGCAGACGGAGTCTGCCTACTACAACGCTCGACACTTTTGATCGCATCGAAGTGGAGATCCCCGCGTCGCTCGCCGAGCCAGCGTGGCCGTTGCCCGTGCGGTTGCAGCCGGCACAAGCGGTGCTCGCAGGCGCTGCGTTTCCATTTCATCTTCCCGGCAGTCATGTGCCAGTGATCATTGGCTTGACCGACGCGCCGGTGGTGCTGGACCGTGACGACAACCACTCGCCCGCGTTGGCCCAGGAGATCGTCGTTCCGTGTGAAGTGAGTGGGCAGCTCGCGGCCAGTGACGAGCGTGATTGGTTTGCGATTCCCGCGCGGCGCGGCGAAGTGTTTTTCATCGAGGCGTTCGGACAACGCCTCCAATCGCCGGTGGATTTGCAAATCAGCGTTCTCGATCCGGCGGGCCAGCAAGAACTGGCGCAGCTCGGTGACGAACTGCGAAACATCGGCGGCACGTTTCCAACAAGTCATCTCGATCCGTCCGGTCGCTGGGTCTGTCCGAAGGATGGCCGGTATTTGATGGTCCTCCGAAATCTCATCGGAGGACTCCCCTCCGATCCGCGCCGGATCTATCGGTTGAGCGTGCGCCGCGAGGAATCCGATGTTCGACTCGTCGTCGTTCCGCGTCGTGATGATCTCGGCGGATTGAACGTGAAGCGCGGCGGTCGCGAAGTCCTGGATTTGTTCGCGTTCCGCCAACGGGGTTGCGACGGAGCGATTCGCGTCTCGGCCAAGGAGCTGCCGGCCGGAGTGGATTGCCCCGATGTGTGGCTCGGTCCGGGGGTCGATCGGACGAGCGTGGTCGTTTCGGCGGATCGCAACTCAGCGTTTGTGTTTGGTGAGTTGAAACTGGAAGGTGTCACGGAAGAAGGAGGCTCGACAAATCGTCGCTCGGTATCTGGCGGCACGGTCGTCCGGTCAGGCGCGCCGACGGGTTGGGGCCGCCTCACTTCGCAAATTCCGCTGGCGGTGGCCGGCGACGCTCCCTTGCGGATCACGGCCGATGGTCACGAGACGATGGATCATCATCTCTATGGCAAGCTGGCCGCGAGGCACTCACCTGGTGGAGTCCTGGACGTCGCCGTCCACATCGAGCGGCGCGACACCGGTCATCAAGCCCCCGTGAAGTTGATCGGTGTCGGACTTCCAGAACTGATCCGCAATCAAACGGCTCTCATCCCGGCCGGACAGCAGAAGGGTTATCTCAGTTTCTATCTGCCGCCGACGTTGCCGGTTGGTCGTTACTCGCTGATCGTCCGCGCCGAGACGACGGTGCCGACGCCCGATAAGAAAACGGAAACGGTGATGGTCTCCAGCAATTCCATCACCTTTGATGTGCAGCCGCCCGCGATCCTTGTGGAAGTCGATCCCTTTGCCGTGACGCGGGCCAAGCGGGGTGAAACGATTCAGGTCGCGTATTCGGCGAAACGCCTCAACGGTTTCATCGGCAAGATGCACACCGAGCTGGCCGCACCGGGTCGAGTGACTGACATCGTTGGATTACGCGGCCGGGGCGAAACTTTCACCGGTCAGACCGACAAGGGGACGCTTCAAATTGTGATCAACGACGACGCACCGCTGGGCCGACAGTCATTCCTGCGGTTGTTCACTGTTGGAGTCGTCGAGGATGAGGCGACCTTTTTCGGCAGTAGTTTTCTGCCATTAGAAATCGTTGAGTAGATTAGGACATTAGAAATTGAGGATTGGAAATTTGAAATTGGAGAATGGCTGGCTGCCGTCGTACTCCAATTTCAAATTTCCAATCTTCAATTCTCAGTTTTCAATGATTGGCTTTGGGAAACCACGAATGACCAACCTCAAAAACACAGCCTGGCAACTGCTGATACTGCTGGTCGCCTGCGCGGTTTCACGAGACAGCGCGTTCGCGGCTGACGGATCGAACGCCCTCGTTATTCGCTTCAGCACCGACGTCGTGCCGATCCTGACGAAACTCGGATGCGACAGCGGCGGTTGTCACGGCAAGGCGACCGGACAGAACGGTTTCAAACTCTCGTTGTTCGGGTTTGAGCCGGAGTTGGATTACGACGCGCTCGTCACCGAAGCCCGCGGGCGACGGCTGAATCTCGCCGATCCGGATCGCAGTTTGTTGTTGCTCAAAGCCACGTCTCGCGTGCCGCACGGCGGCGGCCGGCGGCTGAATGAGTCCAGCGATGACTATCGCATCCTGCGCGACTGGATCACTCAAGGAGCGACCGCGCCGCGCGAGGATGATCCCCGCTTGGTGCGCATCGAGCTTTCGCCGAAGGAGCAAACTCTGCGCACGAATGCGACTCAACAACTGAGTGCGACGGCGTTCTTTTCCAATGGGACGTCGCGCGATGTGACACGTCAGGCGGTCTATCAGTCGAACGAACCGGGCATTGCCTCCATCGACGCGGACGGGTTGGTGAAGACCGGTTCGCAGCACGGACTGGTGTCTGTGATGGCTCGGTTTGGCGAGCAGATCGCCACGTTTCATTCGGCGGTCCCGTTCGCCGCGGACGAAGCAAAGATGGCTGCCGCGCAGGCACAACTGGATCAACTGGAATCGAAACTGGGAGCGTCCTCCAGCGACCGGCACTTGCTGCGTCAGTGGCGACGGTTGGGAGTTGTCCCCTCCGCGCCCACGGACGATGCGACGTTTCTTCGCCGCGTAACGATCGACATCTGCGGCACGCGGCCGACGAGCGACGAGGTCGCGGAGTATCTCGCCGACACGCGCAGCGACAAACGCGCGCGGTTGATCGACCGGCTGCTGGAACGGCCAGAGTACGCCAGCTACTTCGCGCTCAAGTGGGCCGACATCTTGCAGAACCGTGGAGCCGGATATTCCACCAGCAAGCAGCGCGCGGGGACGACGCTGTTCGCCGCTTGGATTCGCGACTCACTAGCGGCCAACAAGCCTTACGACCAATTCGTGTCCGAGTTGCTCACTGCCAGCGGCAGCCAGAACGAAAACCCGCCAGCGATGTGGTATCGCGCCGTGCGGAAGTCGCCGGAGTATGTCGAGTCGGTCGCGCAGGCGTTTCTCGGAGTCCGCATTCAATGTGCTCAGTGTCATCACCATCCGACGGAACGCTGGAGTCAGGCCGACTATTTTGGTTTGGCCGCTGTCTTCTCGCGCGTCGGTCGCAAGGGAGGTTTCGCGGATGCCGAAGTGCCGACCGATGAGATCATCTATCTCAAGGAACGCGGCGAAGTGGTGCATCCCCGCACGGGCGAACTCCTGAAACCGCGACCGCTGGGCGGAACCGAGTTCTCGCTCGGCCTGCACGACGATCCGCGCGGCAGCCTCGCGCGGTGGATGACCAAAACCGACAACCCGTTCTTTGCCCGCACGATGGTCAATCGCCTCTGGGCGCATTTTCTGGGACGCGGCATCGTCCATCCGATCGACGATGCGCGCAGCACCAATCCACCGAGCAATCCCGAACTGCTCGACGCGCTCGCCCAGGACTTCATCGCCAGCGGCTTCGATGTGAAGCAACTCATCCGCGCGATCACCCGCAGCTATGCCTACGGCCTGGAGTCGGCTCCTCAGTCCGGCAACGCCGGAGACACGCAGACGTTCGCGCGGTTCTATCCGCGGCGCGTGACGGCCGAAGTGCTGCTCGATGGCATCAGCCAAGTGCTCGACGTGCCGACCAATTTCGCGGGCGTTCCCGCCGGCACACGCGCGATCGACCTGCCGGATGAAAACGTCGCCGCGCATTTTCTGGATGTCTTCGGCCGACCGGCGCGGATGTCCGCTTGCGAATGCGAACGAGTCGATGCGCCGGCTTTGACTCAAGCGTTGGAACTGGTGAACTCGGCGGAGATCCAGCGGAAGCTGATCGACAAGACCGGCTATGCTCAGCGATTGGCCGCCAGCGACAAGTCACATGGCGATCTCGCGACCGAATTATTTCTTCGCGTGCTGTCGAGACGGCCGAGACCGGAAGAATTGAAAACCGCAGTCGATTTTCTTGTGTCGGAACCTGATCGAGCGGAAGCGTGCCGCTCGTTGTTATGGTCGCTGTTGGCGACCAACGAGTTCTTGTTCAATCACTAAAAGTAACCCGAAGCGTCAGCGAGGGCGAACGCTCCAAGCGGGTCGGAATTTGAGGCGTACTGAAGCGTTCGCCCTCGCTGACGCTTCGGGTTACATCGCCACACTGTTTCCAGGAATCCCTGTCATGTTGCGAATCGAAAGCCACTCATTCCAAAACTGCTCCGGCGTCACGCGCCGGAACTTTCTGCAAATCGGTGCCCCACTGCTGGGCTTGGGGATCGCCGATCTGTTGCGACTTGAATCGCAAGCCGCAGACGCGGGACGTCCGACAAGCCAGAAGTCACTGATCGTCTTCTGGACGGACGGTGGAATTAGTCAGCAGGACACCTACGACGTAAAGCCCGACGCGCCGGCCGAGTACCGCGGCATGTATCGCTCGATCGGCAGCAACGTCCCCGGCCTCGTGCTGAGCGATCGGCTGCCGCTCCAGGCGCGCGTCATGGATCGGCTGTCGATCGTCCGCTCGGTGCATCACGAGAACGGCATTCACGCGCCGTCGGCGCATTGGATGCAAACCGGTTACTTCGGGCCGACGCTGGCTCGCAACGCCGCGCAGAAGCCGTCGTTTGGCTCCGTCCTCGCGCGTTCGATTGGATCGCGTCAGCCGCCGATGCCGGCCTATGTGTCGATTCCCAAGTCGGAAGCGTTTGGGTATCAGGGAGCCGTCTATCTCGGCAAAGCGTTCAATCCGTTTGAAGTGGGGGCCGATCCGAACGCGAAGGACTTCAAGGTGCCAAACTTGTCATTGCCGACCGGACTCACGGCACGCAGCGTCGATTCACGGCGCGCGTTGCTCAAGACGTTCGACACGCTCCGCCGCGATATCGACGAGAGCGGCGTGATGGAAGGACTCGATACGTTCAAGAGCCAGGCGCTGGAGATGGTTGCCGGAGAGCGCATGCGTGCGGCGTTCAATCTCAACGTGGAAGACCCGAAGGTCCGCGATCAATACGGTCGGCACCGCTATGGGCAGAGTGCCTTGCTCGCGCGGCGATTGGTCGAAGCGGGGGCGCGGTGTGTGAACATCAACACGGGGAACTGGGATCATCACAACGACATCGCCAAAGGGCTGGACGAACATTTGCCGCCGCTGGATCGTGCGATTGCGGCGCTGGTGGAAGACCTCGATGCGCGCGGTCTGTTGGATGAAGTCATCATCTACTGCGTCGGCGAGTTCGGTCGCACTCCGCGCATGAACGGCCACGCCGGCCGCGATCACTGGTCGGACTGCTTCAGCGTGTTGCTGGCGGGCGGCGGCATTCAAGGGGGGCGAGTCATCGGTGCCAGCGAGAAGTGGGGCGGCGGTGTGCGCGATCGGCTGGTGACGCCACTCGACCTGCTGGCCACGATTTATCAGGCGCTCGGTGTTCCGCTCGACACGCACTACGAAGACGCCAGCGGCCGCCCTGTCAGCATCGTCGGCGGCGGTCAGGTGATTCAGGAACTGCTGTGATCGGGACCGATCGGGCTGCGCACCGATGGTTCGTAGGACAGGGGTCAGCAACAATCCTCGCCTCGTTGTCATGGGAGTCGCACATGAGCCAGATGAAACGCAACTGGCGTTGGATGTTTGCGATCGCGACGGTGCTCTGGAGTTCGGCTGTCTTCGCTGATCCCGCCCCGATGTCGGTCAGAAAGAGCCTCCGAGATGCGGTTTCGTTTTACGCATCGTTCGACGAGTCTCTGCGAGGCGATTTCGGTCGCGGCGAGATGTCGCTGAGTACGCGCTTCGACAGCGGGACGGAGAAAGGAGCGTTCGATTTTGAACCCGGCTTCGATCCGCGCCTCTTTCGGATTGCCAAACTGCGCGGCGTTCACGGTGGCGCGTTGGAAGTGACCGGAGTCCTGCCTCGTCGCGGCCGTGTGTTCTTTCCGGCGAAAGGCAACATCGCGTATCGCGCCGACGGTTGGGGCGGAGCGGTCTCGTTTTGGTTGAACACCGATCCGAACACGTCCTTGCAAACGCCGTTCTGCGACCCCGTTCAAATCACCGAAAAGGGAGCGGGTAATGGAGGCGTCTGGTGCGACTTCCCGGACGTCAAGCCGCGCGACATGCGACTGGGTGCGTTCCCGGCAGTCGCTTCCGGAGGAAAACCGATTCCGGAAACCGCGCCGGACGCGCCGCTCGTGCGCATGGTCAACGTCGCCTTTCATGTGGGCGAGTGGCATCATGTCGTCCTGAGTTGGACCAACTTTGACTCGGGCAAGCCGGATGCCACCGCGGTCTTGTATGTCGATGGAAAACGGATCGGCGACCTGCGTGACCGCGACATCGCGATGCGTTGGAATTTGGACAAGACCGGCATCTACATCGCCTTGAGCTACATCGGTCTGATGGACGAATTCGCGGTCTTTCAACGTGCGCTGACCGACGAAGAGGCTGCGTTGCTCCATCGCACACCCGACTTGCTGGCTGGGTTGAAGACGCCCGCGAAGTCCGATGCAGTCGCCGTCACCGAGCCTACGGAGTTAGAAAAATTGTTGGCGCGCGGTCGCAACGGTGCGCCTCCGTCTCCGCCGGCATTTCCCTTCGTCGCGGCGGCCGCGAAGAAGTACCAGCAGGACTACGCGACTTGGCTGGGCGTGCCGACGTCGATTCGCAATCACATCGGACAGGAATTCGTGCTCGTGCCGCCGGGCCAGTATCTGATGGGCTCGCCGGCCGACGAACCGGGGCACGCCGCGAGCGCCTACGACGAGACGCAGCATCCCGTGCGACTCACGCAACCGTTTTATCTCGCTCGGCACGAGACGACCGTCGGACAATTCCGCGCGCTCGTCGAACGGACTCAATACGTCACCGATGGCGAACGGAACGACGGAGGCCACGCTCATGACGAACTCGCCGTGTGGCAGCACCGGCCGGGGACCACTTGGCGTCGGCCGGGATACGCGGCACCGTTGACGCTGTCTGACAATCACCCGGTGGTCCATGTCAGCCACACCGACGCTTTGGCGTATTGTCGTTGGCTCAACGACCACGGCGCGGAATCAGTGCAATACGACTTGCCGACCGAAGCGCAATGGGAATGGTCTTGTCGAGCCGGCGCGGCAACACGCTTTTGGTGGGGCGGCGAGGTCGATGATTCGGGAAAAGTCGCGAATGTGGGGGACGCTCAGTTACGCGCGGTCCATCCAAAGTGGCCGCGTGAAGTCATGCCGATGAACGATGGCCACGCTTTCCCCGCGCCCGTCGGCACCTACGGCGCGAACGCTTTCGGCTTACACGACATGCTGGGCAATGTCTGGGAGTTTTGCTCAACGCGGTTCGGCAAGTCCCCGATGGAACTCACGACCAATCCCGGCGACTTATCTCCCGACCGAGGCTTTGCCGTTCGGGGCGGAGGCTGGAGCAACACTCCGCACGACGCCCGCTGCGCTACGCGCAACGCCGATCCGCCACACTTCTGCCACAGCAATCTCGGCTTCCGCGTGGCCATCAAACTGGAGTTGGCCCAGAAATAACATCGCTTTTCTGGCGAACGCGGCGCTGACTTTACTTGGCGTTCGCGATCACGAAATCGACCAACTCCTGGCACTGGAAGAAACCGGTCCACATGTTGTGGCCTTGGCCGGCTGGCACGATGAGCTGCATCTCGCCACCGAGTGCTTGATACCGCTTGCGCACTTCGCCGGAGTTGGCTTCGAGCGGGACAACCTTGTCGATGTCGCCGTGGATCGCGAACAGCGGCACCTTGGCCTTGGCGAGCGCGGCCAATCGGTCAATCGGATTGTGCTCGGCGAGTTGTGCTTCGAGTTCATCCGGCTTGAGGTGATAAGCACCGCTGGCTCGCGGCACTCCCGGATAGCTGGCGATGTTGCAGACCGGATAGACCCCCGCGAAGCCGCCGACTTTGTCCGCGTTCTCGACGGCCCAGCCCAGAGTCATCAGTCCGCCGCGACTGCGGCCCAGCAACACTGGCTTCGGTGAGAAGCCGCGCTTCTCGGTCAGCTCACGATGAAACGCTGAGAACAGCTTGCGGCCATCCGGGCTGCCGAACGACTCGCCCACATCGATTCCCGCGATCGCGATGCCGGCTTTCGTGAAGCGTTCAAACATCCAACGCTCTTCGGTCCCCGGCAGGTTCGGAAGCGTCGGTGCGTACCACACCCACGGCGTCGTGCCGTCGGATTTCTTGTCCGGCGGGATCACAAACGCCGTGTGCCCCTCAATGCGAAACACATTCCCCGGCATCGGTAACTTTTTCTCCGGCGGAGCGGTCTCAGTGGTCTGAGCCTCAGCGGCTCGCGCCCACAAGATCACCATCAGTACGGAGAGGATTCGGTTTGAGTGCGGCATCGCTGAGGCTCTTGATCGCGGGGTCGTGGTCTGTTTTTCGACCAAGCGTTTGTAACAGATGCTCTGTTTGTGAGACACGGTTTGTCCGAGATCGTGCAACGGAGTTTCGCTCGTAACATCGATGTCGCCCCGTTCGTTTGGTGATCTCGCCGGAGCTATGCGGTTCCGCTCAATGTGTGTCGTTCCGCGCGCTCCGCGCACTTCGCTTGGTGAAGGTGAGCATCAACGCACGCCGTTTCAAATGCCCCCATTCGCTTGGCACACGATCTGCGTTTCGCGTGATCGTACGCAGCCACTGGAGTTGGAAACGCGAGGAAGTTCATGAGCCCAAGTCCTGCGGGATCTCAGACAGACAACGGAGACACGTTTCCGCGCCGCACTTGGTTGTCGCGAATGTCGTCTGCTGTGATGGCCTTTGGGCTGGTGCTTGGATACGGCATGTTCGGAACGGTCATTGGCTGGTTCTTGTATCCGGCCAAAGCCTCGTCGCGGACGTGGCAGTTTCTGGCGGACCTCGGCAGTTTCGCGATCGGCGATTCGGTGACTTACGAGGCTCCGGCCGGGCAGAAGATTGTGGTGACTCGGTTGGCAGACAAAGGCGTGCCGGAGGACTTCATCGCGTTGTCGAGCATCTGTCCGCATCTGGGTTGTCAGGTGCATTGGGAATCCAACAACGATCGTTTCTTTTGCCCGTGTCACAACGGAGCGTTCGACAAGTCAGGTCAGCCGGTCTCAGGGCCGCCGAAGGACTCAAACAAGCCGCTGCCACGCTATCCACTGAAGGTTGAGAACGGCTTGTTGTTCATCGAAGTGCCGATGGAGGCGCTGGTATGAACGCCGTCAAACGCTGGTTTGCGGAACGCTTGCCGATCACCGGAGTGCAGTTGGAAGAGCTGACCAACGAGCCGGTGCCGGCTCATCTGCGGCATTGGTGGTTTTGCCTGGGCGGAACGCCGGCGTATCTCTTCGTCGTGCAGATCGTGACCGGCATCTTGCTCGCGTTCTATTACCAGCCGTCGCCGCAGACGGCCTATCAGTCGATCGACACGATCACGAATCAAGTTGCGTTTGGCTGGTACATCCGCGGGATGCACAAGTGGGCCGCGACGCTGATGATCGCGGCGGTGATCCTGCATCAGATGCGGGTTTACTTCACCGGCGCGTATCGGCAGCCGCGCGAGATCAATTGGATGGTCGGCATGTGCCTGCTGCTCTGCACGCTGATCGTCGGCTTCACCGGCTACAGCCTCGTCTTCGAGCAACTCAGTTTCTGGGGAGCGACCGTCGCTGCGAACATCTGCGACACGGTGCCATACCTCGGCGTCTTCGCCAAGCGAATGCTGCTGGCCGGCGACACGTACAACGACAACACGCTGTCCCGGTTCTTCATCCTGCACGCGGCCGTGCTGCCGGGGCTGATGATTCTGCTCATCGGCATTCACGTCGCGATCTTGCGGCTACAAGGAGTCAGCGAACTCCACTTCGAGAACGAACCGGCCGACGCTCCGAAGCACTTCGACTTCTTCCCCGACCACTTCTACACCGAACTGATCATCGGCCTGACGCTGATGATCCTGCTGAGCGTGCTGGCAACGGTGTTGCCCGTGACGCTCGGCCCGAAGGCCGATCCGCTGACGACTCCCGAAGTCATCAAGCCGGAGTGGTGGTTCTACGTGTCGTTTCGCTGGCTGAAGTTGTTTTCCGGCACGTTCGCCGTGCTGAGTTCCGGGTTCGTCGTGTTCGTGATGTTCGTCTGGCCGTTCATCGACGGCTGGATTCGCAAACACACTCGGTTCAGCGAAGCGAGCGTCTGGATCGGCATCGTCGGCGTGTTCCTGTTAGTCGGCCTCACCGTGTGGGAGGCGGTGGTGGAACACTGATGAGGAATAAATGATGCGGAATAAGGGACGAAGGATCCTTGATGAATCACGATGAGCTGCGGCGCGATTTGCGCCAAACAAATACCCCACCCACAATCGCAACGAGCCCTGACACAATCCCTACCGAGCTGAGGACAATGACCATTTCCTTGCCGAGCGGTGAAGCGAACCCAGACATCCAGAGGAAGAAAAGGCCCGTGGCTGCGATTCCCACTCCAACCAGCATCAGCAAAACAGCGACGACGCGCAACACGGCATCACCCCAATCGCTTCGAAGATAAATGAACCACAAAACAGACAAGCCGATCATGGCTTGCCTGACCCTCAACCCTCAACCCTCAACCGACAACTAATTATGACTCTGCAAACCAAACGATATCTCATTGGATTTCTCGGCCTGCTTTTTTTGGCTTCGCTAGTGCTGGTGCAAGCGATGGAGATTGCTCGCAAGCGTGAGGAGGTCGGCATCACGTCGGGACATGTCGCGGTGCCGGCGACGTCAAAGAGTTGCGTCGAGTGTCATGGGAAATCGTCGCCGGGGATCATCGACCATTGGAAATTCAGCACTCACGCTCAAAAGGGTGTCGGATGCGTCGAATGCCATCTGGCTCAGAAGGGGGATGTCGATGGCTTTACGCATTACGGCCATCTCATCGCGACCGTGGTGACTCCGAAGGACTGCGGACGATGTCACGAGAAGGAGACGACCGAGTTCACTCACAGCCATCATGCGAAAGCGGGGAACATTCTCGCGTCGCTCGACAATTTTTTGGCCGAGACCGTCGAGGGTTCACGGACGCCGTTCAATCCGCATTCGCCGACACCGGGCAAGCCGGACATTCACGAAGTCAACGGGATGTCGAGCGCCGCCGTCGGTTGTCAGCAGTGTCACGGCAGCAAGGTGGCGTTGCTGGCGAAGGACGGCGGAAAGATCACGCTCGATGACTTGAAGCCCGATGCGAAAGGGCAGCCGACAAATCTGGATGTGCTCGACCGCATCGCCAAGACCGAAGACGGCCGACCAAAGTTGCATGCCGACACTTGGCCGAACACCGGCATCGGGCGGTTGAATCTCGATGGCTCGTTGGGTTCGTGCTCGGCGTGTCACAGCCGGCATGACTTCTCGCCGCGACGTGCGCGGCAGCCGGAGAACTGCGGCAAGTGCCACCTCGGTCCGGATCATCCGCAGAAAGAAATCTACGAAGAGTCGAAGCACGGCGTGGCGTTTCGTGACCTCAAGGATCACATGAATCTCAACGCCAAGGATTGGGTGCTGGGCAAGGATTACTCGCAGGCTCCGACGTGCGCGACGTGTCACATGTCGGGTCACTCGAAGAACGGCGGGACGATCACGCACGATCCCGGCAAGCGCATCTCGTGGACGAACCGGCCGCCGGTCAGCGCGGTGCTCGATACCGATGCGAACGGCAAGCTCGTCACTGAAGCCGATCCGGCCAAGCGGCGTGCGCTCGTCACGTTCTCGGCCGAGGAGAAGCGGACCAACATGAAGCAGGTCTGTCATCACTGCCACACGCCCGATTACGTCAATGGGTTCTACAAGCAATACGACGACTTCATCGTGAACTACAACGAGAAGTTCGGCAAGCCGGGCCAGGCGATCATCGCCGCGATGCGGAAGCACGAACTGCTCACCAAGACCGAGTTCGATGAGGAGATCGAATGGACCTGGTTCTATCTCTGGCACCACGAGGGCCGGCGTGCCCGGCACGGAGCGTCGATGATGGCTCCCGATTACGCTCACTGGCACGGCATGTTTGAAGTGGCTGAGCGGTTTTACATGAAGCTCATCCCGCAAGCTCGCGAGATCACCAAGCACGCCGCCGAATCCGGCCAGGCCGATCAAGCGCGGGCCGTCAACGCGGTCATCGACGAAATCCTCGCCCGCCCCGAACACATGTGGCAGGACACCGGCAAGAAGCCGGCCGCGAAGTAGTTCGGACGCCTACGTCCGAACGGATCGACCGGACGTAGGCGTCCGGTCTACGAATTGATGAATTCGCCTCCGGCTTGCCAGCGGCTGGAAATGTTTATGGAATGCCGCTCTCGAATCCGCTTCCCGACAGCCAGGAAGACCGGTATGGCATTCAACGCACGCACGGTGGTTTTGGTCTTCTCCGTTCTGATCGTCACGATGCCGACGCTCGTGCCGGCGCAGACGGCTCCGTCGCAGGATGCAGCCGCCTTGGAATTCTTCGAGAAGAAGATTCGCCCGCTCTTGGCCGACAACTGCTTTAACTGCCATTCGACCAACACGAATTCGCGAGGCGGGCTGCGGGTGGATGATCGCAATGGGTTGATCGCGGGGGGTGATCGTGGGGCGGCCATCGTTCCGGGCGATCCCGAAAAGAGTTTGCTGATCAAGGCGGTGCGGCAGACGGACAAGCTCAAGATGCCGCCGATGAAGCAGCTCACTGAGCAGCAGATCGCCGACCTCACCAAATGGATTCAAGACGGAGCCGTCTGGCCGCAAGTCGAATTCACGCTACCGAAAGGCGATCCCACTCCCGAATACGCCAGACTGCGCAAAGAGCATTGGGCGTGGCAGCCGCTGCGGGACGTGAAAGCTCCGACCGTTCGCTTGGCCGATTGGGCGCGTGGTGAGATTGATCAATTCCTTCAAGCCAAACTGGAGCAGCAAGGACTGACTCCGGTCAGCGATGCGGACAAGATCACGCTGATCCGCCGCGTGACGTTTGATTTAACCGGTCTGCCGCCAACGCTCGATGAGATCGCCGCGTTCGTGAAGGACGATTCCACGACGGCGTTCGAGACGCTCGTCGATCGCTTGCTGGCCTCGGCCGGGTTTGGTGAGCGTTGGGGCCGGCACTGGTTGGATGTGGCTCGGTATGGCGAATCGACCGGCTCGGCGCGCAATCTTCCGTACCCTCATGCGTGGCGGTATCGAGACTACGTCATCGACGCTTTCAATAATGACAAGCCGTATGACCAGTTCCTTCGCGAGCAGATTGCCGGCGACCTGCTCCCCGCGACATCGGAAGCCCAGCGCGATGAGCAACTGATCGCGACCGGGTTCCTGGCGCTCGGCGTGAAGGACGTTAATCAGCGATACAAAGTCCGCTTCGTCATGGACAACGTCGATGAGCAGATCGACACAGTCAGCCGCGCGGTGCTCGGCCTGACGGCAAGTTGTGCTCGCTGCCACGACCACAAATTCGATCCGATTCCGCAGACGGACTATTACGCATTGGCGGGTATCTTCCGCAGCACGGACCTGTGTGCTGGCGTGCGGAACAAGATGGGGGGCGGCGGACTCGATTACTACGACACCGACCTGCTGTTGAAGCTGGGGTCAGCACCAAGTTCGAGTGCCGACTCGGCGACGAAGCGCGATGAGATCAAGAAGGCACTGGCTGAAGCCCGCGCCGAGTTGCAGGCACTGGCCGACAGCAAAGAAGGAAACGAACTCGCCCCGGACGGACGGCAGAAGAACGTCATCGCACGCGAGAAAGTCGCGAAGCTGCAAGCGGAGATGCTCGCGCTCAGTGACCCGGCGATGCAGGGGCCGGTCGCGTTCGGTGTTCGCGATTCGCAATCCATCAGCGACACCGAAATTCGTGTGCGCGGCGAAGCCGAAAAACTTGGTCCGGTTGTGGCACGCGGATTCCTCGGCACGATCCCGGTCCCCGATGCACCGCCAGTGAATCCGAATCAAAGCGGCCGGTTGGAATTGGCTCAGTGGTTGACCAGCGAGAAGAACCCGCTCACGTCGCGCGTGATGGTCAATCGGATTTGGCAGCACTTGTTCGGTCAAGGATTGGTGCTCAGCGTCGATAACTTTGGAGTGACCGGCGATGCGCCGTCGCATCCGGAGTTGTTGGATCATCTGGCGCAGCGATTCGTTCGCGAGGGGTGGTCGGTCAAGAAGCTCGTGCGAGCGATCGTGTTGACCCGCGCGTATCAACTCGGATCGGAGACTCCCTCAACCCACATGGCGACTGATCCCGCGAACGAGTTGGTCTGGCGGCACAGCCCGCGACGGCTCGATGCCGAAGAGATTCGGGACGCGACTCTGGCGGCGGCCGGAACGCTGAATCTGTCTCGCCCTGAGGCATCGCTCGCGAAGGACTTCAAAGTCACTGAACTGCGCAACAACGGCCCGGAAGCTCAACGGCTCTTGAGCGGTGCCGTTCGCAACACACAGCGCAGCGTCTATCTGCCGCTGGTCCGGAACATCACGCCGACGTCGCTGGACGTCTTTGACTTTGCCACGCAAGGCATGGTCACCGGCAGCCGCGACACGACGACGGTGGCGACTCAAGCTCTGTACCTCTTGAACGACCCATTCGTGCGCCGCCAGTCGTTGGCCTTTGCCGATCGACTTCTCAAACAAACCGACCTGAACGACGCCGCTCGCGTGGACTTGGCGTATCAATTGGCAATGGGCCGGGCCGCGACGACCGCCGAGATCGAACGTGGCACGAACTATCTGACGGACTACGCAGCGGCCGCTCGTGAAGTCCCGGCTCCGAAGATCGCGCAAGCACCGCGCCAACGAGCGGCCGACAAAGCTCCGGCGGTCGCGACAAACGCGCAAGCGGCGGCGATCATCAACCCCGATCAAGTTCCGCGCGAGGAAGAAACGGCGCAGCACGAATTCATCGAGCCAACGGATCCCCGACACGCCGCTTGGTTCAGTTTCTGCCAAGCGCTGCTGGGGAGCGCGGAGTTTCGTTTTATTAAGTAGTTCGGACGCCTACGTCCGAACGATTGCCAGACTGGACGTAGGCGTCCGGTCTACGACGTGACCCTTCTCGAAGGATGCGACGATGTTGAATCCTCAACCGAATTCCAACTTGCTCGATCGCCGACTGTCGCGGCGGCAAGCGCTCAAGACCAGCAGTGCCGGCTTCGGATATCTCGCGCTCGCCGGACTGCTCGGCCAAGACGTGGCGCGGAATCGCGCCGTCGCCAATGAGCCACCTCACGCGCTGCGCCCGCTGGCACCCAAGGCACCGCATTCCAAGGTGCAGGCCAAGCGAATCATCTTCTGTTTCATGGAAGGAGCGGCTTCGCAACTCGACACCTGGGAATATAAGCCGCAGCTTCAAAAGGACGGCGGCAAGGTCGGACCCGGCGGCGGGCTGTTGACGGCGTCCAAGTTCAAGTTCAGTCAACACGGTCAGACGGGAACGTGGGTTTCGGAACTCTTCCCGCATACGGCGAGGCATGTCGATGACCTCTGCTTCATTCGCGGTCTGCACACGGACACTCCGGCGCACCCGCAGGCGTGCATTCAGCTTCACACGGGGACCGCGATCGCCTCGCTGACGCGGCCGTCGATGGGAGCCTGGCTGATGTACGGCTTGGGAACCGAGAACCAAGACCTGCCCGGTTACGTCACGATCAACCCCTCCGCGAACTTTGGCGGAGCGATCAACTTCGGCAGCGCGTTCTTGCCCGCTCACTTCCAGGGCACGCGGATCGCTGACACCGGCTTCGTGCCCAACCTAAAAGCGCAGACCGTGACGACACTGCAACGCAAGCAGATCGACTTGATTCAGTCGCTCAACCGCGACCTCGCCGCAACGCCCGGCGCGCCGGATCAGCTTGAGGGGGTCATTCAATCCTACGAGCTGGCGTTCAAGATGCAGGGCAAGGTTCCGGAACTGCTCAACATCTCAAAAGAGCCGCAGTCAGTGCTTGATGCTTACGGAGTGAAGCCCGGCCCGGCCGGCAGCTTCGCGCGGCAATGTTTGATGGCGCGGCGATTGACCGAAGCGGGAGTCCGCTTCGTCGAGATCTGTCATCCCGGTTGGGACCAACACAACAACCTGCATCGCGACCTGATCAAGAACTCCGCCGCGACCGATCAACCCACCGCCGCACTGCTGGACGATCTCGGCCAGCGCGGGTTGTTGGATGACACGCTGGTCCTGTTCGGCAGCGAGTTCGGCCGCATGCCGACTGCTCAAGGCCCTGACGGCCGCGATCACAACATCACCGGCTACCCAATGTGGTTGGCCGGAGCCGGTGTGAAGAAGGGCTTTTCGCATGGAGCCACCGACGAATACGGCCTGCACGCGGTCGAAGGTCGGATGCACACGACCGACCTGCACGCCACGCTGTTGGCGCTGATGGGACTCGATCACGAACAACTGACCTACCGCTACGCCGGTCGCGATTTCCGGCTGACCGATGTCGCCGGCAATGTGGCTCACGAGATCTTTGCTTGAATCGGGCGCACGACTTCTGTGCGCAGAGCCGGGGTCAGGTGTTCGGATTTCTGTTTTGGCGTCGCGAATGGATACCAACGGGGTCGATCATGAAATCTCTGCTTGGCTTCTGCCTCATCGTGTGGCTCGCGAATGTTGCGGTGGCTCAAACCGACCTCGTGCAAGTCCGCGATGAGGCGAGTCTCAGGGCCGCGCTGCCGACGCTGACGACCGGAACGATTCTGCGAATCGCTCCTGGCGAATATCCGGGCGGCCACGACGTCAAAGACGTGGCGAATCTGACGATCGAAGCGGCCGATCCCGACAAGCCCCCGCATTTCAAAGGGGGCAGCTATGCCTGGCACTTCTCCGGCTGCTCCGGCCTGAAACTGCGTCACCTGCGAGCCAGCGGTCAGAGCCACAACGGTTTTAATCTGGACGACGGCGGCCGAGCCGATCGCCCAATGCAGAACGTCAGGCTGGAGCATCTCGACATTAGCGACATCGGACCGAAAGGGAATTTCGATGGTCTCAAGTGCTCCGGCCTGGACGACGTGACGATTCGCAACTGCACGATCGAAGGCTGGGGCGGACAGGCGATCGACTTCGTGGGCTGTCATCGAGTCGTGGTCTCCGAGTGCCGCTTCACCGGCAAGCCGAGTCACTCGCAAGCCAGCGGAGTGCAGTGCAAAGGAGGCAGCGAAGACGTGACGATCGAAAACTGTCGCTTCGTCAACGCCGGCCAACGTCCCATCAACGCGGGCGGCTCAACGGGCCTAGCGTACTTCCGGCCGGCCGGCGCGAAATACGAAGCGCGGCGAATCCTCATCCGCAAGAACGAGATTTCCGGATCGTTGTGTGCCTGCGCCTTCACCGGCGTGGAAGGCGCTGAGTTCTCCGACAACACGATTCTCTTCCCAGAGAAGTGGATCTTCCGCATCCTGCAAGAAACCACCGAACCCGGCTTCGTCCCCTGCCGCAACGTGCTCATCGAAAACAACGCAATCGTCTTCCGCCGGTCCGAAGTCAGCGTGGAGGTGAACATCGGAGCCAAAACCGCCCCGGAAACATTTCGATTCGCCAAGAACCGCTGGTTCGCCGAAGACCGCCCGGATCGCTCGCGCCCGCAATTGCCGACCAATGAAACAGACGGCACCTACGGCCGCGATCCGCGCGTCAAGAAGTGAGTCCGTAGCCACGTTCGCCAGAACGTGGGTTTTCCGTGAGTTGTTCCCACGTTCTGGCGAACGTGGCTACGGTTTTTGAAACAGTCACGGCTTGATGCCACAGTCAGCGGCCCACGATTGCCACCTCGACGCAAGCTGTTGAACCAATTCCGGGCGCTGTTCGGCGAGGTTCGTGGTTTCGGTGCCATCGCGGGCGAGATCGTACAGTTCCCACGGTGCGCTCGCGTTGGGACGAATGATCTTCCAATCCCCTTCGCGGAGAACCTGATGCTGCGGCACTCGCCACGCGAGGAACTCGTGAGCGGCCCGCGTCTCGCCGCGAAACAGCGGAGCCAAGCTGCGGCCATCCAGTGGCAGCGGTTTGCGGCCATTGAGTTCCGTGGGGTACTTCGCGCCGGCGAGTTCCATGCACGTCGGCATCAAGTCGATCAGATGGCCGACGTCGTGTACGACCTGTCCGCGAGCCGCGATCCCGCGCGACCAGTGCGCGATGAGCGGCGTGCGAATGCCCCCTTCATAGCCCGTGAGTTTGGTCGCTCGGAACGGCGTGTTACTGGTCAGCGCCCATGCGAGTCCGTAAGCGGAGAACGTGTCATGCGGGCCGGGCAGATTTTGCGGCCCGCTGCCGTGTCGAATGGCCACGCCGTCGCGCCGCCAGGTGCTGTTCGTCGCCAATCCCGGAGCGAAGCCCAGCATCCGATCCACCGGCGTCAAGCCGCCGTCCGGTGCCGCTCCGTTGTCCGAGAGGAATAGCACCAGCGTGTTCTCCAACTGACCACGCTCACGCAGCGCTTCGAGTATCCGTCCCGTGCTGCGATCAATGGCCGCGACTTGAGCCGCGTAAACCGCCATCCGTTCGGCCTGCCAATCCGGAGACTTGTCAGCCGCCCAGTCGTGAATCTCTTTGGGCCGCGGCGCGGCCAACCACTCATCGGGGACGAGCCTCATCTCGCGCTGACGTTCTCGCCGCGCGGCCTGCGATTTATCCCAGCCAAGCTCGCGATAGCGGGCGCGATGTGGTGCGATGTCTGACTCGCGCGCGTGCAACGGCCAATGCGGCGCGATGTGCGCCACGTACAAAAAGAACGGCTGCTGTTTCGACTCCGGCTGGCGAGCGGCCTCTTTCAGAAACTGGAGCGCGTGCTCGGTCAGCGCATCGGTGAGATAGAAATCGGCCGGTAGCGTCACTCGCTGTTCGTCGAGGTAAAACGGATTCGCCTGCACTTCATGAAAGTAGCTGATCTTCCCCGCGCACATCGGCCCGAAGAATCGCTGAAACCCACGCTTCGCCGGCAGATCGGGATCCTGCCACTTGCCAACCATCATCGTGTGATAGCCCGCTCGTTGCAGTCCCTCGCCGATCGTGATGCTGCGCGAGAAATCGCTCGGCTGATTCCAGTTCGTGCCCGAGTGCCCGATCCGCTGCGCATACAACCCCGTGAGCAACGCCGCTCGCGACGGCCCGCAGACCGCGTTGTTGTAAAACTGCGTGAACCGCAATCCGCCCGCCGCGAGTGCATCCAGATGCGGCGTCGGAATCTCGCCGCCATAACAGCCCAAATCCGACCAACCCAAATCATCCGCAAGAATGAGCACAATATTCGGCCGCGACTCAACCGCCGTCAGCGGAACGGTCATAGTCAGGACAATGGCGACGACAACCGGGAGCATCGACAAGACTGGCTTCATGAAATCCCGTCTCCGTCTGGTCAGTTCGCTCACTTATTTGCGACTCTCGTTCGCTTTTTGGGGACTAAGCGAATCAGTGTTCGGAGCGCTTGATTGACGGCATCGGAATCGGGGAAGTACTCGCGCACATCCTGCGCCAACATGACCGCGCCATCTTCCAGCGTAAAGTGTTGGATCGAGATCGTTCCGTCCGTTCGGTGAATCTTTACGGAGTGTCCACGTCGATACGCTTGGGAATGTTTCCCGCGCAAACCCTTGGTGAAGTCGTATTCCGGAAGCAAGTCTGGTGTGCCGCGTGACGGCTTAGTTTTCTTGGGCGTTTTGTTCATAAGTTTTCCGCTCAAATTTGGTCGCCTTGCGGCAACTGATGATCCGAATATTCGCCTCGCGATCAGTGTAGGACACCACCAACACTCGGCCCCGAGCCGAGGTTCCTATGTCGATGAACCGCTCTTCTTCGTCGGAATGTGCTGCGTCGTGAATGGTGAGCGACCGCGGATCATTGAAGACCGACTTCGCCTCGTCAAAACCCACACCATGCTTCTGATGATTTAAGTGGTCCTTCGCTTCGTCCCATTCAAAAGTCAGTGCCATACAGCGAACGCTCCAATTCAGAAAACGCTTCGGTGAGCCATTTGAGCACGACCAGAAACGTCACCCGTTGCAGCGACCGTTCCTGAGCCGCTTCATTGCGCCCACGGTTCATTTCGACGTCAGATTTCTCCGTTCTTTTTTCGGTATTCAGTCTGACGCGACCTGAAACTTTCGACAAGCCGTTATTTCAATCAAGGCTCAAACGCATCATTCCCATCACCTCCATCGGCCGCGTCACCGAATCCGTACTACGCCTCAACCGCCCCAAACTCGTTCAGGCGAGAGCACTCTGGAATGCGGAACTGAAACGACGTCGGGGCGGCTAATGGTACGACCGACGGATGCAAGCTTTGTCCCCGTTGGCCAACTCGTCATCCAGTCGCCTGTCGCGCCAATTCGCGAAACAGTCTGGCCGGAACCGCATGTTGAAGATTCCAGACGATGCTGATCGGTCGGTTGCCTTGGTGTGACACGTATTCGCATGGACCAAGAAACGTGTACGGAGCCGACATGCCAGAGACCAACTCGCGAGTTTCTCGGACGAAGAGCAACGGAGAATATCCCATTTGACGATGCTGAATGTACCGCTGGCCGGTTGGTGTATTGACCGCGGTGCTGCTCTGCGATTGCCAATGGAACAAGTCGTGCGAGATGAGATAGTCCTCGTACATCGTTGTTGGCGAATAATCCTCCACAGACTTTTGCAGCGTCACGAAGAATGCGTCGATTTTCGACTGAGCGAGGTGCAACACGCCTTCCCGCTGGTCTGGTCGATTAGCGAGTGACCAGTGGCCAAGGCCGACGAGAATCTCATCGCGTGTGTACCGGGCATGGATTGTCAGCGGGCCGCCCGCGTCCAAGTTCTGACCAGAGCTGTGCGTCGGCGCGTTTGCGAGCTGATATTCGAGAATCGTTCGTAAGTCGGAAACCGCTGACGAGTTTTGCCGTAGCCGATCATCCGCTTCTTCTATCGTCCATCCTCTGCTCTGGTCCCCCCAAAGCGTGACATGCAGCATCTCGATGACTCGGTCGGTTCCGGCTGCGTGTGACTGGTTGAGCTCGATACGAGCGATGTACGACAACAACTCGCGAATTTGCGTGACCGAATCGATGTGGCAAAGTCGTCGGAGCCCTTTTGCCAGTCGCTCCTGGTCTGGGTCCTCTGGCTTGGGAATTAGCCCCGCATCGGCAAGGAGTTGCGACCAGAGGCCGCGTTTCAGAAGTTCGTCGAGCGATGTGTCGAGAAAGTCCAGTGTTTCGGCGATAGATGGTGGCCGTCCGAGGTACCGGCCTAGCTCACGAATGCTGCCAACCATTCGTGGCCGGAGAAGCCGGACTGACTCACGAACATTGTCGAGCACTCGCTGCTGCGCGACGCGCTCGAGTTGGATGACGCAGCCGCTTGGCAGATGTGGGAATCCATGTTCGATTTCACTGTCGAGACGGCCATTCGGTCTCGTGCTCAGCGCCCGAAATCTCGCGGCAAACCGGAATTCCCTGCGCTGTGCACCAATGAAGTCGAGAACGGTCAGACAGTCCTTTTCGTCGTGCAGCCGCAGGCCACGACCAAACTGCTGAAGGTAAACGGTCAGACTTTCGGTCGGACGCAGGAACAACACAGTGTCGACTTCTGGGATGTCGACTCCTTCGTTGTAGAGATCGACGACAAAAATGAAGTTCACTTCGCGTGCACGGAGGCGATCTTGAACTGAGTGCCGAATTTCGTCGCTTGAGTCCCCGGTCAGCGCGGCTGCGGGAAGACCATGCGAATTGAAAAACCGCGCCATGAATTCTGCATGGGCCACACTGACGCAGAAACCAAGCCCGCGAGCCCGAAGTGGGTTCAGCAAAATCTCATGGACCTTATCCAGAATGAGACTCGCACGGGCATCGTTCCCTGTATAGACGCGGTCCAAATCTTCAACGCGGTATCCGCCGCGCTGCCACGTCAGACCTTCCAGGTTGACTGAATCCGCGACGCCAAAATACTGGAACGGGCACAAGAGCCGCCGATTGATCGCATCCGGCAGCCGAATCTCGGCACTTGTCCGTCCGCCAAACCAATGCAGGACATCAAGCTGATCGGTTCGCTCCGGTGTCGCAGTTAATCCCAAAAGGATTCGAGGTTGCACATGATCAAGTAACTGACGGTAGCTTGGTGCCGCTGCGTGGTGAAACTCATCGACAACGATGTAACCAAACTCGTCAGGTGGGTGTCGCCACAGTTCGCGAGAGTTGTAACTTTGGATTGAGCAGAACAAATGGCGAGTCTGTTCGGGGTCTCTTCCGCCGACGAGTAGATCACCAAAGTTCTGGTCACGAAGAACGCCTCGGAAGGCACCGAGTGACTGCTGCAAAATCTCTTCGCGGTGAGCGACGAACAGGAGAGACGGCTTGGTGCCCGATTCGCGGCACGTGCGGGCATAGTCGAATGCAGCAATCATCGTCTTGCCGGTGCCGGTGGCGGCAACAATCAGGTGTCGGTGCTTTTGCTGGACTTCCCGTTCCGCAGCAAGAACATCAAGGATTTCTTCCTGAAATGGATACGGACGAAGGTCAAACATGAACGCTGCTCTCGGCTCATTGGCACTTGCCCTTTCGTGCGCGATCGCTCGCCTCATCCGTTCGGGAGCATCGCCGCTGAAGACTTGGAATTCATCGTCCTGCCAATAGGTCTCAAAGCTTCCGCTAATTTTCTCCCACAGGTACGGCAACTCGTAATGGCTGATTTTCGTGGTCCATTCGAGACCTTCGGAAAGGGCCGCGTTCGAGAGATTTGCTGATCCCACGTACGCGCTGCCGAACCCTGTTTCCCGGTGGAAGATGTAAGCCTTCGCGTGCAACCGCGTACGTTTCGTGTCGTAGCTGACCCGAATCTCGGTGTTCGGGAGTCGGGCGATTTCTTCGACCGCCTTCGGATCGGTTGCGCCCATGTAGCTGGTCGTTATCACCCGAATGCGCGGGCCAATTGCACACGGCCTCGCTGCAACTTGGCGCAGATCCTCCACCAATACTCGAAGGCCGCTCCATTTAATGAACGAACACAGGATGTCGATCCGGTCCGCCGTCGCGATCTCCTTGCGAAGCTGGCTGCCGAGACTTGGGTCCAATCGGGATCCCGTCAACAAAGCAGAACGCGCCAACGGCGTATCTGGCCGTTCGCATGAAGTCCCGGCGTGATTGGCGTGAACCGCGAGAAGACGCCGGAAAGGCGTCGAGATACTCAGGGCGTCTGTCCAATCGCTGCCCAATTCCTCAGTCAACATTGTGATGATGCGATCGACCAAGCGCTTCTGTCGCTCCGCCGCGTCTCCACCACGGAACACCGCGAGGCTATTCGCAAGGACATGTTCGAGATACTGCGCGATTGCCGAATGGGAGTCTTCTGAATCGATTGGCGCGAGCGCATACAACCGTGGATCAACCAATTGTTCGAGGTCGCGCTGTAGAGCGACGGTCACGAGCTGCTCATAGAGTCCAGTCAGCACGGTGCGAGGTCCTCAAACTTTACGATGAAAACTGCGTTGGATTGTACTCGTACCGCCGCCGATCTTCGCATTCACTACTACCTCTCGTTGGGCAGCGAAGCCAGCTGAAATGGTGATCGTTGGCAAGCACGCGCTTGCAGCCATGACGTATCGAGTCTCGGTCGCTGTGCGGCAAGTGTCACATTGCTGGGACAGCTCGGCGGAATGCCGCCTCGTAAACCACTTCACCGTTGACGTCGCAGAGGTGGAATGTGATTTGGCTTTGCTGGCCGTCGGGACGCAGTTCGATGGACAGGAAGCCGCCCTTCACGCGGTGGAAGCGGTGATAGGTTTTGTTTTCGCCCGGGGTTCCGCCCGCGTGCGAATCGCTCGCCGCACCGACGCTGAATTCTTGAGTTCCGGCGGTCGGATGCACCGAATGGTACTGCCAATGCCGGTCGCCGCAGATGACGAAGAAGTTGTCGGGGACATGCTGCTTGAGCCACTGGCGGAGTTCGTTGCCTTCGTGAGCGAAGCTGGTGTTGGAATGATTATCGTTCTTGTTCGCTCGATCCGGACCGACCAGCGGTGTGGGGCTGATGAGCAACTTCCAAGTGGCGGTGCTCTCCTGAACCGTGCGTTTGAACCACGCCTTTTGCTCGGTGCCCCAGATGGTTTTGTCCGGGCCGTCAGGCAGCTTGTTGGGCGAGCGGAAGTCGCGGCCGTCGGTGAACCAGATTTGCAGATCGCGGCCCCAGCGAAATGTGCGATAGCTCGGCTCGCTGATCGGAGCCTGCTGTCGGAAGATTTTCTGGCCTTCGGCAAACGTCAGCTCACCGGCCTTCATGCCGGGCCACGAGTCGTCGCTGAGCGTGTCGTGATCGTCTTTCAGCCAGTAGCTCGACGCATTCCGCATCATGGCGACCAGCCGGGGCAGGCTGAACATTCTCTCCCAGTGCAGCCGAGCCAGTGCGGGGGTGACCGCGCGCGGCTCGTTGCTGTCGTAGTACACGAGATCGCCGGTCATCGTCACGAACTTCGGCTGCAGCGCGAGCATCGACGGATAAATCGGATGCCCGTCCGCATGATCGCGATCCTGATAGCCTTGGCAGGTCATCACGCAGAAACGAAAGGCACTCGGTGTCGTCGGGACGGGCGCGGTGGAGAACTTGCCACGAAACTCGCCACTCACTTTGGAGTCGCCGGTCGCCGCCGTTTGACTCAGGTAGTGATACGTGGCGTCGGGTTTCAGGCCGCTCAGCTTGAACTGATGAATGAAGTCCGTCGCCTCGGTGACATCGACCCATTTGGTTTCGGCCGCGTCGCTCAGGTCGTCTTTCAAGCCGAAACGCAAACGGACTCGGCCGGCCTGACCGGGACAGGCTCCTTCGATCTGTTCGACCGGGACTGTCGTGGCCTGTTTGTTCTGCCGGTCCACCTTCTTGGGGAACACGACTCCGTCATTGTTGCGTTGCGAATGCTTCGTGAGCCGCGTCCAAACGATCGCCGAGTTTTCGGTGACCTCGCCGACGCGAGTGCCGGTCGCCTGATGCAATTCCCCCTCCGCCGCCGCAAGGACGCCGGCCGAGACCGCTCGCGGAAACACGAGTGCTGTTCCCGCAGACGCCGCCAAGAAATCGCGTCGCGTCAGCGAGGCGAGGAAGACGTTGTCATTCGGCATGATGAGTTCTCTCCAATGAACGCGCTACTTGACGAGGAACTCCGGGCGTTCCTTGGCCAGTTCGCCTTCCCAGGCGGCGAGCCGGCGTTTGAGGTCAACGAAGGTTTCTGGATTCTGGAACGACACGTCGCGGCGTTCGCCGATGTCCGTGGACAGGTCAAACAGCATCTCGACGTTGCTGTCTTGGATGTATTTCCAATGGCCATGTCGCACCGCCTTTTGCTGGCGGCCGGTGCGGTCGATGCGCCAGCAGAGCGTGCGCGGTTGCTCCGGCTGTTCGCCGGTGAGGACCGGCAACAGGTTGATGCCGTCGAACGCAATGTGGGGTAGGCTCCCAGCCTGCCTTTGGGTATTTGAATTGGCAGGCTGGAAGCCTGCCCCACTGATGGCGGCGAACGTTGCGGTCAGATCCATCGTGATACCGACTTGGTTCGTGACTTTTCCTTTTGGCAGTTTCGCGGGCCAGCGCATCAGGCAGGGGACGCGGATGCCTCCTTCCCAGAGTGTGGACTTGTGATGGAACAGCGGCGAGTTGTCCGAATATCGCTCGCCGCCGTTGTCGCTGCTGAGCACGAACAGCGTGTTGTCGAGCACGCCCTGCTTCTCCAATTCGGCCAGCAGCAGGCCGACTCCTTCATCGACCTTCTCGACCATCGCTGCGTAGGTGCGGCGGTCGCCGTCGTACATGTTGGCTTTCGTGACGCTCGGTTTTGGACGGCCGGGGGGTTGATACGGAGAATGCACGGCGAGATGCGGCACGTACAGAAAGAACGGCTCACGCGCGTGCTTGCGGACGAACTCGACGGCTCGGCGATTGAGCAGGTCGGTGAGGTAGCCATCGACCTTCACTGGCTCCAGGCCGTCGCGCAGCGCGTAGGTGCCGTCGTAGTACGAGTGCGTGTAGTAGTCGCAGTGACCGAGCAGCTCGCCGAAGTATTCGTCGAAGCCATGCTTGGTCGGATTGAATTCGTCTTTGTAGCCGAGATGCCATTTGCCGAATGCTCCGGTGGCATAGCCGGCGGCCTTGAGCATCTTCGGCAGCGTCGGCACGGACGTCGGCAGGCCGAGCGAATGAAAGTCCGGCTCCGACACCCATTCATTGCCCTTGCGACGGAAGGACTCCGCCGAGAAGCCCATCGCCCACTCGAAGCCGACTCGCTGCTGCCAGCGGCCGGTGATGAACCCGCAGCGCGTCGGGGTGCAGACCGGAGCGTTGGCGTAGAAGTCGGTGAACTTGACCCCTTCGCGCGCGAGTCGGTCGATGTTCGGCGTGCGAATGTCCTTCGCACCATACGGGCCGGAGTCGGCATAACCGAAGTCATCGATCAGCACGAAGACGATGTTGGGTCGCGACTCGGCCGCCGCGAGCGGGCGAATGCCTGTCAACATGGTGGCAACGAACAACAGAAGTGAGACAGCGAGCTTCATGGGACGCCTGTGGGAAATGGATGACTCTGTCGTAGACCGGACGCCTACGTCCGGTCATTCAACAGTTCGGACGTAGGCGTCCGAACGACGTTGGATTGCACGAAGGGTGAAGATCACGGCTCCGTAAGCAGGGGTGCCCAGACTCCTGGCTGAATCTCCGGCGTTTGACCGGACGGCGGAAAGGTTGTCTTCGCGGCGGCGCGGACCTGTTGCGAAAGCTCTTCGATGGTTTTCGCGTGTTCGGGTTTGCTGGCGAGGTTCGTCAGTTCGCGTGGGTCGGCGTCGTGGTCGTAGAGTTCGCGGCCTTTCTTCCCTTCGTCCCATTCGGTGTAACGCCAGCGTGGCGTGCGCAGCGTGTAACCGAAGTAGCGCGGTCCGTCGGCTCCGACATTCGTCGTGACGGAAGCTCGATTCGGGCCTCCGCCGCGCATGACCTGCGTGATCGCCCAGCCTCGGCCGGCAACGGTCGGGTCGCGCAGCATCGGCACGAGGCTTTGGCCTTGCAGGTTGGCCGGAGCTTTAACGCCGCACAGTTCGGCCAGCGTTGGGAACAAGTCGATGTGCGACATTGGCGACTTCGCCGCCGCACCTTTCGCCGCCACTCCCGGCGCGACGATCAACAGCGGCACGCGAGCGCTCTCTTCAAAGAGGCTCATCTTCTGCCACAGGCCGTGCTCGCCCATGTGGTAGCCGTGGTCGCTGGTGAAAACGATGATCGTGTTGTCGGAGAGTTTCAGTCGATCGAGCGCATCGACGACTCGGCCAACTTGCGCGTCCATGAAACTGATGCTGGCGAGATACGCCTGCCGAGCTTGCCGTCGCAGATCGTCGGTCAGCTTGTCCTGTTCTTTCTTGTAGCTGCCGAGCCCCGGAGCCGGGATATCGGCCTGATCTTCCTTCACGCCTTGCACGACGGGCATGTCCTTTTCGGGATACATGTCGAAGTAGGTCTTCGGCGAAACATACGGCGTGTGGGGCCGGAAGAATCCGACGGCGAGAAAGAACGGCCGGTCCTTCCGCTTCGCGCAGCGTTCGAGCACCCATTCGGCGTCTTCGGCTTCCAGCCCGTCGGTGTGCTGCGCGTCGCTCTTTGGCGAGGCGTACCAACTGAGCGTCCCGCCGAACTGATTTGGCGTCAGCGAGAAGATTTTCGGATGTTCTTCCAGCCGATCGACGCCAGCCGGGTTGAGTTCCAATTCCCACGAGGCCGGATCGTCGTGTCCGTTCGTGCCGATCGAATTCGGAACGTTGTAGTGATACAGCTTGCCGATCCGAGCCGCGAAATATCCCGCCTGACGAAACGCCTGCGGAAGGCAGACCTGCGACGGAATCGTCTGCCGAAAGATCTGCTGATTGGCCAGTATCCCGGTGCTGTTGGGATACAACCCGGTCAGCAGCGCGTTGCGGCTCGGCCCACACAGCGGGAAGGCGCAGTAAGCTCGATCGAACCGCACGCCGCGAGCCGCCAGCCGGTCGATGTTCGGCGTCTTGGCCAACGGATCGCCGTAGCAGCCCAGCATGTTGTTGAGGTCATCGGAAACGATGAAAAGCACGTTCGGCCGTTTCTCGGCAGCCTCCAAGGAACTCGCCAAGCCGCACAACATCAGCGTCGCAACGATCATTCGGATGGGCATGAGCTGACTCCTGTTGGTTTCTGGTCAACGTGATTCGGATTCACGACCGCCTCACTTCGCGGGGAAATCCCAGCGTTGCGGCTTCGCGGTTTTGCTGGTGACTTCGATCCAATCGAGTTCGACCGGCTTCTCGTGTGCCGGCAGATACAACCTGACAACGCCCAGCGGTCCCGTCGCCGATAAGTCCACGGCGATCTCTTTCCATTCGCCGGCGGGAACGTCGAACGCCACGGATTTTGATTCCGTCGAGTCACCGGCTCCGTTCGGAAGCCATTCGACTTTGCCCGCGCCGCCAGTCGGTGATCGCACGCGGAACGTCAGCTTGGCCGGGCCGGATTGCTTGCCCAAGCCGTGACCGAGGAACGCGGTTCCGGCTTTGCCTTTGCCGGTCATCGTCAACACGCCGTCCTTCACGACTGCATCGCAGACGCGCGCTTTCCAGCCATCCAGCGGATCGGATTCCGCAGCCGTCGTGGTTGCGGCCGGCTTCGTGGTGGTTGGTTTGAACGCGGGGTTCGGTCGCGGGTACGTCGCGCCGGTGTCGGCGAGAAACCCGTCGATCAGCGCGTCGAGTTCCTTCACGCGTGCGAGTTGTTCCGATGCGAGGTTCCGCGATTCGCCGAGGTCATTGCGCAGGTTGAACAATTCCCATCGAGCCACATCACTGCTCGGCACGCCGAACCAGCGGATTAGCTTCCAATCGCCGGAGCGGACCCACACACCGCCCGCTCGGCCGGGACCGCCGCCGTGCGGGAAATAATTGAAGAACGCCGTGCGATTCAGCGAGCCGGTTTGCTTCAGCACTGCCGCGTAACTGACGCCGTCAAACTTTTGTGGCTTTGGTCGAGGCAGTTCGAGCAGTTCCAGCAGCGTCGGATACAGGTCGATGTGTCCGACAACGGCGTCGCTGGTCGAGCCGGACTTGATGCGGCCGGGCCACGACCACATCAGCGGGACGCGCGTGCCCCCTTCGTAGAGCGTGCCTTTGCCGTCGCGCAGCGGAGCGTTGTTCGTCGGCGGTTGGTTGCCGGCCCACTTGCGCCAGTCGGCGGTCTGCGGAGTCGCCGCCTTGCGTTGATCCTTCGCGCTCTCGCCGGTGTTGCTGTGCGTATTGCCGCCGTTGTCCGAGTTGAAAATGACAATCGTATTCTCAGCCAAGCCGTGCTTGTCGAGCGCGGCGAGCACACGGCCGAAGCACTCATCGACGCTGCGCAGCATCGACGCCATGATTGGATTCCCTTGCTCGCCGCGCGGGTCTTTCTTCGCCGCGAACGCCTGCGTGTAGTCCGCCTTGTGACCCCACGGACCATGCACGCCGTAGTTCCACAAGTTCAGGAAGAACGGCCGGTCGCGATTGGTTTCGATGAACTTGACCGCCTCGTCCGCCAGTCGATCGACGATGTATTCGCCGTCCGGCCCATCGGTGATCGTGCCGGCTCGGCTTTGCCCGCGCGGCTCGCCATCCAGCTTCACGGAGTACGGCGAGAAGTAATTCCCCGGCGGACCCGGATCGGGATGACAATGAAACGCGACGTCGAAACCTTGCTGCTCCGGCCAGTACGGTCGCGTCAGTCCCAGATGCCACTTGCCAATGTGAGCCGTCCGATATCCCGCGTCGTGCAGCGCCTCGGCCAGCGTGTACTCGGACGGTTCGAGATAATTCTTGCTCTCCGGCGTGAGCATCGCTTGCGTGGCGGGGCCAGCCTCCGGCAGAAACTTGTGTCCGGCCGGTTGTGGTGGTTGATGCCCCGTCGCGCTCGTGATGCCGTGCCGAGCCGAATACTTGCCGGTCATCAAGCTCGCGCGCGTCGGCGAGCACAACGGCTGCGCATACGCATTCGTGAACCGCATCGCTCGCGACGCGAACCGGTCGATGTGCGGCGTTTCGTAATACGTCGAGCCATACGCTCCGCAATCTCTCCAGCCCATGTCGTCCACGAGAAAGACAATGACGTTCGGTTTGCGCGAAGCCTCCGCGGCCGGCAGCCACGTCAACGGCGAGAACCACAGGATCACAGCGACGAGACCAAGCTTGGAGTTCACGATGCAACCGCCCTCCGAAAAAACGTCTCAACGACGGCCATCCTAACTGCACAGGCTGGGTGAGCGAGAGCGACGGCTGGTTACGAAATCGAACCGACTCGATGGGACGAGCCGCGTGGTTTTCCTGGCACGGCTGGCCAGAAGTTCGAATATTGAGTTTGCAGTCATGGGTGGCACGTCCCTGACCATCGGGAAGGGCGTGGTATCCCGTGTTGATCGCGATTCCCACGTCCTTCCCGATGGTCAGGACGTGCCACCCCAATTCACAAATTGGCCAGCCGTGGTTTTCACGGCTGAACGTGGACACCGCCGAGCGAGCCTGTTAGGACATTTTCCGTTCGCGTTGTCGTATGTTGGAGATTCCGTCATGGCTTTTGCCGCGCGCCTCGTTGCTGTCAGTGTTGCAGTCCTAATCGGGGTCGTGCTCGCCTTCGGCGAAGAGATCAAAACAAACAACGGGCCGGGATGCGCCGCCGCTGTCGATCGGTTCTTTGCCGAGGAAGTCTGGACCAAAGTCGGCGCGCAAGAGTGTCTCAAGTGTCACAAGACTGGCGGAGATGCCGAGAAGAGCAAGTTCGTCTTGCAGGATCCGCAGCGGAGTCAGGGAGCCGACCGGGACGCGGCGATGCGGCACAACCGAGCCGAGTTCGCGCGGATGGCTCAGGTCAAGGAGGGCGAGCAGTTTCGCATCCTCTTGAAAGCGACGGGCGGTCTCGATCACGGCGGCGAAGAAGTATTGAAAGCGGACTCGACGACGTATCGCATCCTCGCGGACTTCGTGCGGCGGACGAATGCTCCGCCGGCGGAACGGTTGCCGGGCGCGGCCGATGATAAGCACGCGACTCCGTTCTTCGATGGCGTCGTGATGCTCGATGACCGCCGGTTGCTGCGGCGAGCCACGCTGTCGCTGGCGGGACGCTTGCCGACCGAAGCTGAATTGTCCGCCGTGGCCGTTGGAGGCTTGAACGCTCTGCCGAAAACCCTCGATGACGTGATGCGGGAGGAGGCGTTTTACGACCGGCTGCGCGAAGCGTTCAACGACATCTTCCTGACGCTCGGCATCGACGGGAACGCGGACGCGGCGGTGCTCTCGTACGAGCACTTTGAGAAGACTCGGCTGTGGTATCAGAAGTACGATCTCAGCCACATCGCCGACAAGAACGAACGGCAGCGGACGGAGTGGAAGATCGCCGGCGAGTATCGCAAGGCGCTGCTCGGCGAACCGATGAAGCTCATTGAGCACATCGTCCGCAACGACCGGCCGTTCACAGAAATCGTCACGGCCGATTACATCATGGTCTCGCCGTACTCGGCCCGCGGTTACGGAGTCTTCGACGAGTTGAAAGAGCAGTTCAAGAACTCGGACGCCCCGTTCGAGTATGTGCCGGTGAAACTCAAAGCGCTCGCCGGCCGCAACAAGCAAGAGAATCAGGACTCGGAGACCGGCTTCTACCCGCACGCGGGGTTGCTGAGCCAGTTTCAGTATCTCGCTCGCTACCCGACGACCGAGACGAATCGCAACCGACTCCGAGCGCGGATGTACTACCAGCATTTTCTCGGCGTGGATGTGCTCGAACTCGCGGCCCGCGTGTCCGACGCCGCTGCTGTGTCAGCGAAGTACGAAGTCCCGACGATGCAGGCGTCCGAGTGCGTCGTGTGTCACAAGACGCTCGATCCGGTCGCCGGATTGTTTCAGGATTACTGGCGGTTCGACGCGAACTTCGCGATCTACGGCAAGCGGAAAGAGGGCTGGTTCACCGACATGTTCGGAGCTGGCTTCGAGGGGGACGATCTTCCGACCGAAGAACGTTGGCGTTCATTGCAATGGCTCGGCGAGCGAACGGCCCGCGACCCGCGCTTCGCCGTCGCGATGGTCGAGCACGTTTATTACATCCTCACCGGCCGCAAGGCGCTGCTCCCGCCGAAAGAGATCGACGACCCGCTCTTCGCCGCCAAACGCCGGGCCTATGCCGAGCAACGCTGCCAGATCGAAGCGATCGCCGGCCGGTTCGCGCAGAACGAGTTCAATCTTAAACGCGTCTTCCAGGATTGGATCGTCTCGGATTTTTATCGCGCCGATGGCCTCGCGACCGTTGCCAAAGACTCGGCGCGACGGGCGGAACTCGACGACATCGGGTTGGCTCGAATGCTCTCGCCGGAGCAAGTCGAACGGAAAGTCAACGCCGTGTTCGGCACGCCGTGGGGCAAGCTGCACGATCAAATGGCGATGCTTTACGGCGCGATCGATTCCCAGGAAGTCACCGAACGCGCCTTCGATCCCAGCGGAGCAATGGGTGCGATCCAACGCATGTTGGCCAACGAGGTCGCTTGCCGCCAAACGCTGCGCGACTTCGCACGCGAACCGGCCGAGCGGCTGTTGTTCCCCCACATCGAACCAAGCGTCGTGCCCGCGACATCACCGGAGAACGACCTCGCGATCCGCCGCGCGATCGCTCATTTGCATGAGCGGATTCTCGGACGACACGACGCCGTGGATTCACTGGAAGTCGAACGCTCGTTCCAACTGTTCGCCGGGATCGTCAGCGATGCTCAAATGCAAAAGGGGATCGAGCGAATCGAAAACTACCACTGCCGGCACAACGTCCCCGATGCCCCAGCAGACCCGCACTACACGATCCGCGCGTGGCGCGGCGTCGTGACGTACCTGCTCCGACGACCGGAATTTCTTTACGAATAACGTAGCCCGATCTCTCCGAGTCGGGCCGATGGCGGAAGACGCCCGACTCGGAGAGATCGGGCTACGTTTGAAAGAGTCTCCCATGCGACGCAATTTTCTGAAACTCTGTGGTCTCGCGGGACTCGGCTTGGCGATGCCGTTTGATTGGCCGATCACGGCTCGCGCGAAGGACGACGACGGTGCGTATGGCGGGCCGTACTACCTCGTGTTCAACGCCTCCGGCGGCTGGGACACGACGTACTTGATGGACCCCAAGGGGATCAACGAGATCAATCGGCTGTACCAAGAGGGAGACATCCTGACTCGCGGCGCGCACAAGTTCGCGCCGACCGCCAAGCACCAGCAAGGGGGGATGAGCAACGAAGATTTCTACGCCGAGTTCGGCGACCAGTTGCTGGTTCTCAACGGGCTGGACTACTCGGTGAATAACCATTCGCCCGGCGCGCGCTACATGGCGACCGGCAAGCTCGACAGCCTGGCGTATCCGACGTTCGCCGCGCTCGTCGCCGCCTGCCAAGGGCCGACCTGCCCGATTTCGTTTCTGACGTTCGGCAATTACTCGGCGACCGGAAATCTCGTGGCGATGTCGCGCGTCCCGTACTTGCCGTCGCTGCAAAAGATCGCCAACGCCGACGCCGTTGAGGGCAACGCCCGCTCGCCGTTCCACGACCGCTTCGCCCTCGATCGCATCGAGCAAGCCTTAGCCGCCGAGAACGACGCCCGCGCGCAGGAGCCGCGACTCCCCCGCCTCGAACGGGCCGAGAACATGCTGTATGCCGCCCAGGTCAACTCGAAGGCATTGCAGCGAGTCACCGCATACATCCCGTCGTCGATTCCCAAAGAGCGACTCTCGCAACAGGCCGAGATCGCGCTGGCCTCGTTCAAGGCCGGAGTGTGCGTCTCGGCCAATCTGACGATCGGCCAGTTCGACAGCCACGCGAACAACGACGTCGATCAGATGAAGCTCATCCCGGAGTTTCTCGCCGGCATCGCTTACGTCCTCCGCCGCGCCGAAGAGTTGAAGATCCGCGACCAGCTCGTCGTCATCGTCCAAAGCGAGATGGGCCGCACGCCGACCTACAACAAAGGGAACGGCAAAGATCATTGGTCGATCGGCTCGATCATGTTTCTCGGCCGCGGCATCCAGGGCAATCGAGTTATCGGTGCGACCGATGAGAAACAGTTCCATATCCCCGTCGATCCGAAAACGCTCGCGTGCGACAAAGAGAACGGCATCCGCGTGCGTCCGGAACACATTCACGCCGCGCTGCGCGAATTCGCCGGCATCGCCAACCATCCCTTCAGCAAGAGATTTCCCCTCGGCGTGCTTGAGAAAGAGAATCTGCAAGGACTGTGGGGCTGAGTACCGTCGCCGTCCGGAGAAGGCGAACCGGCTCGCGGCTCAACAAATGCGTTGAAGGAGCGGCTTGGGACACGAAGTCGACTCCTGAGATTGCAGCCGACTGGCAACTGATCTCCTCGACGAACCCACTCATGACGAGCAGCCATGCCGACCCTGACATCACCAGAACCTGACTTGCCAACCCCGCTGCCAAGTCAGCCCACCCCACGCAAACGCAAGGTGATGGTCAGCAGCACCGCGCGGGATTTGCCGGATCATCGCCAGGATGTGCTCGATGCCTGCCTCAGGCAGAGCTTCGATCCGATCATGATGGAGCACCTGCCGGCCATGGATGCGAATGCCATCCAGGCGTCGCTCGACATGGTGGATGAGGCCGACATCTATCTTGGCATTTTCGCGTACCGCTACGGCTGGGTGCCGGGCTTCGACAATCCGCAGCAGATCTCCATCACCGAGATGGAGTACCGCCGCGCCGTTGAACGGGACATGCCGAGGTTGATCTTCTTCATGCACGACGATCATCCGGTGCGACCGTCCGACGTCGAGACCGGTGACGGAGCGGCCAAGCTCAAGAAACTCAAGGACGAGATCGGCTCGCTGCGAGTCGCCGGGATCTTTAAGTCGTCCGAACATCTGCGTTCGCTGTTGATCGACTCATTGTCGAAGCTGCCCAAGAGCGACGCCGAACAGAAGCGGCAGACCGAGTTCCATTACGTCAGCCCGATCCCGCCGGCTCCTGAGGTGTACGTCGCGCATCCCTACACGCTGCTGACCGCGCCGGGTGGTCTCGTCGGACGACGGCACGAATTGAACTGGCTCACCGATTGGGTGGCGGGGACTCGGCATGCGGCTGACTCGCTGGGCGTGTCCCACCAAGCGGCCATGAATCGCATCGTCAGCCGGCTGCATCGGTCGCGTTTGTTTTTCTTCGTGGCGATCGGCGGGCAGGGGAAGAGTGCGTTGGCTTGGCACTGGTTTCAGAACATCGCCGACCAGGAAATGCGACCGCTGGCCGGGCGCATGTGGTGGAGCTTCTACGAGTCCGATGCCAGCTTCGAGAATTTCGTGATTCGCGCGTTGGCGTACACGGCGAAGATCTCGATCGAGCAAGCCAAAGCGCAGCCCGTGGCGGAGCGTGAAGCGTGGCTGCTGCATCTGCTCGACACGCAGCCGTTTCTGATCGTGCTGGATGGGTTGGAGCGGCTGTTGCTGGCGTACTCGGGCGGGAACGTGCGGGGGTTGGAGGACGACGAACTCGATCAGCGCACCGCGCATCGTGTGGCCGAAGCGTATGGTCTCGATGAAACGGCGGCGCAGTCCTACACAGGGCAAGCTCGGCTGCGGCTGACGTCCGATCCGCGCGTCGGTTCGTTTCTGCGCAAGCTGACTCATGTGCGAGCCGCGCGAGTGCTGGTGACGACCCGACTATATCCGTCGGACTTGCAAATCGACGCGTTGGGCGAGCCGGTGACGTCGTGCTTCGCGTACTTCCTGCCGGGGCTGAGCGACGATGACGCGCTGGAGTTGTGGCGGTCGTTCGGAGCACGCGGTGCGCGCGAGAACGTGCTGCCGGTGTTGGCGTCGTTCGAGAAGCATTCGTTGCTCGTGCAGGCTCTGGCCAGCGAGGTCGCGAGAGACCGCTCGGCGCGCGGCGATTTCGAAAAGTGGCGGGCCGAGCATCCCGACTTCAATCCGTTCGGTCTGGCTCACGATCAACGCCGCTCGCATGTATTGAGCCATGCACTGCGCGGGTTGAGCGGCTCGCACATCTGGCTGCTGCAAACCATCGCGGCGTTCCGCATGCCGACAACATACGAAACGCTCAAGGACTTGGCTTGTAGGATGGGCACTCTTGCCCATCCGTCTTCGCGTAAGAAGTCGGCTCGAAAGCGCGGTGCCAAAGATCAAACACAAAATGTGACGGGCAAGAGTGCCCATCCTACGTTCGATCAAGCGGCGCTGGATGCCGCGTTGACGGAGCTGGAAGACCGCGGGTTGGTGGGCTGGGACCGAGCGGCGAATCGCTATGACTTGCACCCGATCGTGCGGGGCGTGGTGTGGAACTCGCTGGGCCAGGAGCGTCGCCGCGAAGTCTGCGAGACGCTGCAAGCGCACTTCCAACCCATCGAAGTGCCGGACCACTTGAACGTCACCAGCCTCGAAGACCTGACGCCCGCCATCGAGCTATTTCACGCGCTGATCGAACTGGGCCGCTTCGACGACGCCTGCGACGTGTTTTACAACCGATTGGACACTGCGACGCTGTACCGACTGAGTGCCAGTCGCCTGCGGATCGAACTGGTCGAGCGGCTGTTCCCCGACGGCACCGACCGGCTCCCGCGAGTCAGCACACCGCGCGATCAGAGCTACACGCTCAATTCGCTGGCGGGGGCCTACCTCTTGAGCGGCCAGCCGAAATCCGCCGTGCCGCTGTTTCGCCGGGTCTGTGACCTTGACGAGGAATCCAAAGACCAAAGCAACCTGAGCATCGGCTGCAATAACTTGTCGTACGCCGAGCGGCTGTCAGGTGCCGTGCGAGCAGCCGAAGTCTCAGCCCGCTCCGCCTTGCGGATCACGCGCGAACTTGGAGACGAGTTCGAGGAAGCCATGAGTTTGCTGATGTTCGGATTGGGATTAGCCGTGCGTTTCAAAAAAGTTGCCGAGTCAGAGATCAGACACGAAGTCCTCACTGCTCTGGAAACCTCGCAACAACAGTTCGAGCAACTCGGTGATAAACAAATGACCGGTGTCGTGTCCGCCTCCCGCGCCGCAGTCGCCCTGTGGTTCGGCGAGGGTGTGATCGCGCGGACGCTGGCCGATCGGGCCTGGGAAATGGCTGCCGTCTGGAAGCAAGAAGCGGATTTCATCCGTGCCGCGCGGCTGCAAGGGACGGCGGCTTTGCGTTGCTCAGGCGGCCCGCCCGAATCCGAGCAGACGAGTCGCTCGCTCTACGAGTTCGCTAACGAGCGGCTGCATCACGCCCTGACCCGCGCTCGCAAGTGCGATCTCGTCGACGAAGAACTCCCCACGCTGATCGCGCTGGCGGAACTGCATGAGGCGCTGGCTCGCACTCCCGTAGCCACGCTCGCCAGAGTGAGGGGCGAGGGCACGCACGCTGTCGCCTCGCCGACCCACGCTCTGGCGAGCGTGGCTACTTCGCATGACGGCACGCTTGGTTCCCCGCTGGGTCGGCGCGAGCCGGAGTCGTTGACGACGTCGCTGCAACTCACGCCGGCTGAGCATCTCGATCAAGCCGAGCGGTTGCTGGACGACGTCTGGGACCGCGCCGAGCGAGGTCCATATCCGCTGTTCCAAGCCGACGCCTTCAACCGCCTGGCCAGCCTCGAACGGACCTGCGCCGCGCTGCTCCCAGCCGACTCGCCGGAACGAACCACCGCCCTCGACCGAGCCGGAAAAGCCGCGCTCCGAGCCTACGAAAAAGCCTGGCTCGACGGCCCTCCTTTCGCCTACGCCTTCGGCTTGAGCAACGCCGCCGCGCACCTCGCCGACCTCGGCATCACGCCACCCGACCTGCCACCCTACGATGATTCCCGATTCCCACCCATGCCCGATGAACCTATCGTGCGGAAGAAAAGTAGCCCGTAGCCCGACTCTCCGAGTCGTGTGTGTTTTCAGAATGCCCGACTCGGAGATTCATCAGCGCTACGAGGTCGGGAGTCTTTTTTCATGCCGCAGTCGAGAGTTTTTCGATTGTTTGACTCGTATTGTGCGGCATGAAAAAGACTCCCGACCCCTTACCGCGGAAAGCCAACGACATGACTTCACGACGTTCGCATCAACACACGCTCGGCCTCAATCGGCGCGAGCTGTTGCAGGTCGGCTATTCCGGTTTGCTGGGGCTTGGTTTGCCGACGTTGCTCGCGCAGCAATCGCCCGCGGCGGAATCCCGGCCGGTTGGCGAGAAGCGTGCTCGCAGCGTAATCCTCATTTTTTTGACCGGAGCTCCGAGTCATCTCGACATGTTCGATTTGAAGCCGGAAGCTGCGGCCGAAGTGCGCGGCACGTTTCAGCCGATCGCCACGCGGACGCCGGGAATGGATGTCTGCGAGCACTTGCCGAAGCTGGCCGCTCGATCGGACAAGTACGCCGTGATTCGCTCGATGACGCATGGCCTGCCGAGTCACGAACACGCGACGCACATGGTCCTGACCGGGATCGACAAGATGCCGATTGGCGCGACGCACATGGCCTCGCGATCCGATTGGCCCTGTTACGCATCGACCCTCGACTATCTGCGACCGCGGCACGACGGCATTCCCAATGGCGTGATGCTGCCGACCTATTTGAATAACGGCTACGGGTTCTCTGGTCAGGATGCCGGATTCCTCGGAGCGAAGTATGACCCGTGGCATGTGAAGCAAGATCCGAATGACCCGAAGTTCCGCGTCGAGAACCTCAGCCTTCCGATCGGCATGACGGTCGACACGCTTGGCCATCGGCGTCAGTTGTTGGCTCAGTTCAACGCTCAGTCGGCGAGTTTTGACCTCGCTCGTTCGGCGGCCGAGTTCAGCAACTATCAGGATCAGGCGATGTCCATCCTGACGACCAGTGCAATCGGCCGCGCTTTCGCGATCGACCAGGAACCGGCCGCGATCCGCGATCAATACGGACGGCACTTGTTCGGGCAATCGCTGCTCTTGTCCCGGCGACTCGTGCAAGCGGGCGTCCCGATCGTGCAAGCCAACATGGGGACGATGAATAACTGGGACACGCACAACAGCAACTTCACGCAGCTCAAAGACCGCCTGCTGCCGCCGCTGGATCTGGGCGTGTCCGCACTGCTCGATGATCTGAGTTCCTCGGGCCTGCTCGACGAGACTCTGGTCGTGATGGTCGGCGAGTTTGGCCGCACTCCCAAACTCGGCGGCAACGTCGGCACGCCGAGCTATGTCCCCGACGGACGCGACCACTGGGCCGGAGTCTTCTTCGCTCTCTTCGCCGGAGCCGGCGTGCGCGGCGGACAGGTCATCGGCAGTTCCGACAACATCGCCGCCTATCCCGCCTCGAACCCGTATTACCCGTCCGATCTTGGAGCGACGATCTTTCAGTCGTTGGGCATCGACCCGCGCAGCATCATTAAAGACCGCGTAAGTCGCCCGGCGCACGCGAGCGAAGGCGAACCGATCGCGCCGCTCTTCACCGGTGCCGCGAGTTAGTCGCTCCGCGGTTCTCTCCCTTCCGAGACCGCGCTGGTGATGCGCCAGTTCCCGTCCTTGTCGCAGGCGGCGTAGTACATCCGATATTCGTTCGGGCCGATTTGGATCAGCGACATGTCCTCGGCGTGAATGGCGTCCAGGCCCGCGCCTCCGTATCCGAGACCGTCGATCACGCACCCGCCTCGTTCCCAAACCAGGCCGTCGGTCGAGTATGCCATGTAGATCCGCGACCGGTATCCCGACAGGTCAGATGCGATCGAAGCTGTGGCGAAGTCGTCGCTCGTTCCGTTCGCGACGGCGTTGGCATCATGGCTCGGATGCAGCGGCACCTTGGTTCCCAGTGGCGCATCCTGCCAGGCCGAAAAGAACATCGTCCAACGGTCGTCGGCAGCCGAGGGTGGAATGACTTCCGCGGCGGTGATTCCCGCCGTGTCGTAATCGGCCTGCTTGTCCCGCAGCCGAGCACCCGGCTCGAACTCGAAGTGCAGACCATCGGACGTGATCGCGCTGAGGACGCTCGTCGAAATTCGCTGGCCGCTCGCGATCCCGCCGGGACCGAATTCCGAACAACAGCAATACAGCCGGCCACGACCATCCGGCAGAGGCGCATACCTCGGCCCGCCGACACCGCCAAGGTTCTGCAATCGAATGCCCTCTTCGAGTTCCCAGTGCAGCAGGTCCGAGGAAGCCGCGCTACAAATCACGGTCGGCCGATCGGCCGTGCCACGCGACTCGAAATACATTCGCCAGTGGCCCGCGGCGCAGGGGGTGATTGTCGGCGCGAGCACTCGCAGCGACATGTGCGGCAAAAGCGGTTGCGGTGCCAGTCGGATGCCAGGCTCCGTGCGAAACGTCAATCCGTCTTCGGAGACCGCGCTGAGAATGTAGCCCTGACACGCCGGAAAAGGTTTTGCCGGTCCCACGGCGGTGTAGAAGAGCCGGAACCCGCCACTCGGCACACGCACGATGCACGGTGCTTGGACCTTCGAGCGATCCAAAGCTCGCGAGCCTGGCAGCCGCGCGCCCGGTTCCTTTCGCCAGTGATATGTGACGCTCATGAAGTGCTTTCCTCCGAGCCAGTTTTCCGGCCGAAGTCCGCCCGATTTTCAGCGCGGGCTTTCATTCGTCGACCAGACGGTAGCCGATCCCCGCCTCGGTGAGCAGATAACGCGGGCGCGTGGTGTCCGATTCGAGCTTGCGACGGAGTTGGCCCATGTAGACGCGCAGGTATTGATACTCCTGCACGCTGTCGGGGCCCCAGACTTCTTTGAGCAGTTGGCGATGAGTCACCACCTTTCCCGCGTTGCGGATCAAGACCGCAAGTAGCCGGAATTCGGTCGGCGTGAGATGGACTTCACGATCACCGACAGAGACTTCGTGGCGTGATTGGTCCACTTTTAACTCGCCAACTTGAAACACCGCGCTGCCGATCGCATCTGCCCCTTGTCGGCGATGTCGCAGAGCCACGCGAATGCGGGCCAGCAACTCGCCGGCACCGAAGGGTTTCGTGAGATAGTCGTCGGCTCCGGCATCCAGCGCGGCGATCTTGTCGGTTTCCCGGCCGCGAGCGGAGAGCACGATAATCGGCACTTGCGACCACAAACGGAGGCGGCGGATGACGTCCAACCCATCGACGTCCGGCAGACCCAAGTCGAGGATCACCGCATCGGGCGGCAAGCACTCGGCTTCGCGAAGTCCTTGCTGACCGGTAGTCGCTTCGATCGGGTGATAGCCGTCAGCCTCCAGCGAGATTCGGACGAATCGCCGAATCGGAGCTTCGTCTTCGATGACCAGGATGACGGGGGCGGAGACGGTCATGATGGGTGTCTCGCGTGTTGAGCCGTTGGACATGAATCCGTACCGCGACCGTTAGGGAGCGGCCAACGCGGGCCGCTCCCTAACGGTCGCGGTACGGTAGCGTGAATCGAAACACGGCACCGCTGTCGGCGTCCGAACGATTGGCCGCCTCGATGCGTCCGCCGTGGAGTTCGACCATGCCCTTGCAAATCGCCAAGCCCAAACCGCTGCCGCTGTGTTTGTGCTGGTCGGCTTGGACAAACTTCTCAAACAAACGTTGCCCTTGGCTAAGCGGAATTCCAGGCCCGTGATCGGCGACCTCCACAGCCAACGCGGATTCCGTGGCTGTGACCGACAGTTCAATCGGCGAACCTGCCGGAGCAAACTTCGCGGCGTTGTCGAGCAAGTTGATGAGCACCTGCTGAATCAGAATCTCGTCGATCGGCACCGGCGGCAGGTCGATCGGCACGTTGGTTTGCACAGGGTGATCGCGAAGCTGCCGTTCCAACCGCCGCAGGACAACTCCGATGACATCGTCGATCGGTTGCAGTTCCCGTTGCAGTGGAATCGCTCCCGCTTGCAATCGTGTCAGGTCCAACAAGTTGGCAACCAGCCGATTGAGTCGATCCGCTTCATCGAGGATCGAGACCGCCAACTCATGCTGCTGTTCTGCGGGAAGTTGCTCGCGCTGTTCGGCGAGCAAGCTTGCGGCACCGGCGATCCCCGTCAACGGCGTGCGCAGGTCGTGGGACACGGAACTCAACAGCGAACTCCGCATCTGCTCGGTCTGAATGCTCAGTTGAGATTCTTGAACTTCCAGCAACGACAGGTCGCGTTCGATCGCCAACGCGATCAGGCTGGCGCATGTTTCCAGGAGTCGGCGTTGATCGGGATCAAGCAAGCGTTTTGGATCATCTGGTTTGATACCGACGGCACCGATGGTCTGTCGTGTTCCGATCAGCGGGACGAACAACGCCGTGGCATTGGACAGCGTGTCGGTGCCCGCGCCGGCGATCTGGTTGTGCATCGCGACCCACTGCGCCGCTTGGGTATTGATTGGTTGACCGGCAACGCTCGTGCCCGTGCCGAATCGCAGCAGCAGGGGGCCATTCAGTTCGCGAGCGAACAGCACGACCTCACCGGGAAACATCTCGCGCAGCCGTTGGCTGGCCGTGCGAATCAAGAACTCCGTTCCAGACACCTCGCTGAGTTGCTGCGTGAGCCGATACAGCGCCGCCGTGCGATACTCTTGCGATTGCGTGGCGGCCAACTGCTCGTGAATGCGTGCGGTCAGCGTGCTGACCAGCAGACCGATGCCCAGCATCACACCAAACGTCAACAGGTATTGGGCGTCGTTCACGGTGAAGCTGAAATGCGGCGGCACGAAGAAAAAGTCGAAGACCAACACATTCACGACGGCGGCCACGATGGCCGGACCTCGGCCATAGCGTGTCGCCACGAATACGACGCCCAACAAAAAGAGCATGACGATGTTGGCTTCGGCCAAGCCCAGCAATTGGCTCAGCCGTCCCAATAATCCGCACATGGCGATGATCCCTGCTGTCGCCAGAAACCGTTTCCACAACTTGCCCGGCCGGTGCCAGGATGTCGGCTCAACATTGACGTCTGGTTCGCCTTGGCCACGAATGACAGAGATGTCGATCTCGCCGCTGAGTTGGAGTAATTCATCGACGACGGTCGCGAACAAGATTTGCCGCCACCACGGCTGTGCGGTCTTGCCGACGACAATTCGAGTGACGTTGCGGGAGCGAGCGTAATCCAGCACGGTGTTCGCGACGTTAAGGCCGATCAACGTGTGGGTCTCCGCGCCGAGTCGTTCGGCCAGTTGCAAATGTTGCGCGATGCGCTGCCGTCGCTGATTGCTCGCCTGACTTTCGCCGCCGGATGACACGGCCACCGCGAGCCACTCGCAGCCAAATGCTGCCGCCATGAGTTTGGCACGATGCAGCAACTTGGCCGTCGTGGGACTCGGGCCAACACACACGAGCAGTCGTTCCGCATTCCTGTCGCCCAGGCCCTTGTGGCCTGGGTGATCGGACAGATTCGCCAAATCCTCCGAGCCACAAGGGCTCGGGCTACAGGCTGCGTGTGGCAGGCGAGCGGATACATCGAGATGGGAGTGATTGTCAGTCATCGCGGTGGAGTATATCGGCCCCCGCCTCAAGCCAGGTTCCAGTGAGTGCCCCGATCGCCGCTCCGATGATCATGCACGTTGCGAAGCGGCCAAAGAACAGACTCGCGATTGCTCCGGCCACGGTTCCGGGCAATGCCAGGAAGGCCGCGACGATCAGGACTCGATACTTGAACGGCGGGTTGCGGAATTTGAAGCGCGGACTCATCGCAGATTCCTTCGACCTCGTTGCGCTTGTCGCGAAAGTAACCCGAAGCGTCAGCGAGGGCGAACGCTTCACAAGATTCTGAAGCCATCGCGTTCTGGAGCGCCCGCCCTCGCTGACGCTTCGGGTTACATCACGCAATGATCAATCTGAGGTCATTCCGTGACTTCTGGCGGAAGCACCGGCGGAGCGGCCAAGAACACCAAGCAGTGAGCATGTTGCAAAACGTAGTCTGTCCAGGGCGTCCTCGTAGAATTGCTCGAGTGCGACCACTCAGCAGACAACGCCAAAATGATCAAGTCGTAGTGTCCCTCGTGAGCGACCTCGACGATTTCGGGACCAAGCTGGTCAGCCGGCGAATGGACTTGAAGCTGTCGGCCCAGATGGCGAGCCAACTCTTGATCCTGTCGAAGTTGTTCCGCGCCGTGGCCGTTCGTGGTTGGCTCGGCGGGCGTCACCGACACCACATCCAAAACGACTTCGGGATCGAGCATCGTCAACACGGACTTGAACAGATCGCTGCTGATCGTCGTGCCGTCGTGCGCGAGCAGCACGCGGTCCACGCCGACTCCGGCCGCCCGCAATTCGGCGACCGACCGAGCCTGCCGTTCGCTGATCTTCGGAATGCGATTGCCACCTTCCAGATCGAAGTACACGTCCCGATCGCGGCTGAGAATGCGAACCGTCAAACCGGGCGGCTGACCACCGTGCAGACTGATCCAATAAAAGGAGATTTGGTCGAGTTGTTCCTCGGCAGTGAATTTGTTCGACGCTCCCAGGACCACCTCGTGCGCGCGAATGTCTTTGGCGGTTTTCAATACGGCGTGCAGGCCGTTGTTGGTCGGCACGATGAGCGGCAGAACTTTCTTGCCAGCCCGCTCGGCTCGCTCCACCACCGCCGTCATCAGTTGCTGGTCGTAGCTATCAAGAGCCAGATCGGATGCACGTTCTTCACTCCCCTGCGGAGTGACTTTCGCCGTCATGACGACCACGTCGGTGGTCAGCGGATCGGTCTCTGCCAGAGCGGTCTCCAGCATGAACAGGTTGTGCGTGGAGCGAATCGCGACCAGCTTGTGGTAGGTCTGGGACAGCCCCAAGCTCTGACCGCTGACTACTTCGGCCACCTGCTGGTTGAATTGATCCAAATGCGTGTGCTTCGCGCCGCGACGGCGTTTTTCGTGCAAGTGCTCCGTGATCAGAAAAACGCTGAGGAAAGCCGTCGTGAAGATCACCCCGCTGACCGTCGCCACCTGTTTGGTCAGCAGGTTGGCCAACGCCGACAGAAACACGACCAGAAAGATCAGGCTCAAACCGACCGGCACCTCCACGCCACGCACGCGGATATTGAATGGCACTTTGAACTCGCGCGGGCTGCGGTCTTTGAAACGCAGCACCACCATCGACAGCGTCTTGAACACGAAGCTCCAGACGACGCCGAAGGCGTAAGCCTCGCCCAGCAGAATCACGTCGCCCCGGCTGACGATGATCGTGAAGAGTTGCAGAGCCGTGATGAGCCACAGAATTCTCGACGTCGTGCCATACCGGCGGTGCGGCTTCAGAAACCAATCGGGCACGACGCCGTCCTCGGCCACACGGCTGAGCACGCCGTTGGAACCAATGAGCGACGTGTTGACCGCTCCCGACAGAATCAGGAAGCCAACCACCACCACGAACGCATTCAGCAGCAATCGGACTTCCAACGGTCCGACCATTTGCATCGCTAAACCGCCAATCCAGTTGTCGTAGTACAGCGTCATGCGCAGGTCGTCGGGGATCAGCAGCACGGCCATGAAGTTCATCGTGCCCGTCAACAGCAGGCTGTAGAGAAACACAATGAACGCCGCTTTCTCGAAGTTCGGCAGCTTGGGAGCCTCGACCTCGCGATAAACCTGGGCCAGCGTTTCTTCGCCGCTCATGGCCAGGATCGAATGCCCAAATGCCATCACGAGGCCAATCAAACCGACCAGACTGAGCCAACTCGTCGGGTTGCGCACCGGATCGGCTAACTCCGGCGAATGACCGAGAAAGCCCAGCGGATCTTCCTGCTCGCCAGTCACAGGGCTGATTTTGGGGACGGTCTGTCCCGCGTCGTCGATCTCAAATTTCTGGTGCAGATCGGGCGTCATTGAGGGGAGCGAATTGACCGGCCCTTTGACCGCCAACGTCACACCGCACCAGACGAGCATGATGGCTCCCATGATCGTCGTGGCGATCATGATCTTCAGTGCCTTGCCGCTCGATTCGTGAAGGCCGATCAGATTCTGTCGGAAGAAGTACAACGTGATACCGCAGGCGATGAGCACCGAGCCCCAACTCTTGATCGCCAGCCGCGTCCCGTCGTCGAGCTGCACGCCCCCGAATCGAACCGCCGCCTCCAGCCCCAACCCAATGATGTACTGTCCTGCGGACACGCCGCTGATCGGCCCGGTCAGGATGTAGTCAAACAGCAAGGCCGAGACCGACAACTTCGCCAGAAACCCGCCCATCGCCTCTTTGACCACGCGATAGACGCCGCCGCGCACGAACAGAGCACAGCTTTCGATGTAAACCGCGCGCATCGCATAGCTGAACAGCAACACGCCCACGATGAACCACGGCGCTGCCTTGCCGATCGCGGTTTCGACGATCGCGCCGATGTAGTACACGGTGCTCGACATGTCGCACAGTACGACCGCCGCCGTGCGCCAGTACGAGATGAACGAAAACATCACGCTGCTGACAACAATCACCTGCGCCGTGCGAGCCAATCGCCGCTCAGTGGGAGGGCTTCCCGGAATGTGAGATTGAGACATCGAACACCATCCTTCGTTGATTGCTCCGACGGGACACCGCGTTGAAGAAACAAGCGGACGCCCCAAAATGCCAGACCACGACAACGTGGCTGAACCAGTCGCAAAGCAGTCGAGCGATCGTAGCGCACCCCGCATCAAAACGGGGTTAAGACGGGACGGATGCGCATCAAAAGCGCATCAAGACGTCGTCCGTCGTGCAGACGCATTCCGAATCACGAGGAACGTCGCCTCCGTGAAATCACTCCTGCGCGACGTGGCACAAAACGCAACTGGCAGTCAACGACTGGCGGTTGATGCGATGCGCGTCGGCTCGATAGGGAGTCAGTTCGCTATGGCAATGCCGGCAATCGAGGCTGCGGTCTTGAGTCGCTCGGTGAACTTTGTCGAAGTGCCAGAATCCCTCGCGTGCTTGCGACAGCAACTCCGGCATGTTGTGACAAGCCGCGCATCGCGACTCGCTGGATGCCGCGGTCCGAGCGGGAACTTCGAGCTCCTTGAGCAGCGAGCGTGCGGCAACGCGGCCGGTGACGATGCACGGTCCCAAAAACGTTCCTTCGAGTGCGGCCTTGCCGTTGATGCCCGCTAAGCCGGTCAGCTCACCGACGGCGTACAAGCCGGGGATCGCTTGTTTCTGTTTGTCGAGGACGCGGCACTGCAAGTCGATCGCCACGCCGCCCATGCTTTTGCGAGTCAGCGGAAATGTTTGCATCGCGTAATACGGCGGCTTCGCGATCTTGGGTGACGCCTTGTTCGAGAACTCCGGCTTGCCGGGACCGAAGCGACCGAAGTCTTTGTCTGCGCCTTGCTCGACCAGTGCGTTGTAGCGCGCCACCGTCTCGACCACGTTCTGCACCGGGAGACCAGACAACTCCGCCAACTCTTCGAGCGTGTCCGCCTTCTTCACCAAGTCCGGGTTCTGAAAGATGAGGTTCTCGACTTTCTTGAAGTCGCCCCAATCCGAGCCGGAGACGCTGAAGAACGGTTTGCCCGCTTCGTCGAAAATGCACCAGCAGGTTGCGACTTTCTGTTTAAGCAGGATCGGCATGACCTCCTTGGCCCAGCCGTGGAAGTTAGCGAACCGCTGGCCTTCGGCATTCACCAGGATGCCGTACAAGTTGGTCGCATTCAGTCCGCGGTTGGTGCCGGGATAGCGCGGGTCGGGCAGGCCGGTGAAGTAATTCCATTGGTAGTCCATGTGGACCAGTTCGCCACCGACAGTCTGAGCCATCTGATGTCCCAGCCCGATGGAATTCCTGCCGGAGCCGGCCAGGATGCGTGCGGGAAAGCGAAACTCGGCGGGCCAGAATTCGCGGACCATGTCGAGATTACTTTGAAACCCGCCGGTCGCCAGGATCACGGACTTGCCGCGCAGTTCGCGTTCGTCGCCAGTGCGCATGTCGCGCACGCGAACGCCGACCACGCGGCCGTTGTCCGACAGTAACTGCTCGACTTTGCTGTTCCAGACGAAGTCGATGTGGCCCAGCTCCAAACAGGCTCGATAGATCGGCGTGACCAAACCGATGCCGCGTCCCACCGGCTGATGCTCGCGCGGGACCGAATTGCCGGACGACGACAGCACCTCCGAGAATCGCACGCCCAGTTCGTCCAGCCAGTCGTAGATGTCGCGCCGCGAATGATCGACGTAGTAGCGCACCCAGTCTGTATCCGGGTCTTCGCCCCAGCGATGAAAATCCTGAAAGGCCAAGTCCGGAGAATCCTTGATGCGGGCTCGTTCTTGCGCCGGCGTCGCCACGATGCTGACGCTCCCCTGCGACATGACGGCATGCCCGCCGAAGACGGACGACATGTCGATCACGGTCACTTTCGCTCCGCCGCGACCAAGATCGAGCGCCGCCGACAACCCGGAGATCCCGGCCCCGACAACGATCACGTCTGGTGTTGGAGCGGACGGTTTTGACGGACTCGCGTTCGTGTGGACGTGTGACGTTGTCGCTGACGAGCAACCACTCAGTGACAGCCAGGCAATCAGCGAAACGATGCCGAGAAAGACTCTCATGGGACTCCCGCCGGTTTGGTGAATTCGTGTCGTGCTTCAGACTCTATTCGCGTTGGGGACTGCGTTCGAGCGAACCGGGGGGTTCTTCCGTTGCGGCAGACTCAACCCCCGGGCGAGTTGTTTCGATCCTTTCGGGATCAATACAACTTCGCGATCGTCGTTTCTTGATCACTGTCAGTGAGGCTCTGGGCTTTCTCGGCCACCTAACAACATCGGAGGAAAACATGATTCGCAACTTGGTGCTGCTGACCGTTCTCATGGTTCCGGTCTTTGTCCTGGGAGCCGATGCTCCTGTCACGGCTCCTCCCGAAGCGGCGGGGATGCGGGCGTTGTTCAATGGGAAGGATCTCACCGGGTGGGATGGCGATCCTCGGCTGTGGAGCGTCAAGGAGGGTGTGATCCACGGCGAGACGACCGAAGCCGTTCCGGCCAAGGGGAACACGTTCATTATTTGGAAGGATGGCACCACGAAGGATTTTGAGCTGCGGCTGTCGTTCCGCTGCAACGCGACGAACAACTCCGGAATTCAATATCGCTCGAAGCACATCACCGAGGGGAAGGTCAACAATCAATGGGTCGTGCGCGGTTATCAGCATGAACTCCGCAACGAGACGCAACTGCCCAACGTCGGTGGCTTCATCTATGACGAAGGGGGCAAGCGCGGACGCATCTGTCTCGTGGGTGAGCAAGCGACGTGGGAAAACGAGGGCAAGAAGCTCATCAAGAAAGACCTGATCGATCAGGCCGGGTTTGAAAAACTCTTCAAGCTCGATGGCTGGAATGACGTGGTGATCATCGCCCAAGGGAACCACATCCAGCATTACCTCAACAACACGTTGATCCTGGATTTCACCGACAACCATCCGGAACTCGCTCTGACGGAAGGGATCCTGGCACTGCAACTGCACGCCGGAAAGCCGATGTGGGCCGAGTTCAGAAACATTCGCATCCGCGAAGTGAAGTGATGAGAGTCGCAGGCACATTCCATGTGCCGTCAGCCTTGGAAACGCCGACGGCACATGGAATGTGCCTGCTACTTTGCTGACGGTCACTTGTTCGGCAGCGTCAGCGTTGATCGCGGATGATTGGCGAACGGCCAGTCGGTGGGTTGATACGACACTGCCAGTTCGGGAGTTTCCAGACGTTTGCCACCGTCAGCGAGGCTGTGCATGACTCGGTCGAGAATGCCCGTGGTCAGCAACGTGCGTTCGATGGGATAGACGGCTCGGCCGGAATGGATCGTCTCTTCGATGGCGTGAACCAAATACGCGAAGTGGCCGTAGGGAGCACCGTCCTGCAACTTGAACCACGTTGCGAACGGTTCGGCTCGACCTTTGAGCTTCACGGCAAACGCCTGGTATCTGGCGAGTCCGTTGGCCATGACGACGGCCGACTTCAGTCCGTCGCGGTGCTGCAACAGATACACGGCGGAGTTGTTTTTGGAGGTCCACTTGTCGGAATCTTGCGGCGATCCAGGCAACTGCTTGAGTGCCGCAGCGAAAAGTTCGCTGGACCAAAGACCGGCGGACTCGGCCTTGCGGATCTCGTCCTCCGACACCGTTTGCACTGAGGCCACTCCGGTTTCGCCACCGCGACGACGTTCGATCATGCTCTGATGCGCTTCCAGCGCGTGAAAGCCGTAGGACTCCAAGCCGCCATAGCCGATGGTCAGCGCGGCTTCGATCTCACAGTCGCGCGGCAGTTCCAGCGGCGGCTCGCGCCACGCGACGGGGACTGACGATCCTGCGAGGAATGGGAAGTTCATCTTCTTCGCCGTCTCGACCATGACGCGCGCGTCGTCCCAGCGATACGACAAGTGCTTGTCGTTGAACACCGGGACGGATTTGTCGCAGCGACGAAACGTGGCGACGATCTCGTCGAAGAAGCGTCGGCGCGGGTATTGATGCTGCTTCGTGTCGGGCGTGAAAGGGTAGTCGCCGTGCTCGCCAATGCTCAGCACGCCCGCGACTTGGATTTGGTTCGTCCCCAACGTGATCGCTTCGTCGATGGACTTGGCGAGCCGAAAGCCATGCTTCTCGGCCAGCGGACGGCTGAGATCGCCGGCGGGAACCTGATCCGCGTAGAGCGAGACGAGCCGCAGATCCGGTCCCTTGCCGCCATCTTGTTGAAAGCCTTCCAAGATCTTGCCGACGATCACATCGGCGTGGCTATTCTTGCGATAGACCGTGACCACCGCCGCGACCGGCAGCTTCTCTCTGGCGGGTGCGAATCCCCGCGCTGTCGATACGAACCACGCAGGCAGCGTCGCTCCCAAGGCTGTCGTAAGACCGGCCTTCAACAGATCGCGGCGGTTGGGTGCAGTCATCGTGTACCTCACTTCTTCGTGAGCTTTTGAAATCGCAAGTTCCCGACCTCGGCAATGAACAGGTTGCCGGCTTTATCAAAGGCCAACATGTGCGGAGTATCGAACTCGCCCCAAGCCGTTCCCTTCTGTCCCCAGCGTTGTTGCACTTTGCCAGACGCATCCAGGCGGAGCACTTGATTGGCTTGGGCATCGGCGACGAAGACGTGTCCATCGTCGTTGATCGCGATGCCATACGGAGCGAAGCCGGGCCATTGATCGAGAAACTTGCCGTCGGCATCAAAGAGTTGAATCCGATCGTTCTCGCGATCGCCGACCAGCAGACGGCCCTTCGAGTCCATTATGATCGCGTGCGGCAAATCGAACTCGCCCGCCTTCGTCCCTTTCGTGCCCCATGATTTGAGGAAGCGGCCGGCCGACGAGAACTTCATCACTCGGCTGTTGCCATAGCCGTCGCTGACGAACACATCCCCGTTGGGAGCGAATGCGATATCGGTCGGCCGATCGAACTCGTCGTTGCCCGCCCCTGCCTTGCCGGTGCCCAAGGCCAACAGCAGTTTTCCGGTGGGATCAAACTTCAAGACTCGGTGCCGGCCGATGTCTGTGACCCAGACGTTGTCCTGCCGATCGACTCGCAATCCGTGAGGCGTGCCGATGTGGTCATCGCCCCACGCTCGCAGCAGCTTGCCGACCGCATCGACACATAGCAGCGGGCGCGGGCCGCGATGAAAGAGGTAGATCTCCCCTTTGCTGTTCGTGGCCACGGCCGAACATTTTCCGAGGACAACGTCGGCCGACAATTTGGGGAAGTCGCCGCGTGCCTCGAAGGTGATTGCGTCGTCAGCGAAAGCGCGGCTCACAGTTACTAGAGCCGCACAGCAGAGTGAGGCAACCAATAACCAGGTTCGGACGACGTTGTGCTGTTGCGCGATTGGACGTTTCATGGTTGCATTTTCTCCGAAGGAGTTATGTCACATAGCCCAGGGTTGCCGCGCTTCGCGGCTACCCTGGGAACAGGTTGCAGAGTTTTCCTCTACCCCAACGGGGTTGCGTCAAACGGAATGGATGACACAACCCCGTTGGGGTAAAGGCATCACATTCTCGATTTCTCCCAGGGTAGCCGCGAAGCGCGGCAACCCTGGGCTATGTGACAAAACTCCTTCGGAGTAAAGCCAAGATCACATCTCGCGTCGCACGGCTAACAGCGTCTGTTCGAGGAACGGCCGCACGAGCCGTTCGAGCCACTCGAATTCAATCAGGAACGCGTCGTGGCCGTAGGCGCTTTCCAGTTCGATGAACGTCACATGGCGGCGAGCTTCAATCATCGCGCGCACCAGCTCTTTGCTTTGAATCGTTGGGAACAGCCAGTCGGACGTGTAGCTGGTGACGAGAAACCGCGCGTTCGTTTGGCTCAGCGCCTGCGCGACCGAACCGCGACCTTCGGCAAGGTCGAAATAGTCCATCGCTCGCGTCAGATAAAGGTAGCTGTTGGCATCGAAGCGTTCGATGAATCGCTTGCCTTGGTAGTGCAGATAGCTTTCGACTTGGAACTCGATCTGCCGCATCATGTCGTAAGAGAGTCGATCGCCGTCTTGTAGGCGGCGGCTGAATTTCAGTTCGATCGAAGCGTCCGACAAATAGGTGATGTGCGCGACCATGCGGGCCAGAGCGAGGCCAACCTTCGGGCCGATCGGCTTGTCGTAGTATTGCCCGCCGTGAAAGTTCGGATCGGTGCAGATGGCTCGGCGGCCGACCGCGTTGAAGGCGATCCCTTGCGCCGTCAGCTTTGCGGCCGACGCCATGCAGATCGCCGATTGAACCATCTGCGGGTAGCGAGCGGCCCACTCGAGCACCTGCATGCCGCCGAGGCTGCCGCCGACGATCGACAACAACTTCTCGATCCCCAGATGCCGGACCAGCCCGGCATGAACCTCGACCATGTCCCCCACGGTCATGAATGGGAAGTTGAGTCCGTAAGGCTCGCCGTTCAGCGGGTTGAGACTCAGCGGCCCAGTCGTCCCCTGACATCCGCCGAGCACGTTCGCGCAGATGACGAAGTAGCGGTTCGTATCAAGCCCCTTGCCCGGTCCCACAAACTCATCCCACCAACCGGTCTTCCGATCCAGCGGCGTGTGATAGCCCGCGACGTGAGCATCTCCCGTCAGCGCGTGACAGACGAAGATCGCGTTGTCTTTTTGCGGACTGAGTTCACCATAGGTCTCATACGAAACCGTGACCGGCCCCAGTTCGCCGCCGCCGGCTAATCGCAGCGGATTCGGCGGCTCGAACAGCGACACCGAACGCTTCGGCACGAACCCGACCGAGTCCGGGCCAGGTTCGATGGGTTCGTCGGGTTCGCGTAGTTCGCCTGCGTCGGTTGCCATAGATGCCGCTCCTGAGTGCGGCGGAGTATATTGAGCAACGAATCCGTACCGCGACCGTAGCCTGACTCTCCGAGTCGGGCGTCTTCCGAACAGATCCCGACTCGGAGAGTCGGGCTACGGCGGTCGCAGAAACCAATTCCATCAACCTCGTGAGGCACACCATGTCCCAGCCAACTCGACGTGACTTCCTGCAAACGACCACTCTTGCCGCTGCCAGCGCGGCGCTGCCGTATTGGTTCGCTCAGCAGCGGACGGTGGCGGATGATGCCAAGTCCCCCAACGAACGGCCGAAGGTCGGCTGCATCGGCAACGGCGGCATGGGGAGCGGTGATGCCGCAGCGATCAAGAACTACGGAGACATCGTCGCGTTATGCGACGTGGACAGTCAGCGATCGGGAGTCCTCAATGACAAACTGCTCGGCGGCAAAGCGGAGTTTCACGAGGACTACCGCAAGCTGCTCGATCGGAAGGACATCGACGTCGTGACGATCAGCACGCCGGACCATTGGCACTCGCGGATCGCCGTCGCCGCGCTGCGAGCCGGCAAGGACGTCCATTGCCAGAAGCCACTGACGCTGACCATCGACGAAGGCAAGCTGCTCTGCAAAGTCGTGAAGGAAACTGGCCGAGTCTTCCAAGTCGGCACGCAACAACGCAGTGACGGCAATTTTCAGAAGGCGGTCGCGCTGGCTCGCGAGGGACGCATCGGGAAGATCAAGACGGTTCACGTCGCGATCGGCGGCGCTCCCAAGGGCGGACCGTTTAAGAAGCAGGCTCCGCCGGCGCATCTCAACTGGGATTTTTGGTTGGGACAGGCTCCGCTGGTCGAGTACATCCCGGAACGCTGCCACAACAATTTCCGTTGGTGGTACGAGTACTCCGGCGGCAAGATGACCGACTGGGGCGCTCACCACGTCGATATCGCCCAGTGGGCGATTGGCATGGAAGCGTCCGGGCCAACGTCCATCGAGGTTCTGGAGAACGTCCACCCGGTTCCCTACGAGAAGGGCTGGCCGACGGTCGATGATTCGTACAACGCCGCGACCAGCTTCAACCTCAAAGCGACGTTCGCCAACGGCGTCGAGGTTTTCATTCGCGACGACTGCAAAGACCTGGGCTTCGACAACGGAGTGATGTTCGAGGGCGAGTCCGGCCGCTTCTTCGTGAACCGCGGCAAGCTGACCGGCGCTCCGGTCGAGGAACTCGAAAAGAACCCGATCTCCGAAGACGTCTTCAAAGCGCTTCGCAAAGGGAAGAACCGCGACAACCACATGGGCAACTTCATCGCCTGCGTGAAAGACCGCGGCCAAACTCAAAGCGACGTCTTCAGCCACCACCGCATCCTGACGACCTGCCATCTGGCCAACATCGCGCTACGTCTAAACCGCACGCTCAAGTGGAACCCCGAGACCGAGCAAATCCTCGGCGATGACGAAGCCAACGCCTGGCAGAAGCGCGAGCAACGCAAGGGCTACGAAGTCGCGTGAGACCTGCAACCTAGCCGTACCGCGATCGTTAGGGAGCGGCCTGCTTCGATCGACGGGCTCACTCCCTAACGGTCGTGGTACGGCTGCTGCCCGCTATCGCGCCTTCTTGCGGGCGATGGCTTCGACGAGGGCTTTGCCCATGTCGGCGGGGCTGCGGCTGACGACGACTCCGGCGGCTTCGAGGGCTGCGATTTTTTCCTCGGCGGTGCCGCTGCCGCCGGAGATGATCGCTCCGGCGTGACCCATGCGTTTGCCGGGCGGAGCTGTCTGACCGGCGATGAAGGCGGCGACCGGTTTCTTGATGTGGGCCTTGATGAACTCAGCGGCGGTGATTTCCGCGTTGCCACCGATTTCGCCGATCATCAGCATCGCTTCGGTGTTCGGGTCGGCTTCAAACAGCGTCAGGCAGTCGATGAAGTTGGTGCCGATGATCGGGTCGCCGCCGATGCCGATGGCGGTCGATTGGCCGAGTCCGACGTTTCCGAGTTGCCAGGCAGCTTCATAAGTCAGCGTGCCGCTCTTACTGACGAGTCCCACCGGGCCGGGCTTGTGAATGTAGCCGGGCATGATGCCGATCTTGGCGATGCCCGGAGTGATGATGCCCGGACAGTTCGGGCCGATTAGTCGGCTCTTCGGAAATCTGGTCGCGAGGACGTCAGCGGTGCGCACCATGTCGAGCACCGGCACACCCTCGGTGATCGCGACGATCAACGTGATGCCGGCCGCGGCCGCTTCGAGGATCGCGTCGCCGCAGCCTCCGGGCGGCACGAAGATCAGCGAGCAATTCGCTCCCGTCTTGCGAACGGCCTCATCGACCGAATCGAAGACCGGGAAGCCATCGACCTCGGTGCCACCTTTGCCGGGCGTGACGCCGCCGAAGAACGGAGTGCCGTAGGCTCGGCACTGCTGGGAGTGAAAGAGACCGGTCTTCCCGGTGATGCCTTGGCAGATGACGCGCGTGTTTTTGTCAACGAGAATGGACATGGTTGAGTAGAGTTCAGGGGTTAGGGGTTAGAGAAGGCGAGGAATTAAGCCTTCAGTGTGGCGACAACCTTTTGGGCCGCGTCGGTGAGGTCGGTGGCGGCGATGATTTTGCGGCCACTGTCGGCCAGCATCTTGCGGGCGATCTCGACGTTCGTGCCTTCGAGGCGAACCACCAGCGGGACGGTGAAGCCGACGGTGTCGTACGCGCTGAGCAGCGCGGTCACGATCGTGTCGCACTTCATGATGCCGCCGAAGATGTTGACCAGCACCGCTTTCACATGCTTGTCGGCCAGGATGATGCTGAACGCTTCGGTGACTTGTTGGACGTTGGCTCCGCCGCCGACGTCGAGGAAGTTGGCGGGCTCGCCGCCGTGCAACTTGATGAGGTCCATCGTGCTCATCGCGAGGCCGGCTCCGTTGACGAGACAGCCGATGTTGCCGTCGAGTTTGACGTAGCTCAGCCCCGCCTTGCCGGCGCGGACTTCGAATTCGTTCTCTTCGCTGAGGTCGCGGAGTTCGGCGAAGTCTTTGTGTCGGAACATCGCGTTGTCATCGAACGTCACCTTCGCATCGAGCGCGACCAGTTCGCCCTCGGCCGTGATGACCAGAGGATTGACCTCGGCCATGCTGCAATCGCTCTCGACGAAGAACCGGCAGAATTTTGGCAGGAAGGATTGAGCGCTCGTGACCGCCGTACCGCTGAGTCCCAACTGATAGGCCAATCGCCGAGCTTGATACGGCTGCAAACCGTAGCCGGCGTGGAACGGCTCTTTCAGGATTTTCTCTGGCGAAACCTTCGCGACATGTTCGATCTCGACGCCCCCTTCGGAGGACATGATGACGACCGGCGAACCGGCTTCGCGATCGACGATCACCGCGAGGTATAACTCGCGAGCGATGTTCAGGCCGCCTTCGACGTAGATCGTGTTGACCTGCTTACCTTCGGGGCCGGTTTGAATCGTGACCAGCGTGTTGCCGAGCATCCTCTTGGCGTTCTCCCGAGCCTCGTCGGCCGACTTCACGACCTTCACGCCGGGTTGTTCGGGTTGCTCTTTGAAGCGACCTTTGCCTCGGCCACCGGCGTGGATTTGCGACTTCACTACGGCGATCGGGCCGCCCAGTTGCGTGAACGCGGCGGCGGCTTCATCGGGGGTGCGCGCGACGATCCCTCTGGGGGTGGCAACGCCGGCTTTGGCGAATAATTGCTTGCCTTGGTACTCGTGAATCTTCATCGGTTGGCCTTTGAATGTCGTCGGGCGGCGGAGCCGCAAAGTAGACCGGTCACTCCGTGACCGGAAATTCGGGTCACGGAGTGACCCGTCTACGGGGGTGCAAAGGGGCGGGATGATAACGGTGCCCTTTCGCGACCGTTAGCGAACTGGCGCGGCCCCAAAATAACCCGAAGCGTCAGCGAGGGCGAGCGTTTAGACCGACGCTGATTTGGCGGCGACGTCTTTGGGAGCGCTCGCCCTCGCTGACGCTTCGGGTTACTTTCTTGCGGAATTCTTCAACCGTCCGGGAATAACCCCGGACGCAACGACTCTCCCTCTTGCGTCGCCATGAACTCCATTGAGCATCAGCAGCGTGTCGCCGATTTGATCGGACAGCATTACGAATTGCTGTACCGGGTGTCGTTCCGTTTGACCGGATCGGTGGCCGATGCGGAAGACCTGACTCAGCAGACGTTCCTGACGGCGCAGCAGAAGTTCGAACAGCTTCGGCAGACCGAGAGCGCGAAGTCGTGGTTGCTGGCAATCCTGCGGCACCATTTCTTTCGCAATCGGAGCCGGGCGGCGAAGCAATCGGTGCGGTTGGAGTCGCTCCCCGAACCGATGAGTTCGACGTCCAAGTCGGACGGCTTCGATTCGGAAGAGTTGCAAGCCGCGCTCAACGATCTGGCAGAAGAGTTCCGAGTTCCGCTGGTCCTCTTTTACTTTCACGAACTGAGCTACCAAGAGATCGCCGCTGAACTGTCAATCCCGCTGGGGACGGTGATGAGCCGTCTCTCACGCGGAAAAGAACATCTTCGACGCCGTCTGTGCCAGGACGGCGTCGAAAGTCTTTTTCAGGTCGGACAAACGGCGTCCGACAATCTTTCGCCAAAACGTCAGCCTCAACGATCAACGCCGACCTGAAAAAGACTCCCGACCCCTTACCGCCAATTGCCATGACAACTTCCCGCCCTGAACCGCTGACTTGTGAAACCGCCCTCGAACGGCTGGATGGCGTGTGGCTTGATCCATTGCCGGAAGAGCCGCTCGATGCCGACTTACTCGCGGCACGCGAGCACCTGCAAGAGTGCTCCGCCTGCTGGCCGAAATGGGAAGAGCGTCGCGTCGCCGATCAGCGCATCTCCGAAGTCATGCAAGCGGTCCCGGTGCCGATCGGATTGCGCGAGCAGTTGCTGGCGCAGTCCGTGGCGGACGCAACTGGTGTCCAGCCGGCCGGCGCAAGTCCGCCGCGGCAGATCGGCCACGAACGCAAGCTGCATCGTCGAGCTTGGTGGATCTCGGTCGCGGCGATGTTGCTGGTCAGCGCGGCCGGCGGTTCCTGGTTGTGGCAGGCGCTGCAACCTCCGCGAGTCTCGATGCAGACGCTGTGCGATCAAACGCCGTTGTCGCCGATAGGACTCACGAAGGTGGATGACGTCACCAAGTTGCCAGCACTGCCGGCCATGTGGCCGCAAGCGAAGAATTTGAAGTTGGTCGATTCGCCGTATTGGTTCACTCCGCCAAAATCGCGTGACGCTGCCGGATGGATCGCGTTCGAGCTGCGAAATGGCAAGTCGCCAACAATCCGCGGAGTTCTGTTGATGACGCGACAGGTCAACGTCAGCGATTCGCCTCCCGAATTGCTGGTTCGACCGAGCTGGTCGCGGTACACGCAACGCAACGGCAAGCCCGTCAGCGTAGCGGCTTGGTCGGAGCGTGGAGTCGTCTATCTCTGCTTCGTCCCCGGCGAACAAGAGTCGCTCGACCGAGTGCTCCGAGCGACCGCTCCGACGTCGGCGTAAGCGGCGCTGGTCGTGACCCCATCCGGTTTGCCCGGATGGTGAAAACGATGGAGAGCTAACAAGCGAGAATCCACCAACCACACAAACACTCCCATTCCTCCGCCTTCGGCGGAGGAATGGGAGTGTTTGGGGTGAGTCGGTACGACATCAACTAGCCCACCATCTCCTTCACCAACGGCACGAGGCCGTTGGGGTCAAAAGCAAGGCAGTCGAACTACAAACGCGTGGACTCGCCCGGTTGCAATACGATCGGCTCAGTCGTCGTCTCCGCTCTCACGCGCGCGGCCCAGGCGTGCGGATCTTGTGCGATCACCGGCCAGGTACTGTGGTGTTCTGGGATGACTCGCTTCGGCTGGATCAGCTTCACCGCCTTGAGCGCGTCGTCCGGCCCCATCGTGTAGTTGTCGCCGATCGGCAGGATCGCGACGTCGATCCCTTCTTCACCGATCAGCTTCATGTCGTAGAACAGCCCGGTGTCGCCGGAGTGATAGATCGTGCCGTCAGCCAGCTTCAGAATCAGCCCGCAGGGATTCCCGCCGTAGCTGCCGTCGGGCAGGATCGAGCCGTGATGGGCGATCGTCAGCTTGACCGTGCCGAAGTCGTATTGGTGTGCTCCACCGATGTGCTGGTCGTGAGTGTTCTGTACTCCCTGCTTCGCCAGCCACAGACAGATCTCGTGATTGGCGATGACGAGACATCCCGTGCGCTGGGCAATCTCGATCGTGTCACCGATATGGTCGCCGTGTCCGTGTGTGACCAGCAGCACATCCGGTTGCACGTCGCTGGCTTTGATCGGCGAGGCCGGATTACCGGTGAAGAACGGGTCGATGATCAGCGACTTGCCGGCGGTCTGAATTCCGAACGTGCCGTGGCCGTACCAGGTGATCGTGGTGGGCATGAAAGCTCTCCCTGAAAATGTTGACGAGTAGTGTTGCTGGAGGATGCTCGATCAGAAAGTCAGGCGAGCGGGGCGGCGTCAGCCATCGTAGTAGGCACATTCCATGTGCCGTCGGCGTTGCTCTGGCTGACGGCACATGGAATGTGCCTGCTACTTTCCAGGGTGAGCATCGGGGGGCTGACGCCGCCCCGCTCGCCGGTCTCAATGCCGAGCCTCCGCAGACTCTCTCTTCGCAAGTTCGGCGATTATGCTTCCGCCCGATTCACCTCTTCTGTTTCTCACTTCTCAAAGGACACAGCGATGCCTCGACCCACTGATCTTCCGGCTTGGAAAGCTCTGCAAGCACATCAAGAGAAAATGTCGTCGGTCCATCTGCGTGATTTGTTTCAGCAGGACGCGGGACGGTTTGGAAAATTCTCGCTGAGATTCAAGGACACGTTGCTCGACTATTCGAAGAACCGCATCACCGAAGAGACGATGAAGCTGCTGCGCGATCTGGCTCGGCAAGCCGATCTGGCGGGCTGGACCGAGAAGATGTTCTCCGGCGGGAAAATCAACACGACCGAAGACCGCGCCGTCTTGCACACCGCCCTGCGAAATCGCTCGAACCGGCCGATCCTGGTCGATGGCAAAGACGTCATGCCGGAGGTCAACGCGGTGCTTAAGCACATGCGCGAATGGACCGAAGCAATCCGCTCTGGAGCCTGGCGCGGCTACACCGGCAAGGTGATTACCGATGTCGTCAATATCGGCATCGGCGGCAGTGATCTGGGACCGGTGATGGCGACCGAGGCTTTGAAGCCGTACAGCAAGCGCGACCTCAAAGTCCATTTCGTCTCGAACGTGGACGGCACGCACATCGCCGAGATCACCCGGCAGCTCAATCCGGAAACGGCGTTGTTTATCGTCGCGTCGAAGACGTTCACGACTCAAGAAACGCTGACGAACGCACACTCGGCCCGCAGTTGGTTCTTAAAGACGGCGGGCGACGCGGCTCATGTGGCGAAGCACTTCGTCGCGCTTTCGACCAACGAACCCGAGGTCAGCAAGTTCGGGATCGCCAAGGAAAACATGTTCGGCTTCTGGGACTGGGTCGGCGGCCGTTACTCGCTGTGGAGTGCGATTGGTTTGCCGATCGCCGTCAGCATCGGCATGGACAACTTCGAGGAGTTGCTCGCCGGCGGTCACGAAATGGACGAGCACTTCCGCACCGCGCCGCTGGAGCAGAACCTGCCCGCCACGCTCGGCCTGCTGGGACTGTGGTATAACAACTTCTGGGGAATGGCTGGGTCTCAATCGCACGCGATTTTGCCGTACGACCAGTACATGCACCGCTTCGCCGCGTACTTCCAGCAGGGTGACATGGAATCCAACGGCAAGAGCGTGACGCGCGACGGCGAAGCCTGCGATTGGTCCACCGGCCCGGTCATCTGGGGCGAACCGGGCACGAACGGTCAACACGCTTTCTACCAGTTGATTCATCAAGGAACGAAACTGGTCCCGTGCGATTTCCTCGCTCCGGTGGAAACGCACAACCCGCTCGGCGAGCACCACGACATCCTGTTGTCGAACTTCTTCGCTCAGACCGAAGCCCTGATGAAAGGCAAGACGTCCGACGAAGTCCGCGCGGAATTGAAGGGGAGCAAGCTCTCGCCGGAAGCGCTGGAGAAACTCGTCCCGCAAAAATGCTTCGCGGGCAATCGGCCGACGAACTCGATCCTGTTCCAGAAGCTCACGCCGCGCACGCTCGGCAATCTGATCGCGCTGTACGAGCACAAGATCTTCACACAAGGGATCGTCTGGAACATCAACTCGTTCGACCAATGGGGTGTCGAGCTGGGCAAGCAACTCGCGAAAGCGATCCTGCCGGAACTGAGCGGCACGGGCGAGGTGACCAGCCACGACAGTTCGACCAATGGCTTGATCAACGACTTCAAGAAGCGACGCCGGTAACACCGACATGTTGGTGCGACTGTGTGCATCCGTCGAATCCGCGTTATCTGTGTTCTTAACAAGTTATCTGTGTTCTTAACAAACTGTCGAACACGGATGTCACGGATGAAGCGCGCTTGGCCTCTCTGGTGAGTGATTGTTTCCAAACTTGCGGCACAATTGAGGCTCTGTCATGAAACTGCTTCATCGTACTGCGCTGGTCACTGGAGCCGCTCGCGGGATCGGTCGCGGTTGCGCATTGGAGTTGGCTCGCGCCGGTGCCGACGTGGCGATCAACGACCGGCAGTCGTCGGACAACACCGCCTCGCTGATTGCCGAAATCGAATCGCTCGGCCGGCGTGCGGTGCAGATCGTTGGCGATGCGTTTGAACGAGCCTCCTGCGAAGACATCGCGAAGCGAGCGATCGCAGCGCTGGGCCGGATCGACATCTTGGTCAGCAATCCGGCGTTCTCGCGCCGCGGCGACTTTCTCGACTACGACCCGGAGATCTTCGACCAGACTCTGCGCGGCACATTGACTGCGGGATTTCACATGAGCCAATTTGTCTCGCGGCACATGGTCGAGCGAGGTCGCGGCGGAAAGATCCTGTTCATTTCCAGCGTCCATTCGCGGCGGCCCTACGCGCGAGCGGTCGCCTACAACGCGGCCAAGGCCGGACTGAATCACATGGCCTTCACGATGGCTGCCGAATTGATTGGGCACCGGATCAACGTCAACGTCATCGAGCCGGGTTGGATCGACACGCCCGGCGAGCACGAAACCTTCGGCGATGCGATGATCGTCGAAGAAGGAGCCAAACTCCCGTGGGGCCGGCTCGGTCAACCGGCAGACATCGGCCGCGCGGCGACGTTTCTGTGTTCGGACGATGCCGACTACATCACCGGCATCTCGCTGGTCGTCGACGGCGGGTTTTGTCTCCGCGATTCGATTTCGAGTCCGTCGATGTCTCCAAGGTAAAGGTAATCGTCCCCTCTGCGAGCTTTGCGCCTCTGCGTGAAATCTATTCTCACGCAGAGGCGCAAAGCTCGCAGAGATAGCGGTGCTGACACACCGTTCTCCCAAAGGGCTGTCATGCACCGCGTTGAAAAGTCTTACGACCTGTATCGTCGAGCCAACGAACTCATCCCTGGAGGAACGCAACTCCTCAGCCGTCGCCCGACGAAGTATGCGAACGGCGTTTCGCCGGTGTATGTCGCACGAGCGAGTGGCGCGCGGATCTGGGATGTCGATGGGAACGAGTACATCGACTGGGTCAGCGGCATCGGCGCGATCATTCTGGGTTACTGCGATCCGGTCGTGGACGACGCCGTGCGCGAGCAGATCGGCAAAGGAGTCGCGACGTCGATCAGCAGCGCGGTGGAGCTCGAACTCGCCGAGGAATTGTGCCGCACGATTCCGTGCGCTGAGATGGTCCGCTATGCGAAGTGCGGCGGCGAAGCGTGTGCGATCGCCGTGCGGATCGCTCGTGGTGCGACCGGGCGGGACAAGGTGTTGTTCTGCGGCTATCACGGCTGGCACGACTGGTACTTGGCCGCGAATCTCGTGGCCGAAGAGAGTTTGAATTCGCACTTGTTTCCCGGCATCGAACCGATTGGCGTCCCGAAGGCGCTGGCCGGAACCGCGCTGCCGTTTCCGTTTGGAGATCTCGCGGCACTGGGGCAGTTGCTCGACGATCACAAGGGTGAGGTGGCGGCGATCATCATGGAGCCGCTCCGTTCGGAACGGCCTGCGGACGGATATCTCGCTGGCGTTCGCAAGCTGTGCGATGAGCGCGGCGTCGTGCTGATCTTCGACGAAGTCTCGTCCGGCTTTCGGTTCGGGATGCAGGCGGCTCAGGGCTTCGTCGGCGTGACTCCGGACATGGCGGTGTTCGCGAAGTCGATGTCGAACGGCTATCCGATGGGAGCAGTGGTCGGGCGGCGCAACGTGATGGAGCCGGCCGCGAGGATGTTCATTTCCAGCACGTACTGGTCCGATCCAATCGGCATGGTCGCCTCGCTGATGACGATCCGCGAACTGCGACGTCGAAACGTTTCGGAAGGGATGTGGTCGTTCGGCCGCGAACTGCAATCGCGACTGAATTCGGTTGCGGGAGAAGTGGGTCTCGACGTGCATTGCGGCGGCTTGGCCGTGCATCCGCATCTGGAGTTCGTGTCGACCTCGCCCGATCAGAAGCCGGTCTTGGCGACGTTGTTCATTCAGGAAATGGCGAAACGCGGCTGTCACGGTTACGCGAGCTTCTACCTCAACGCGGCTCAAGGGCCGACGGAGTTGGAACAGACGGCGGCGGCGGCTCGCGAGGTCTTCACGATCATCCGCCGCGCGCTCGACAGCGGCGACGCGGAATCGTTTCTGGAATGCCCCCGCCAGCAAGATGCGTTTCGGAGATTGGTGCGATAGGCTGTCCATGATCCGTACCGCGACCGTCAGGGAGCGGCCGTTCGGGAGATTCGAGAGCCTCTCGAAATTGGCCGCTCCCTGACGGTCGCGGTACGGTTTTGAGAAAGGCTCCCTCTGTGGACAAACCGGACCTCACGCTCGACTCCGGCCTCGAATGGCCCGACTTCGCGGCGATCGCGTTTTATTTCACGCTGACGTTCGGCATTGCGGTGTGGTTCGGCCGCAAGCAGAAGGACGTCGATGACTTCTTCGTCGGCGGGCGGCGGATGCCGTGGTTCGCGGTCGGGCTGAGCATTCTCGCGACGCTGTTCTCGACATTGTCCTACCTGGGGATGCCGGGCGAGATGATCAAGAACGGCATGGGAGTCTTCCTGGGGATTCTCGCGGCTCCGCTCAGCATGGCCGTGATCATGCTGCTGTGGATTCCGTTCTTCATGCGGCTGAAGCTGACCAGCGCTTACGAGTACCTCGAATTGCGATTCAATTATCCGGTGCGGCTCATCGGCGCGTCGCTGTTCGTGCTGCTGCGGCTGGGTTGGATGAGCATGGTGATCTTCGCCGCGTCGATGGCGCTGGACCGAGTCAAAGGTCCGGACTTCACCTGGCTGCCGGGGGAGGACATCTATTGGTGGATCGGGCTCGTGGGGATCATTGCTGCCATCTACACGGCGGTTGGCGGCATCCAGGCGATGATTTGGACTGACGTCTTGCAGTGCCTGCTGCTGCTGGCTGGAGTGCTGTTGGCAATCGGCTACGTCGCGGCCGTGGACGGCACCGGTCCTGTCGATTGGTGGAAGACCGCCGCGAACACCGCAGGCCGAAACAATCTCCCGCCGTTTTTTAGCTGGGACATTACCGTTCGCACGACGATCGTCTTTGCGTTGATCAATCACTTCTTCTGGAATATCTGCACTCACGGGTCAGATCAGGTCGTGCTGCAGCGGTACTTCTCGGTGTCATCGTTGAAGAACGCTCGGAAGAGTTACTTCGTGAATTTCCTCGTCGATCTGACGATGGCCTCGCTGCTGTCGCTGTGCGGCTTGGCGTTGTTGGCGTACTACCTGAAGCACGCGGATCAAGTTCCCGGCGGACTGACGGCGGTCAAAGGTGCCGACAAGCTCTTCCCGCACTTCTTGGGCAATCAGCTTCCGGCCGGCTTCGCGGGGCTGATCATCTCGGCGTTTCTGTGCGATGCGATTCAGACACTGGAGTCCGGCGTGAACGCGATCACGGCGGTGGCCGCGAATGACATTGTGCCTCGCCTGCGGCGCGGCCGGCCTCGCATTTTGAGCGACCTGACGTTCGCGCGCGTGATGAGCATCCTCATCACGATCGCGGTCACGGCGAACGCTTACTTCGTGGCGAACCGCGTGCAGGCGATCGGCGAGACGATCGTCGGGATGATGCCCAAGTTCTTCAACATGTTCGTCGGGCCGCTGTCATCGCTGTTCATCATCGGCATGTTCTTTCCGCGCTGCACGGCCAGATCGGCGATCCCGGCGGTGCTGTGCGGATTCAGTGTGTCCATCGTCTGGAGTTGGTGGCCGGAAATCTTTGGGGTCACGAAAGAAGAATCCCCTTCGTTTCTGCTGGCGATTGCGTTCCCATGTATCACGACGCTGACCATCGCGCGCGCGCTCAGTTGGTTTGTCGAACGGAACGGCGACCATGCCGGACTCAAATTCACTTGGCGGGAGATCGTTCGTAAAGACCCCTCACCCTGACCGGCTGGACGCCGATGGCCGATCGCCGACAGCCGCAGTACCGTTTTTCGGCGGAAGAAAAACGGCATAACGGCTGTCGGCATTCGGCTCACGGCGATCGGCCGAACAACGACACCTTTCGAGGTTTTCGCAATGTCTCATAAAGACGCTTACGACCGAGACGGATTCGTCATCGTGCGCCAACTGTTGTCCTCTGATGAGTTCGGCGAGCTGCGGCGCGAGCTTGACCGCTACATTCGCGAGGTCGTGCCGACGCTGCCGGATGCGGACGCATTCTTCGACGACAAGTCGCGGCCGGAGACGCTCAAGCAGATGCAGCACATGCAGCAGGATGCGTTCTTCGCGGAGTACGTCCGGCATCCGAAATGGGTCGCATTGGCCGAGGCACTCGTTGGCGAATCGGCCGCGTGCGAGGGACCGGAATGGTTCAACAAGCCGCCGGGGACGAATCACATCACGCCGCCACATCAAGACAACTATTACTTCTGCCTCGCGCCGCCGAACGTCGTGACGATCTGGATGGCGTTCGACGACGTCGATGACGAGAACGGTTGCCTGCAGTACGTCCCCGGCTCGCACTTGCCACCGATTCGCCCGCACAATCGCTCAAACGTGCTGGGTTTCTCGCAGGGGATCACCGACTACAGCGACGCCGACCGCGCGGCTGAGGTTCGCATCCATCTGGCTCCCGGAGACGTCGTGGCGCATCACGGCAATACGATTCACCGAGCCGACGCCAACCGCTCACCGATTCGCAATCGCCGAGCCTTCGCGATGGTCTTCAAAGGGGTCAGTTGCCGCCGCGACGAAGTTGCGTTCACTCGTTACATGACCGCCGTCAAAGAACAGCATCAGCAAATGGGACTCCAGACATAACCAGAACGGATTGGCCACAAGAATCACAAAGAGGCACAAAAGGGGTTGAATAAGGATGGTTCATCGGAAGCAACGCCCGCCAGTAATTCTTCCGTGAAAGTTCGTTCGATTTTTGTGTCTCTTTGTGTTTTTCGTGGCTAAAGAAAGAGCATCTCATGGACTGGCAACTTCTCGACCGTGACCGCGAGATTTGGAATCGTGAGCTGGCCTCATTTGTGCCGCCGCGCGTGTTCGATTCGCACCTGCATTTGTATGAGTCGAGTCACTTCAATGGCTCGGTGCCGGCGCTGTGCGCGACGGGGCCGAGCGACGTCGGTTGGGATGTGTTCCAAAACAAGATCGCGGAGATCCTGCCCGATCGAGAGGTCAGTGGCTTGGCCTTTGGATTTCCGACGCCGACCGTGGACTTCAAGGCCGCGAACGATTTTTTGGCGCGCGAAGCCAAGCATCCCGGCGCGCTCGGTCAGATGCTGATCCGTCCGGAGATGGACCCAGAGTTCATTCGCGAGACGGTGCAGCGCGACGGGTTTGTGGGGCTCAAGCCATATCACATCTTTGCCACCGAGAAGCCGACGTTCGACGCACACATCCCCAGCTTTCTTCCGGAAGCACAGATGCAAGTCGCTCACGAGTTGGGCCTGTCGATCACGCTGCACATCGTGCGCTCGCAAGCTCTGGCCGATCCGTCGAATCAAGAAGTGCTGCGGCGGTACGCGACGAAGTATCCCAACGCGCGGATGATCTTGGCTCATGCCGCGCGCGGCTTTAATCCGCATCACACTGTGCAGGGGATTGAATCGCTGCGCGGGTTGCGAAACGTCTGGTTTGACACCTCGGCCGTGACGGACTGCGGAGCCTATGAAGCGATCATCAAAGTGATCGGGCACGATCGGCTGATGTATGGCTCGGACTTCCCGGTCTCGCACATTCGTGGCCGATGTGTGGGACTCGGCGACAATTTCTTATGGCTCACGCCCGAAAACACGAAACTCGATGCGGCCTACGCCAACGTGCAGTTCACGCTCGTCGGGATCGAGTCGCTGCGAACGCTCAAAGTCGCTGCCCTCGCCTGCGGCCTGAGTGATGAACAGGTCGAGGACATCTTCTTCGGTAACGGTGCGGAGTTGTTTGCGGATCGGGGGATTTTATGAGTCGCCAGCTTGTACTCGCCTTATGCGTCGTCGTTCTTGGATCGCACATAGCCCTTCGAGCCGACGACTTCGACCGCAAGGCGGTCATCCCATTGACGCCGGAGCTGCGTGAGCGTTGTCTCGATGTCTTGCAGCGCGGATTGAAAAGCATCGGCGACAAGCCGGAGAGCTTCTGGCCGGCGATCCACGCGGCCGAAGGGTTGACGCTGGCAGGGCAGGGAGCCGAAGTGGCGGCATTGCTCAACGCGCGACTGCCCCAGGAAGCCGATCATCAGCGGCGCTGCGGGTTGGCTCGCGAGATTGTGCGAACTGGCCGGCGCGAGCCGCTGGATGTGTTGTTCAACACGCTGGCCGACGAGCAATCCAACGGCCGAATTCACGCGGCCGAGAGTCTGTACAAGGTTGGCGAACTCCGCGATGGCAAGTTGATGCGTGCCGCGTTCAAACAGAAGGACAACATTCGCTTGCAACTGATGGCCGCAGCGGCACTCGGTCGGCAAGGGGACGAAGCCACGATGAAGCGGTTGCGGCAAATGCTCGGTTCTGAAGATCGCGAGCTTCGGAAAATCTGCGGCTGGGTGCTCGGCCTGATCGGCGACGCTTCGGACGTTGAGCCATTGAAGAAGGCACTCGCGGCCGAGACCGACGAACTCGCGCGAGCATACTTCGTCAACGCTCTCGCATGTCTCGGCGATGCCTCCGCGCGAATGTCGCTCGGCAAGAATCTGACGTCGAACGACCCAGCCATTCGGACGTACTCGGCCGAGTTCGCGGGCTACAGCCGAGCGGTTGAGTTTCGGCCACAGTTGATCAAGATGCTCGACGACGAGAATGTCGACACGCGAGTGCGGGCGGCTCAAGCGTTGATCATGCTCTCGCAACCGCCGAAGCCGTATCGGATCGAAAAAGCCAAGTAACGCCGTAGCCAATCTCGCCAGAGATTGGGCGGTTTGAGAATCCATCACCCAAGCTCTGGCGAGCTTGGCTACATCAGCGAGGTGCCGCCGTGAATTTCAGACTGAGTTGTTTGCTGATGCTCGTCGTCGCCTCGCACGCAACTGCCGAGGACTGGCCGCAGTTTCGCGGCATCAACGCCAGCGGCGTGTCGGCGTCGAAGAAACCGTTGCCGACTGAGTTCTCGCTGGAGAAGAACCTGCGTTGGTCGGTGAAGCTCGGTGATGGGGTCGGCTGTCCGATCGTTGCCGGGGGCAAAGTGTTTGCGACGGGAATGACCAGCGAGAAGACGTTCTCCGTCTTCGCGTTCGAGGCCGCGAACGGGATAAAGCTGTGGCAAAAGGATTTCGAGACCGGCAAGCTGCCGCGCATTACGCCGCCGAACAGTCATGCGTCAAGCACTCCCGCCAGCGACGGCAAGCAAGTCTACGTCTACTTCAGCACTCACGGCCTCATCGCGCTCGATGCGAAGTCCGGCGAGCAGGCTTGGAAACGCTCATTGCCCAGTCCCAGCTATTTGATGGACTGGGGAGCCGCCTCATCACCGATCGTGCATGACGGCACGGTCTTCTTCAATCAGGACGACGATCTGTCTCCCGTGCTGTTCGCGGTCGATGCGAAATCCGGAGCGATCAAATGGACTGCCGACCGGTCAGACATGCTGGGGGGCTACGCGGTGCCGGTGATCTGCGAGGCGAACGGTCAGACCGATGTGGTCATCTCCGGCAGCGGGTTCCTCAAAGGCTATGACCCGGCGACGGGAGCCGAGCGCTGGAGCAGCAACTCGACGCTGCGGACGATGATGTCCTCGCCCGTCGTGCGCGACGGGATCATCTACCTCTCGTCGCAAAGCTACGGCGACGAAAAGCGGACACTGAAGTTCGCGTTGCTGGAATGGCTCGACACGAACCAGGACGGCAAGCTGGCCAAGGCGGAGATCCCCAAAGAGTTCGCCTCGCGTTTCGATGCCTCGGACAAGAACGCGGACGGCTTCATCACCGATGGTGAACTCGACACGGCGTTTCAATCGTCCAAGAACCAAGCCGGAGGCGGCAACACGATTCAAGCGGTGCGCGGCGGAGGTCGCGGCGACGTGACCAAGACGCACGTCTTGTGGAACATCAGCAACAAATCGCCGTCGAACATCGTCTCGCCGATCGTCGTCGGCGAGCAGCTTTTCATCGTCAAGAAGGGGGGCCTCTCAAGCTCCTTCGACGCGGCCACCGGCAAGAGCCACTGGGAACTCGGCCGCATCCGCAACATCGGCGATTACTATGCCTCGCCCGTCGCGGGAGACAACAAGATCTTCGTCGCCGGCGAGAATGGTTTCATCGTCGTGCTGGAACAAGGCTCGCAGCTAAAAATCCTCGCCACCAACGACGTCAGCGAGTCATGCGTTGCCACACCCGCGATCGCCGACGGCCGACTCTTCGTCCGTGGGCGAGAGACGCTGTTCTGTTTTGGGGAAGAGTAGTGCTTGCGGTCATGAGTTTTGGCAGAAAAATGGAGGGCAGAAAAATGGTTTCACGCTGTTGCCGGTCGATCTTTTTGCCCTTCATTTTTTTGCCAGCCCTGTATCCCGCCAGCCAATTACTCGCCGGCCCGCGCGTCGACATCGTCATCGGCGAGAAGGCTCCCGCGCTGGAACGGCTCGCGGCGGATGAGTTATCCAGCCAACTCAAACGAATCTATGAAGCCGAAGTGAAGATCGGCTCAACCGCGCCGGCTGATGCGCCGCACGTTCTCTTCGTCGGCAACCCAGACACGAACGCCAGCATGAAACCGTTCGCCGACTCCTGGCCGAGCGGCGACAAGAAGCTGACCGACCAAGGGCACTTGCTGCGCAGCGTCACCCATCGCGACCGCCCCGCGCTACTGATCGGCGGCGGCAGCCCGGTCGCGACGTATTGGGCCGTCGCCGAGTTCGGCCACCGGCTCGGCATTCGACCGATGCTGTTCGGCGATCTCGATCCGATCAGCCCGCCCGAGTTCAAGCTCGATGGGATTGAGATCGTGCTCGAACCGCAGCATCGCGAGCGTGAATGGCACTTCCGCAACCAGGGGCCAATGGATTCCGGTTCTTGGAGCGTGGACGAGCATCGCCGCGTGCTTCAGCAGCTTGCAAAACTCAAGTTCAATCGAGTGAGCATCAACGTGCGAGCCTCACAGCCGTTCGTGCATTTTGAGTTTCAAGGCGTGCCACGAAAAACGGACGGACTTTGGGGATTCCAGGACCGCGCGTATTCGGTGTCGGGAGACACGTTGGGCCGGAAGGTTTTCGGCGGAGCCAAGCTGTTCGAGAATCCCAGCTTTGCCGGAGCGACGAGCTACGAAGATCGCATCGCGGCCGGCAAGAAGCATCTGACGGGAATCGTTGATGCCGCTCACGCCGTTGGGATGCCGGTTCGATTGCAGCTTCGCCCGGATTGGTTTCCGGGAGACTTCGGAGCGTTCGTGAAGGAACCCAAAGGGATGCAAGGCCGCGATGGCCCGCACGTTGTCGCTGATCCGTCCGCTTTCTTCCGTGATGACAAGACGCTGAAGCTGGCCCAAGCACAAATGCGTGCCTACCTCGACGCTTACCCGGCAGTGGATGGCATCGACCTGGAATTCGGCGCGGCGAAGGTCTCCGAAAAACAGTTTCGACGAGTCTTTCCCGATCAAGACTTTTGGCGGCGAGCGGATGGCCGCGACGTGAACGTGCGAGTTCGGGTCAATGAGTATCCCGCGAGAACCTACACGGCGCTGGACCAACTTGGTCAGCCGCGAGATTTCCAAGTGGCTCAGCCCATGCTTTTGCTGACCGAAGAGGAAGATTTCGTTCCGAGCAGCCCCGCCAATTTCCCGGAGAAGTTTGAGGCGGCGCGGCAGCGCAGCTCGAACAATTACCTGGTCGATCCGGAGGGGATCAGCGACCTCGATCTTCCCCTCTATTGGCTCAGCCGCAACAGCTTTGGCGCGAAGCTGACGTTCGAGCAGACATGTCGCGAGGTGCTCGATCCGACATGCGGCGAAGGGGTCGCCGATCGCGTTCTCGCAGCGTTCCAACGAAACCATCAAGCTCAGCAACTGATGCAACGCTTGTCTTTTGGCGGTGGCATGGCGGGACCAGTGGACCTGCGGCAGATCGACTGGGCCGTGAGTAAGAATCCCATGAATCTCACTTCGGCAACGGACGACTATCTCAATGCCATGAACGAGATGTACCGAGCCAACACCCGCGCGCGCGAAGGCGGCCGGGCCTTCACGTTGTATTGGGCGCGGCGATTTGAGTTCGCGTTCGAGTATCTGAACTTCGCTCAAGCCGTTCAGAAGGCGAGTGTCGCCGAAAAGGCGAAAGAGACCGGGACTCAAATCGCCGAGTTGGAAAAGGGAATCGAGTCACTCAACAACGCCTTGAACGCGATGGCGGCGGTGGCTCGCAGCAACAGTGATCGCGGGTTGATCGCGGTGCTCAACGAGTACGGTTATCGTCCGCTCAAGAAGAAACTGGCCGAGGCGGAAGCGGCTGCGAAGTGAATTTGGAGTGCGGTGACCCAAGTCACCGCTTTTCAAAACGCGCCGTTGCGCGTGAAGGCATTCAGTCGTATGTTCGATGCGTGTTGAAAAGCGACGACTTGGGTCGTCGCACTCCAAAGGGATGAAAATGACTCGACGATTTGGTGGACTGTGGCCGGCGCTCGTGACGCCGTTTGGTGCGGATGGCAAACCGGCGCTCGATGTGGTCGAGCAGCTTGTCGATCTGTTTGCGAAGCAAGGGATGGATGGGCTGTACGTCACCGGCTCGACGGGGCAGTGGCCGTTGCTGACCGTCGCTGAGCGACAGGCGATTGTCGAACGCTGCGTGAAGGCGAGTGCCGGGCGCATCCCGATCATGGCGCATGTCGGAGCGGTCGCGACCGACGATGCGGTGACGCTCGCGAAACATGCGAAACAAGTCGGGGCCGATGCGGTTTCGACGGTCGCTCCGATTTACTACCCGTACCCGGCCGACGTGGTCTTCGAGCATTACCGCCGCATCGGGGCCGCCTCGGACTTGCCGCTGTTTGTGTATCACATCGAGCTGGCTCAGAAGATTACCGTCGGGGCGAAGGAATACACCGATCGCATCCTCGGCCTGCCGAACATCGCCGGGATGAAGATCACCGCCGGAGATTTGTATCTGTTCGGCCTGATTCACTCGCACGCGGGGGATCGGCTGCAACTCTTCAGCGGCGCGGACGAGGTGATGTGTCAGGCGGTGTTGTCCGGTTCGATCGGCGCGATCGGGACGTTCTACAACCTCTTCGGTCCGGCCTGTCAGCGTGCTCGCGCAGCGATGGTTGCGGGGCAAGTCGAAAAGGCGAGTGCCTTCATGCTCAAGTTCCAGCAGGTGATCGCGCGCGTCATCGCCTCCGGGTCGATCTGGTCGTTCTTCCGAGCGGCCATGCGACATAAATACGGCATCGACATCGGAGCGCCTCGCGCGCCCTTGGGCATCATGGACAAGCCGTGGGCTGAAGCCGACATCGCCGAGTTGGTGGCGCTGGTAGACGAAGCGATCTGACTTTGGAGTGCGGTGTGTCAGCACCGCTTTGGACTGTCCTTACTCTGCACTCTGCGAGCTTTGCGCCACTGCGTGAAATCTGGCCTCACGCAGAGGCGCAAA
>CAMDEA010000006.1 GCA_945893045.1 Planctomyces sp. SH-PL62
CATTGACCGCAGTTGCGTTGGACCGTCTGGCACTCGGTGACGTCTTGGTACGAGCAGGTCGGCACGTTGACCGTCTTTTGATCGACGACCTGCCGATACTCGGTGACGGGTTGATCGACATAGCTGGTCTGCATGACCGGCTTGCGAACCGTCTGCCGCACTTGGCGGTATTCGACGACGGGCACTTGCCGCATGACTGTTTCAGTCACCGGCTGAGCAACCATCGCCGGAGCACATCCGCACGAGTTTCCATAAGCGACGGGCTGCACTCCGCAAGCTCCGCTGCTGCACCCACCCGCTGGAGACCAAGCGGCTGGTTGGCACACCGGGCCGCAACTTGGTCCGCACGGATACGGACGAAACAGGCCACCGAATGGTGCCCATTGCGCGGAAACCGGAGTCGCGGAGGCTAAGCACAACAACGCTCCCAGCGCGGGAGCAAAACGAGAAGGCTTCCCAATCATGGCACCATCCTGTTGAGGGCGAAGTGGGGCGAGGCAAAAAATCGCTCGGACGAACGGCTAATCAGAAGGACACGGAACTGTGTCAGAGAGGCATCGTGAAGTGACACGCGAACTGAATTCGTAGAGTCGTTTTCAAAGCGGCCAGTTGCGTGGGGGCGGGTGTGTATGGCAAGCCTCTCGAAAGGGTCAAGACGGCTTTCAAGATTTTGATCGCGAATGCCGACACGTCGAAAACGCCGCAGAAAACAAAGCCGTCTATCCGCGTTCGCGCGATTGGAACTAGATTCCAAACGAATGATTTTCACCTAAGCATGTGTTGTCATGGTGCAGGAAATCACGGTGCAGGAAATAAGGATTGCAGAATAAGAATTGCAGAAGGCAAAGGGCCGGACTGGACTGTTCTCCTTCTCACTTCTGCATTCCTTACTCTGCAATCCTTATTCTTGTCATTCTCTCGAACCGTCAAACGGATTTCGCCCGCATGACTTTGTTCCGCTGTTGTCTATTTACTGTCGCGTGCCTGGTCGGGGTGAGTGGTTGCAATCCGTTGCACACTCGCGTCCCCGACCTCGTTCCGCGCACCAGTGACCAAGACAAGGCGTTGTGGAACTATCACGATCCGTTCCCGGATGACTCGCAAGGACCGACGACCGATCACCGGCCGGCGGGTGGGCGACTTCAGCGAACGTTGCCTCGGCAGGCGCTCGAAAAGGATTCCATGACGATCCGCCCGCGCGGCGTCTTCGAGCCGGCTCGGCCTGAGGCGAGATTGGACGCCAAGACCGCGAACGTCGTGCAACCGTGACAATCCTCCAAGTTTGACGGGATTCCACGGGGTTTTCACCGAGTTTCCGCCAAAGATCGGCTTTCGGCCCTCTCCGCCGACCGCTATAGTCCCCGCCCCTTCGAGCTTGCCTCGCTTTGGCCCACCCGCTTCTTTTCTCCTGACTGAACTGATCTCGATATGTCCGCCCCAGCGACCTTGGATCGCCCACTCAAAGTGTCTTTGCACACGCCTACGACCCCACACGGTCACACGCACATGCCGAAACCGGAACCTGTTTCCGAACCGGAAACTCCGAAACGCCGCAGCGACATCCGCAACATCGCGATCATCGCGCACGTTGATCACGGCAAGACCACGCTCGTCGATGCGCTGCTCAAGCAGAGCGGCCAGTTCCGCGACTCTGAGCTGCGCGAGACCTGCATGCTCGACTCGAACGATCTTGAGCGTGAGCGCGGCATCACGATTCTCGCGAAGAACATCGCGCTGAACTACAAGGGCGTGAAGATCAACATCATGGACACCCCCGGCCACGCCGACTTCGGTGGCGAAGTCGAACGAGTGCTCAACATGGCCGACGGCGTGCTGATTCTGGTCGATGCTTTCGAGGGACCGAAACCGCAAACGCGGTTCGTCACCCAAAAGGCGTTCGAGCGCGGACTCAAGCCGATCGTCGTCGTCAACAAGATCGACCGCTCGGAAGCTCGGCCGCAAGAAGTGCTCAGCGAAGTCTTCGACCTGTTCGTGGAACTCGGAGCGACCGACGACATTCTCGATTTCCCATACGTGTTCGCATCCGGCCGCGAAGGCTATGCGACCGACGATCCGAAGGTCCGCACGAACGACGTGCAAGCGTTGCTCGACAAGGTGCTGGAGTTTGTCCCCGGCCCAGTCGTCGATCCCGACAGCCCGTTGCAGATGATGGTCACGACGCTGGAGTGGTCCGAGTACGTCGGCCGAATCGCGATCGGCCGCATCGTCAGCGGCAGCGTGACGACCGGCCAGAAAATCGCCGTGATGAAGGCCGATGGTAAAGCCCTGAGCGGTGAAATCACCGAGGTCAACCTGTTCGACAAGCTCGGCCGCGTGAAGACCGAGGGTGCCGAAGCCGGCGACATCGTGGCTCTGATCGGTCTGCCCAACCCGGAGATCGGTGACACGGTTTGTGATCGCTTCAATCTGCGAACGTTGCCGCGGATCGAAGTCGATGAGCCAACATTGTCGATGCTCTTCACGATCAATGACTCGCCGCTGGCCGGCAAGGACGGTGGTAAGTTCCTCACCAGCCGCCACATTCGCGATCGGCTCGACCGCGAACTCGAACACAACGTCGCGCTGCGTGTCGAAGAGGCTGGCTCGAAAGAAAAATTCCTCGTCTCCGGCCGAGGCATCCTGCATCTCTCGGTGCTGATCGAAACGATGCGCCGCGAAGGCTACGAGCTTTCGGTCGGCAAGCCGCAAGTCATCATCAAGACCATCGACGGCCAGAAGAACGAACCGTTCGAGACGCTGACGATCGACGTCCCGTCCCAATACGTCGGAGCCGTGATGGAACCGACGTGTACTCGTCGTGGCCAGCTCATTGACTTGATCGCCAGCGAGAATGGCATCAGCCATCTGACGTTCTCGATCCCCGCTCGCGGCCTGATCGGCTTGCGAACGCGGTTGCTCAACGCAACGAAGGGAGAAGCGGTCATTCATCACCGCTTTGATTGCTTCAAACCGTGCGAAGGGGAAGTCCCGCATCGCCCGAACGGCGTGCTGATCAGCCAGGAGAACGGCAAAGTGGTCGCCTTCGCGATGGGCAAGTTGCAAGAACGAACCGACCTGTTCGTCAAGCCGAGCGACGAGGTTTACGAAGGCATGATCGTCGGCGAGAACTCGCGCGACAACGACATGGTCGTCAACCCGATCCGCGAGAAGAAGCTGAGCAACATGCGCGCTTCCGGCAGCGACGAAAACATCATCCTTAAACCGCCCCGCGACATGTCGCTGGAAATGGCCCTCGAATACATCGAGGACGACGAGTACGTCGAAGTCACACCGAAGACGATTCGCTTGCGGAAGGTGGTTCTTCTGGAGAGCGAACGGAAACGTCTGCGACTGCGGTAGGCGAATCGTCGGTCTGCTTTGCAAACTCGGATGATCCACCTTCAGGAGAATTCGCGCTCTACTAAATTCGCGCGGAAATTGCCGCGCGAATTAAGTGGAGCGCGAATGGGAAACTGGGCTGAAGCCGGAGATCGCCAGAACTTCTCCGCTCTGGTACAGGCCGCTTTGCCGGATGTATTCCTCAACAGCGCGAGGGACTCGGAATCGCAAGCTTTGTCCTGAGCCTGTTCGTTCGCGAATCTCCGTGGCCGAGAGGTCGATGGCCGGCATCGTGACCAGCCGCACGCGATCGCGGACGATTGGTCCCAAGCGGCTTTCCAACGACGTCCAATCGGGCGGCGGCCGATGTCCCCGATTCACGGCCACGATCGTCGCGAGTTCGAGGATCGCTTGCGGCTCACGCCACAGCGGCAAGTCCGCCAGCGAGTCAGCTCCCATCAGGAAGAAAAGCTCGCTGTCGGGATGCTCGACTCGTAGTTGCCTCAACGTCTCGACCGTGTACGACGAACCGCTCCGTTCGAGTTCGATCCGGCAGACGCCAAATCGCGGATCGCCGGCCACCGCGAACCCCAACATCTCCGCCCGCTGCGGACCGGTCGCGATCGCTCCGCGCGGTTTGTGAGGCGATTGCCCGCACGGCAGGAACAATACGCGATCCAGCTCGCACGCTTCGCGGCAAGTCTCCGCCAGCAGCAAGTGTCCGAGATGAATCGGATCGAACGAGCCGCCATAGATTCCCAGCCGGATTGGTCGTTGGTCATTGGTCATTGGTCATTGGCCCTACAGAAGACTGGCGAATCGTAGCAGGCACACTCGGAGAATCGCACGACCGCAAGAGGAAGGGGCGTGACGACACGACGTGTTTTCCCCAATTGGTCAGACAAAAACGCTGGCCTCGGCGATCCATTCACGAAATCATTCTGCATCCATCGTTCTGCGAGTTGGCTTTGGCAGAACGATCAGGCTGCACTTTGCCATCAATTCGACAAGGGTACTCAACGATGACCATCACTTCGGCACTCCGGTCTCTTGGATTTGCAGCAACCATCGGAGTCGTTCTTTCGAGTTGGTGTCTGGCTCAGAACGACAAAGCCGAACCAGCGAAGCCGAAGGCCGCCGTGGCTCCGCCGAAGATCACGGTTTCCAAGGAGACGACCTGGGCGACAGAGCCGCTCCGAGCGGACGGGACCGTCGACTATTTGGAGGCAGTCAATCGACTGTTCAGCAAAGGCGTGACGCCGGAGAACAACGCTTGCGTGTTGCTGTACCAGGCTATGGGGCCGAGTCCTGAGGGAGGAAAGGGGCAGCCGGACGCCTTCTTCCGGCGGATGGGGGTCGAACCGATTCCGGCGGATGGAAAGTATTTTCAGTCGCTTGGTGCTTGGGCTCGAGCACAACCGAATCCCGCACAGGACAACAATGGTTTGAACGACATGGAGTCGAAGACCGGCGAGCGTCCGTGGACGAAGGCTGAGTTTCCGCTGGTCGCCGAATGGCTCAAGCAGAATGAAGTCCCCCTGCGAACGATCGAGCTGGCGACTGAGCGTCCGAAGTATTTCTCGCCGCTGGTCGGCACCGATGCGGTACCTGATGGAGCCTTGATCGCCGTCTTGCTGCCGGGCGTGCAAAGGTCGCGCGGACTGGCTCGCACGCTGGCGTCGCGGGCGATGTGGGAGCTGGCTGAAGGGAGCCAAGTCGATGCGTGGCGCGATCTGATGACGATGCACCGGCTCGGTCGGCTTGTTGGACAAGGGCCGACGCTGATCGAGTACCTCGTCGGTATTGCGATCGAATCCATCGCCATCAGAGGCGAGCTGCTCTTCCTCTCCGAAACGAAACCGTCGGCGAAGATGCTGTCGATGTACCGCAAACAACTCGACCGCCTGCCGCCACGAGCGTCCGTGGCTGACAAGCTCGACTCCTGTGAGCGGGTCATGTTTCTCGACTGTGCTCAGCGCATGGCTCGTGGTCAGATGAAATGGGGAGAAATCGCCAACCAAGCCGAAGGGGGCGACGGCTCGCTGGTCGAAAAACTGGCCGAGGGAGCGATCATGCAATCCGTCGAATGGGACGTGGTACTCAAGTCCGCCAACAAGTGGTACGACCGGTTGGCGGCGACGCTCCGCAAACCCGACTACCGTGAGCGCATCGCCGAGGTGAAACAGTTCAACGAAGACGTCAAGAAGCTGGTCGAGAAAAGCCGAGGACCGCAGGCACTGCTGTCACTGCTCGGAGGCAAGCCGGCCATCAGTCAGACGATGTCCGACGCGTTGATCGCGTTGCTTTTGCCCGCTGTTCAACAGGTGGGTCTGGCGGAAGGGCGTATCATCCAGCGGATGTGGAACCTGGAACTCGCGTTCGCCCTCGCAGCGTACCGCGCGGATCGTGGTGCATACCCCGACTCGTTGGAGCCGCTCGCTCCGAAGTACATTGCCGAGATTCCGAACGACCTCTTCACTGGTCAGCCGCTGAAGTACGCGAAGACGGCCGATGGCTACCAACTCTACAGCGTCGGCGACAACGAGCAGGACGAAGAAGGCCGCAGCTTCGACGACAACCCACGCGGCGATGATCTCGTGGTGCGGATGCCGGTGCCGCCGCCGAAGAAAGACAAATAGCCGTTGTGGTGCGGGCGTCCCGCCTGCACCGGAATTGACGCGACTGGAAGGTGCAGGCGAGACGCCCGCACCAAAATGCGGCACCTACGCCAGCATCTCGGTGACGACGTGGCTGCCTTCGGGGAGCATCGGTTGCGGGCGGCCGACTCGGTCGGGCAGTGCGGCGTGCGGGTCGATGCCCAGCAGGTGGTACATCGTTGCCAGCATGTCCTTCGGCGAGAGCGGGTGATCGGTGACCTCTGCCGCGTGAGCGTCAGTCGCGCCGAGGACTCGGCCCTTCGCGATGCCGCCGCCGGCGAATTGAGCCGAGTACGCCTGCGACCAGTGATCGCGGCCGCCGAAGTTGGCTTTGTTGATCTTCGGCGTGCGACCGTGCTCGCTGATGCAGACGACGAGCGTATCGTCCAGCATTCCGCGTCGTTCGAGGTCGAGAATCAAGCCGGCATACGCCTTGTCCAAGCCGGGGAGCAGTTGATCGACCATGCGCGGGAAGTGTTCGTAGTGCGTGTCCCACGCATCGCCCGCGAGTCCATATTCATCCCAGAAGACCGAGACCAATCGCGTCCCCGCTTCGAGCATGCGTCGCGCAGCGAGACACGACTGACCGAACAGCGTCATTCCGTATGACTCGCGCGTCTCAGGCGACTCTTTGCGAACATCGAGTGCATCGGCGACCTTCGTTGAACTGATCAAGTTGAACGCCATCTCCTGCATCTTGCTGTGCGACGTGCCGGCCGATGAGCGTTCGAGATCGCGGCGCTGATCCTCGAACTGTTGCAGCAGCGAACGGCGACGACTCAGACGATCGACAGTCATGTCTTTCGGAGCGTCGGTCGCGGCCATACGGAAATACGAATCGGGCGTGCAGCCGAGATACGGTTCGAGTCCCGTCCACGAGAAACCGGGCCGAGCCTTCGTGATTTCCTTGGTCCCTTGGCCGATGAACTCGGTCCAGGTCGGGTTGTAGGCACCTCCGAGGAACGCGGCGTACGGACCGGCTCGGAACGGTTGATCGACGCGCTGACTGCTGAACGGGAACGGGAGGGCCGCGTTTTGCACGAACTCGCCGAGCTTGCCGCCACGACGCTGACGATCGAAGTACTCGACCACCGAGCCGAAGTACGGATGATGCCGCGGGTCATTCGGTTCGAGTTCGGCATTCACGTCCAGAGCCGACGCGCCGGTCATGGCATACGCGACACCGTGAATCGGATGCGGATGAGTCAGCGACCGCACGACGGTCGTGCGATCCATGATCTTGGCCATATTCGGCAGGTGCTCGCAGACGTCGCAACCGGGGAGCGACGACGGGATCGGCTGCATCGTGCCGCGAATCTCAACCGGAGCGTTCGGCTTCATGTCGAACGTCTCCAATTGACTCGGCGATCCGTATAAGAACAGGACGATGCAACGCTTGGCTTTACCGAACGAGTTGCTGAGTTCCCCTTGCACGCGCGGGCCGTTCGCCGCCTGAGCCGCCTCGTGCGAGAGGAGCGTGTCGAGTCCCAGGCCAGCCACCCCCAGTCCGCCGACTTGCAGCAGATCGCGCCGCGTCAGGCCAGTACATAACTGCCGGGGATGACTGAGAACTCGCAGCATGGTGGGAACTCCGCGGTACACGAAGCTGATAACGGAAGGCATCAAGGGGGGCCGATCCTATCGGTGGAAATCGGCACCAGCAAGCCGAGACCTGCGGTCAGAACCGGCTCTGCCGGTCGAGTTTCGCAACTCGGCCGATACGATCCGTCCGTTTGTGTGAATCCACGTCCGAGACTGCGGTGATAGATCCCGAACCGCATCCATGACGACGTACGGATCACCGCTTGCCTGATCCGTGCTCCGGCTCTGCCATCCGTGCGGCAATCTCATAAGAGGTTTACCGCACGGATGGCAGGGCCGGAGCACGGATGTGGAATGCGTTGCCACCCCATTGATTGTGAGCGAGGTGTTGATGTCTGAGCTTATTCAACGCAGCTTGATGCCAGTCTCGGCCGAGGAGTTGTTGGCCTGGCACGCTCGGCACGGTGCGTTCGAGCGGTTGTTGCCGCCGTGGGAGCGGATCGAACTCCGCACAGCCGTGCGCTCGTTGGCGAATGGCGAGCGTGCCGAGTTCGTGATTCCGGTCGGCCCGTTTCGGCGACGATGGATTGCGGAGCATCACGCATTGACCGATGGCATTGGCTTTCGAGACGCGCAGATCGTCGGTCCCTTCGCGCGGTGGGAGCACACGCATCGGATGACTCCGGCCGAACCCGCGGACTCATCGAGTTGGCTGGAAGATCGCATCCACTACGATGTCCCTCTGGCGACGATCGGTCGCGCGTTGCTCGGTCGCTACATTCGCAATTCACTCGAGCGAACGTTTGCATATCGGCATCGAGTCACGACCGCCGACTTGGCGGCGCATCAAGTCGCGCGAGACCAACAAGGAATCCAACCGATGAACATTCTCGTGACGGGATCAACGGGCTTGGTTGGCTCGGCCGTCGTTCCGTTTCTGACGACGGGCGGACATCGTGCGCTGCGACTCGTGCGCGGCACGGCACGCAACGCAGATGAGATCGCATGGAATCCAACGGCCGGTACGATCGACGCCGACAAGCTGGAGGGTATCGACGCCGTCGTGCATCTGGCCGGCGACAACATCGCGCACGGACGCTGGACCGCCGCGAAGAAAGCTCGCATCCGTGACAGCCGAGTCTTAGGCACGCGCCTGCTGAGTACCGCTCTAGCCAAACTGAATCGCAAGCCGCGAGTCTTCGTCTGCGCATCGGCGATCGGCTTCTACGGCCATCGCGGCGACGAAGTGATGACCGAGAACAGTCCGCCGGGACCGACGTTTATTTCCACCGTCTGCCGCGATTGGGAAGCCGCGACGGAACCGGCGCAGCAAGCCGGGATTCGCGTCGTCAATCTGCGGATCGGCGTCGTGCTGACACCGCGCGGCGGAGCACTCGCCAAGATGCTGACTCCGTTCAAGCTGTGCGCCGGCGGAGTGGTCGGCTCCGGCCGACAGTATTGGAGTTGGATTGCGCTCGACGACGTCGTGGGTGCGATTCATCACGCGATCACACATGACGAACTCACCGGCCCAGTCAACGCGGTCGCGCCGGAGGCGCTGACAAACGCGGCGTTCACGAAGATTCTCGGCCGAGTGCTGCACCGTCCCACGATCGCGCCGCTTCCGGCATTCGTGGTGAAGCTGTTGCTCGGTGAAATGGGCGAAGAACTGTTGCTCGCCAGCACGCGCGTCGCGCCGAATCGTTTGCACGAAACCGGATACGAATTCCGTTGCCCGACGCTGGAAGGTGCGCTGCGGCATGTGCTGGGCCGGTGACGTGGGGCACGTTTTCAACGTGCCCGACAAAGTTAAAACAGGCGAGCGGGGCGGCGTCAGCCCCCCGGTGCATTGGTTGCCAGACCGGGGGCCTGACGCCGCCCCGCTCGCCTAAGTCTGCGATCAGATATCAAGCACCAATTCGACGCTCCAGCCGCTTTCTGTCTGCTCGACTGCCAGACCGTGATATGTGATCGCCTTCACTTCGTGCGCCAGGTGATGCCGCGATCGGTCCAACGGCTCGCCGCGAATGGTTGCCTCCAAACCGTGCTCGTCGAGCCTCACGTCGAACTCGCGGAACAGCATCCCGCGCGTCTCGAAACGAAATAGCAATTCGTTGAGCCAATCGAACAGCACGTAATCAATCTCAGTTCCGGTGAGCTGAATCGACTCAGTCAGCGTTGGCTGTACGGCGTCGATGTTCTCGACAATGAGCGACGTCAACCCGCGCGCGGCATCGGAGAACAATTCTTCCAGCGATGCGGCAACGATCCGCAATCCGATGTCAGCGGTGTGATCGAAGGTCTCGAACATGGTTGCCTGTGGCGCACGCGGCTCGCGTGCGAATCGGACGAAATCGACGCACGCGAGCCGCGTGCGCTACAGTCACACGACTCGGCGATGCTCAGCATCCAACGCCTTCATCAAAAACTGCATCACGCTCGGAGCCAGATGATTGAAGTATTCCCACGAGTGCCCGCCATGCGACGTCGTGAAGTCACGCTCGAAGGGGACGCCGGACGAATTCAATTTGCTGACGAGCTTCTCGACACCGGGCAGCGCATCTCGGTCGGTCGGATCGCACAATAAAAACTGATGCCGAGGCCAGTTCAGCCCCTGCACTTGCAACGTCGCCGTCTGCTGCCGAGCGGCTTCTTGATCGGCAAACATTTCGTCGAGCGGCAGTCCGTGTCCCAGCCAATCCTGCAAGTCGATCACCGGCGAGAGCGCGGCGATGACCGGAAACTCGTTCGGGTGTCGATACGCCAACTGCAAGACTCCCTGCCCTCCCATGCTCACGCCGAAGGCGGCCAGCGCGGGAGGTTTCACCTGCCAAGTCGCCTCGATCCACGTCAGCACGTTCGAGCGAATGTGTCCGATCGGCGACAGCTCGGCATCGAACTCCGGACAAACGACCGGCAGCCACCACGAGCGTTGGCCGTGAGGGCAAATTGCTCGCAGACCGTGACGTTCGAACTCCGCCGTGTATGCCGCGTTGTTCGCGAGCGTCTGCAAGCCGTGTCCGTGTAAGAAGAGGACGGCTCGCGCGGGATCGCTTGGCCGTGACGGTTCAAAGATGTCAGCCGCTTTGCCGGCGATTTCGAGAGTTTGCCAACCAGACACGAATCAGTCTTTCGGAAAGAGTTGAGATGACAGCCAACAGCTTTCAGCCGACAGCCATCAGCCGGTCAAGACAACACGTCCTTGATGACATGCCCATGCACGTCGGTCAGGCGGCGTTCGATGCCGTTGTGGTAGAAGCTCAGCCGTTCGTGATTCAGGCCGAGCAGATGCAAAATCGTCGCGTGCAAGTCGTAGATCGTCGAGACGTTCTCGATCGCATGATGGCCGAACTCGTCGGTCGCACCGTAGGAGAACGGAGCCTTTACGCCCGCTCCGGCCAACCAGACGGTGAAGCCTTTCGGATTGTGATCGCGGCCGTTCGCTCCCTTTTGGAACGTCGGCATCCGACCGAACTCCGTCACCCACGCGACGAGCGTGTCCTCCAACAGGCCGCGTTGTCTGAGGTCTCGCAGCAGCGCGGCGCATGGTTGATCGAGAATCGGTGCGTGAACTGAATACTGCTGCTGAAGAGTCTTGTGCCCGTCCCAGTTGCCGACCCCTTCGCCCATCGCATATGAGCCGTTGAAGAGCTGCACGAACCGCACGCCGCGCTCGATCAGCCGCCGAGCCAGCAGGCAATTCCGTGCGAAGCCGGCTTTTAGTTTGTTGCCGTCATCCGTCCCATAAGTCCTATGCGTCACATCCGATTCCTGAGAAAGATCAGCGACCGTCGCCGCGCTGATCTGCATCTTCGCGGCCAACTCATAGCTGGCGATCCGCGCCAGCAGTTCGGAGTCACCTGGATTGCGTTCAAGATGTTTCTCGTTGAGACGTCGCAGAAAGTCGCGTGTCGCCACGTCGGTCGATTCCGAAATCTCTGGCGGACGACGCAGATTTGGGATCGGCTTGTCGGCGGTGAACGGCGTCCCTTGAAACGCGGCCGGCAGAAACTTCGAGTTCCAATGACTCGCGCCGATCTGCGGCACTCCGCGCGGATCGGGGATTGCCACGAACGCCGGCAGGTCCGAGCACTCGCTCCCCAACGCATAGCTGACCCAGCAGCCGGCCCCCGGAAAGCCGTCGAGGATGTAGCCAGTACTCATCTGGTTCTCGGCCGGCCCATGCGTGTTCGACTTGGCCGTCATCGAATGAATGAAGCACATCTCGTCCGCCAGCCCGGCGATGTTCGGCAGCAAGTCGCTGACCATCTTGCCCGACTCACCGCGCGGCCGGAACGGCCAAAGCGGCTTGATCAGATTGCCGTTCTCCCCCTGAAACGTGATGAGCTTGTCGGTCCCCGGCATCGGCGTGTCGTGCCGTTTGACCAACTCAGATTTGTAATCGAACGTGTCCACATGACTGACCGCGCCGGAGCAGAAAATCATCAACACGCGATTCGCTCGCGCCGCGAAGTGCGCTGGCCGAGCGGCATACGGTGTCGCCGGATTGATCTTCGGCCGGATCGGCAGTTTGTCATCCGCCGTCAATCCGTTTTGCGCAAGCAGCGTCGCCAGCGCGAGGCCGCTCAACCCGTGGGCCGAGTCGTTCAAGAAGCGACGCCGGTCGAGTAATCGCAAACCGATCGGTGAAAGTTGTGGGGCCGTCATGCCCGCAAAGTAACCCGAAGCGTCAGCGAGGGCGAGCGCTCCACGGAGCGTCCATGACAGGAGCGTCGCCGTTGAGAACGCTCGCCCTCGCTGACGCTTCGGGTTACTTTTGAGCCGATGACCCTGACCTCGTTCAATCTGCTCGCCTTCGGCTTCGCCAGCCCCGCCTTGTTGGGTTGGTTGGCGTTGGCGGCGGTGCCGGTCTTGATTCATTGGCTGTTTCGTCGCCGCTATCGCGAGGTGACTTGGGCGGCGATGCAGTTCCTGCACGCGGCGGCTCGTAAGCAATCGCGACGAACTCGGCTGGAGCAATTGCTGTTGCTGGCGGCGCGAGTCTTGATTCTCGCGCTCATCGTACTCGCGTTGGCGCGGCCACGCTGGGCGGATGCCGACAAGCTTGCGGGAGTCTCGCCGCCGACATTGCGAGTGATTGTGCTGGATGCTTCGCTGAGTTTGGGTCGCAAGGCCGCGGCTGCTGACGGCAATGCGGCAGCGACTTTGTTCGAGGCAGGAAGGGAGATTGCTCGCGAGGTGGTTCGCAAGAGTCACTCCGGCGACCGTTTCGCGCTGGCACGCATTTCCGGTTCGGAACCGCGTCTGTTGATCCGTCAGCCGACGCTCGTGGCGAGTGCAATGCTCGAAGAGATCGACCGGCTGCCGTTGACGTTCGAGCGTGGCGATGTCGCCGCGACCCTGCGGCAACTCCCCGAATTGATCGCCGCCAAGCAGCCGCGCGAACGCTGTGAGGTTGTCGTGATCTCCGACTTCCAAGCGGAAAACTGGGACGTGGGGCAAACTGCCAGCTTGCCTGGATTTGAGAAGCAAGCTGGCAGCTTGCCCTACGATCTGGTGTTGATCGACGTTGGTTCGGCGCTACCGGACAACACAGCGATCGTCGGCCTGACCACGGATCCGCCGATCCTTGCGGCCGAGCAACCCATGTCCGTGACCGCCACGCTCCGCAATGCCGGAATCGTGCCGCTCACCGCGCGGCGAGTTGAGTTGCGCATCGACGAGCAACTCGCGGACTCGCGGCGCGTGGATTTGCCGCTTGGTCAAGACGCGACGGTTGAGTTCACGCTGACCGCGCCGGCGTCGGGCGAACACTCGTTGTCGGTGCGACTGGAAGAGGATTCGCTGGCGGCCGACAATGAACGCTGGTTGCCGTTGAGCGTGCGATCGGAATTGAGCGTGCTGCTGGTCAACGGCCGCCCCTCGGCCCGGCCGCGCGACGCGGCAACGTTCTTTGTCGAGCAAGCATTGTCTCCCAAAACGACCGACCGCGTGGCGAGTTCGCATTGGCTGCAAGTCACGACCGTGCCGGATTCCGAACTGCCGAACATCGAACTCGACCGGCACGACGTTGTCTTCCTCTGCGATGTCGGCACGTTGAGCGAACTGGACGTCGAACGTCTGCGGCGCTTCGCGGAAAACGGCGGTGGAGTGATCGTGTCGCTCGGCCCGTCAGTTTCCGTCGAGAAGCTCAACGGCGTCGTGTTCGGGCCGCGCGGGCTGATGACTGTGCGATTGGATGAGGTCGTCACGAGCACGAACGACGACGGCACGCCGTCCGCATTTGGCTTCGATCCTGGCGACTTCACGCATCCGCTGCTGCGTGAATTTCGCGGCAATCCCGGAGCCGGTTTGGAAACGGCGCTCATTCGGCAATACGTCCGCGCCGTCGCCGACCCGCCGCAGCGGGTTGGTTACGACGTCGCGCTGCGATTCTCGAACGGCGACCCAGCGATCGTGACGTCCGCCGATGGGGGACTCGGCCGAGGCCGCTGCGTGTTAGTGACAACATCGCTCGACGAGACGTGGGGCGAGTGGGCCATCTGGGCGGCGGGATTCGTCCCGTTGATCCATGAATTGACGGAGTACGCCGCCACGGGACGCTCACAACCGCGCGAATCGCTCGTCGGAGAATTGGAGCAGCGCGAAGTTCCGAACGGCGCAACGAGTGTCACGCTGACAACGCCGGATGGAGTCGCGCGAACGCTGACGCCGGTCGATCGCGATGGACGATCGCAGGTCGTCATCAACGACACGCTCCACCCCGGCCTCTACACGTTGGCGAGCGGGGCGGCGTCAGCCCCCCGGTCTGGCGACAACGATACCGGGGGGCTGACGCCGCCCCGCTCGCCAACGCCACTTCGATTCGCGATCAACGTCGATCCGCGCGAGAGCGATCCGCGACGGCTCGACCCGCGCGAGTGGTTCACCTCGCATGGCCATGAGCAGAACAACGAGATCATCGTTCGTGACGCGAACTCGCCAACAGTCGCACCGTCCAATGACTCGGAACCGGACTCGCATTCGTTGACAATCAACCTTCTCGTCGCCGTCCTCGCGTTGCTGTTGATCGAACAAGCTCTCGCGTGGCGCTTTACGGTCGGAGCCATGTTCGCGACTCTCTCGCTCGCCCTCGCCGCAATCTGGGCGGCAATGAGTCTGTAGCTGAACTCGCCAGAGTTCAGATCTTCCGTACCAATCTGAATTCTGGCGAATTCAGCGACGACTTTGACTGACAGACACCGCCCCATGCCCGACACCATCCAAGCCAGCATCTACGACTTCCCCCAATACTACGAATTGCTGTTCGGCTCCGACTGGCGGGCCGAGTTTCATTTCCTGCGCGGCTGCTTTGAAAGGCACGCCACGCGCAAGGTTCGGAAACTCTTCGAGCCGGCCTGCGGGACCGGTCGCCTGCTGCTGCAATTCGCCAAGGCGGAATACAAAGTCAGCGGCAACGATCTCAACGAGAAGGCGGTCGCCTATTGCAACGAGCGGTTGAAGAAACACGGCTTCGCCAAGAGCGCGACCGTCGGCGACATGGCCGACTTTCAACTCAAGCAACCGGTCGATGCCGCGTTCAACACGATCAACACGTTTCGGCATCTGCCGACCGAAGCGACTGCCGAAGCGCATCTGAAGTGTATGGCGGCGGCGTTGGCTCCCGGCGGGATCTATGCACTCGGACTGCACCTGCTGCCGACGCGCGGCCCGCACGATGAAGAGGAGTCCTGGATCGCCCGGCGCGGGCATGTGCAGGTCAACTCGCGCATGTGGTCCAAAAAGGTCGATCGCAAGAAGCGCATGGAATACCTCGGCATGACGCTCGATATCTGGATGCCCACGAAACATCTGCGGATTGAAGACGAGATGCTCTATCGGACTTACACAGCGGCCCAGATGTCCGACTTGCTGTCGCGAGTCCCTGAACTCGAACACGTCGCGACGTATGATTTTGCCTACGACCTGAAGCAGCCGGTGACGATCGGGCCGATGACCCAGGACGTCGTGCTGATCCTGCGGCGAGGTAGGTAGCTTGTTTTCCGGCTGGACATCTTGAAGAGTCTCTTGGAGACTGACGTCGTTGATTTGGGAAGTTGGGAGCGATCCATGACACCGTTGACGATCAAGCTGCCCGAGCCAATCGCGGATGTCATCGAGGCTCAAGTGCTCGTGGCCGATCTCGATCATCAAGCAACTCCAGTCACGGCTGAGCATTGGTCATCACTGCGTGAACTGGCGGTTCGAACTGCTGCTGCCCGCGAATTCAAGGATCACGAGCCATGCTGACGATGTTGGGAAGTCCGAGACGTTGCTGCGATGGGATTACTCGCCGCGAGACGCTGAAAGCTGGAGCCTTGTCCGCGCTGGGTGGCTTTGGCCTGTCGCAGATGCTGGCCGCTGAGGAAGCGGGGCATGTCGGTCACGCGAAGGCAAAGAACGTCATTTTCATTTTTTTGCTCGGCGGCGCTGCGACCCAGGACATGTATGACATGAAGCCGGAAGGCCCGTCGGAAACGCGCGGCGAGTTCCGGCCAATCGCGACCAACGTCCCCGGCATCGACGTCTGCGAACACCTGCCGCAGTTCGCTCAGTGGGCGCATCGCACGGCGTTCATTCGCTCGATCAATCACAAGGCCGGCTGTCACAACTGCCTGCCCTGTTACACCGGCTACGACTTGATGCCGCCGGATCAACACCCGCGCGACACCGATCCGCCCAGCATGGGTTCGATCTGCGAGTACCTCAGCGCGGGACAAAAGAAGCTGCCCGATTACGTTTTCATGCCGGTCTGGCTCGGCTGGGGCCAGGCGTTTCGTCGATCCGGCCCCTACAGCGGATTCCTCGGCAAGCGATTCGATGGCCTGACGACCGAGTCGATGCCGTACTACGACAAAGAGGGCTTCGCGCCGGTGCCCGGCAATCCGCAGATCGTGCGCGGCGCACCGTTGCTGCCGAACAGCGTGCTGAAAGACGGCATGACCGTCGATCGGCTGAACTCACGCCGCTCGCTGCTGCAACAAATCGACGATGAGCGAGGCAAAGCGGATCGCGCCCTCGCGACCGCGTCGTTTGATCGCAATCAGCAGCGAGCATTCGACGTGCTGACCTCGTCGAAGCTCCGCACGGCGTTCGATCTGAGCCTCGAAGACCCGAAGACGGTCGATCGCTACGGCAACACGCTGTTCGGCAATTCGACGCTGATCGCTCGGCGGCTGATCGAGCAAGGCGTGCGCTTCGTCAACGTGACGTGGGACTTGTTCTGGGGACCGGTCAACGTCGACTACGACGCTTGGGACACTCATCAGAAGAATTTTCATATTCTCAAGAACAACAAGCTGCCCGGCTTCGACCAGACGATGTCCGCCTTGATGGGCGACCTGCAAGCTCGCGGCCTGTTGGACGAAACATTGATCGTCGTCACCAGCGAGATGGGCCGCACTCCACGAGTGAACGGCAACGCAGGCCGAGACCATTGGACGAACTGCTACGGCTCGCTGCTGGCCGGAGCCGGCATTCGCGGCGGCACCGTTTACGGAGCCTCCGATTCGCAAGCCGCGTATGTGAAGGACAAGCCGGCACGCCCCGCCGATCTCTGCGCGACGATTTATCGTTGCCTCGGCATCGACCCGGACCTGCGCGTCCCCGATCACAACAACCGCCCGGTCGAAATCTCGCAAGGCGGTCAGCCGATCGACGAAGTTTTGGTGTAAGTCTGCGACTTATCCATTGCGAACGTAGCCGTCGCGTTCCCGTGTGACGAGCCGAACCGTCCACAGTCAGTGGAATTGCATTGTCCACAAATCGCCTCGCGGTAGGATGACGTCCGCTTATTGCTCGCGTGAATCAGGGGCCGGACATGAGCGGGGTATCGACAGCAACGTGGATCGGGCGCGAATTGGCGAGTGGCCGGTATCGCGTGGACTCCTTGCTCGGCGAGGGCGGCATGGGGGCCGTGTATCGGGCGTGGGACAAGAATCTCGGCACGGAGGTCGTCGTCAAAGTGCCTCATGCGGCGATGCTGCAAGACGCGGAGTTCGCGGCGCGGTTTGCTCGCGAGATCAGTTCGTTGGTGAGGCTGTCGCATCCGCATATCGTCAAGATCAGTGATGTCGGCGAGCAGGACGGCTTGCCCTTCGCCGTGATGCAGTTCTTGCCCGGCGGCAGCCTGGAAGATCGACAGAAGACAGGACCGAATCGAGAAGCCAGGCCGTTGCCACCGGACTCGCTGAAGGCATGGCTGCCGAGCATTGCCGAGGCTCTCGATTTCGTCCACAGCCAGGGCTACATCCACCGCGACGTCAAGCCTGCCAACATTCTGTTTGACGCTCACGGGCACGCTTACCTCAGCGATTTCGGCATCGCGAAGTCGGCCGTCACGGGTCAAGCCGCCTCGACCAAGACCCTGACTGGCTCCGGCATGGTGATCGGAACTCCGGAGTACATGGCCCCGGAACTCATCATGGGGCAAATCTGTGATGGCCGCGTGGATCAGTATGCGTTGGCTGTCACCGTATTCGAGATGCTGGCGGGACGTCGCCCGTTTGAAGACGCCACCTCGACCGCTCTCTATGTGCAGCACGCCACGGCTGAGCCGCCCGATTTGACCACGCTCAGTCCTGATATCTCACCGGCGATCGCCGCCGCGATTCATCGTGCGCTTTCCAAGTCTCCGGAACAGCGGTTTGCGAGTTGTCGCGCCTTCGCCACAGTGCTCCTGGGAGCCGTCGAAAATTTCACCGCGAGTCAGCCCGAAGCGGTCGATACGAAATGTCCGGTATGTCAAAGTTCGCTGAAGCTGGCGGATCGGATGCGTGGAAAACAACTCCGCTGTGCTGGCTGCCATTCGATGCTGGAAGTGTCGGATGATTTGCAACTGATGCCCGTGCTGAGTTCGGCCAATGAAACCGTTGTACGCGCGACGACTCGGCTCGCCTCTGGGACCAGAGGCCAAGCAATCATCTCGGCTGTTGAAGCGGACAACAGCTACCGACTTCAGCCAGATCACGTTTCGGAAAACAAGGGTTCGGAACCGGTGCCAGCAAAATCATCCGCACCCGCAACTCAGCGTGCGGCGTCGCTCGGTGAGGCAACATTGCGTTCAATGTCCGGGAAGACGCTCAGACCCTCAATATTGCCGTCTCCGAAAACGAAGTCACCGGCGACTCAAAATGAGCCACCGACAGCGGCGGAGCCGTTGATGTCCGTTGTCGGGAAGCTGCTGAGGCAGTCCAAGTCAGACGTCCAAGCATTTGCCCGTCGACACCCGACACGGGTCGCCGTCGTTGTGTGGGGATTGGTTTTGGCAAGTATCCCACCTCTCATGATGCTCATCTTCAAAACAGATGAGAGGTCTGTTGATGCCAAGTTGCAAAGTGATTCGTCTGCGACAACATCGGCATCTCAACCGGCAAACACTTCATCCACTCCACAGCAACCAGCCATCACGGAATCGGAATCGCCCGAAACGATTCCGACAGACAAACCCGCCGACGATTCGGACAGGTTTTTTTCGAAGTCGACAGGGATGGGGTTTGCGTTGATTCCGGCGGGCGAGTTCATGATGGGCAGCAGCGACGCGGACGTGCAGACCTACCTCAAAGCCGATCCGAACTTCAAAGCGGACTACGAGCGGCCTCAGCATCGCGTGAAGATCACCCAGCCGTTCTTTTTGGCAACTCACGAAGTCACGCAGGAACAATATCAACAGGTGATGGGGATCAATCCGAGTGCGTTTTCGAAGACTGGCCGTGAAAAGACAAAGGTGTTGGGGAAGAACACTGATCGGTTTCCAGTCGAGAGTGTCTCTTGGGTCAACGCCGTCGAGTTCTGCATCAAACTGAGTGAAATGGAAAACCGCTCGCCCTGTTATCGACTGACGAACATCAAGCGATCGAGCGGTTCAATCACATCGGCGATCGTCACGATCCTCAGCGGTGACGGCTATCGGTTGCCGACGGAAGCGGAATGGGAATACGCCTGCCATGCGGGAACTACGACGCCATTTCACTTCGGTTTGCAACTCAATGGCGAACAGGCCAATGTGTGTGGCCAGAGGCCGTTTGGAACGACGACCAAGGGACCGTTCCTGGAGCGTCCGGCGACTGTCGGCTCGTACCCGCCGAACGCGTTCGGGCTGTTCGACATGCACGGCAACGTCTGGGAGTGGTGCCAGGATTACTTCGACGAGAAGTACTACGCTCAAAAAGTCGAGAGTGATCCACAAGGACCATCAGGTGGTAGCGGACGCGTGTTGCGTGGCGGTGCCTGGAACTACGGAGGCGGGCATTGCCGAGTGGCCTATCGCGGAAGTTACGTTCCCTACGGGCGGGACAACCTCGACGGCGGTTTTCGGGTTGTGCGTGTGCCTGCCACCAGTCATCCCAAGCAGCTTGATACGCCGGCCGAGCCTGTGAAGCCACTCGAACCAGATCGCGTGAAAACGAGTCTTGAGCAAGCCCGAACGGCTTATGAAGAACGACTCCGAAGCGCGAAGAAGGTTCTCTTGGAGAGGCACAACGTCCTGATGAACGCGGCATCGAAGGCGGGGAATCCTGCAAAGGCCAAGACGATTCAAACTTGGCGAGATGCCTTTGAACGGGATGGATGGTTCGCTATTCCCGCAGGAGAGATGAAAGAAGATATCCTGGAATACGGTCGTGTCACACACGCGGCCCGCCAAGCATTTCTCGGTGCATACGAAGACGCGATCGCCGCTCGTAAGAAAGCGGGGGAAATGGACAGAGTGTCTCAACTTCAGAATGAGAAAAGCGAACTGCGTTTAGCGTCTCGCTTGGTCTCCTTGCAGTGCTATCGACAAAGCGGCGTCTTCATCCAACACGCGAATTTGCAGGCAGTGACTCCGCGCGTTTCTGATGGCCTGAATGCAACTCTTGAAATGGTTCCGGGACTATCAGACCTGAGCCATGTTTCTTTTCGATCTGTGAATATGCCGGACCATTACTTGACCCACGGCGATTTTCAGTTTGTTTTTCGCAAGCTGAATGCTTCCGATCCGACCTTTCGTCGAAACAGCACATTCAAACGACAATCACCGCTGGCTCAGGGCGCGGGAAACCTCGCCGTCTCGTATGAAGCCGTGACGCACGCAGGCTTCTTTATTCGAGCGAGGAATGGTGGGCTGCGGCTTGAGCGAACCAACGGATCGACGCAATTCCGTTCGGAAGCAACCTTCGTCGTCACGGACCCCCAATTTCCGATTTGGAACGATTGATCGCCCTTGGACCACACGGCGAATCAATCCGCGTGAGAACTACCGATGCTAAGTTTGCCGCTCGAAGAACCGGAGTTGAAGTTTAGGCCGTGGGTGCTTTGGTCGAATCGAAGCGATCTCGTGGATCCTCCGGACGATTGTGAAGACGGTAGCGACTATCCCGGGCTGTATATTCTCGGCCACTTCAAGTCGGCACCGCACCCTTCAAGCCCGGCAATAGCCTCGGGCAAACAGACCGTTTACATCGGACAAACAAAGAATATTCGAAACCGACCGATCAGATGTCACAACAAGCGAACGCTCTATTCCGAAAAGTATGCGGATTGGTCGCTTCGGCATCTCTACGTCGCGATTTGGGATATCGCTCAGTGGTTTGATGTCAGCGAACCGCAAAAAGCGTTTCTCGCCTACGCGGAGAAGAAGCTCATTTGGGAATATGCGAGAAGATGGGGATGCCGTCCGCCACTGAATTTAAGGTAATGGCGAACGGTATCCGAACGGTTGAATCCCGGAAGTCGCGACTCGGCAATGAAATTGCGCCGCGCGTGTAAAGGCACGAGTTGCCGTTCGGCACGATCGTCTGCTGATAGCCTCAGAATCCAAGGATCAATGGACGTCGCGAGTTCGGAGCACGACTTGAATCGTCAGCACGAGCAGAACGAACATTGTCGCTAGGGCGAACGCACAAGCACGCACTTCCATCCGTTCGGTTTCCTTCGGGAAGTAAACTTCCGCGATATCGACGTTCGGCTTGATTGGTGTCTGGGGTGAATTTGGAATGGCTGCGTTGGGCGTCGGACTCGTCGGACGCTCGGCGGACTCCAACAGCAAGAGTCCTTCGAAGGACCAGCGCGAAGGCATCACATTCGAGCACAAGCGCATCGCAGCGTTCATTTCGTGCTGTGGCTGCAAGACTCCGCCGAGGATCACCATCGGTAACAGCAGCAACGGCAAGAGCGCGATGGCCACTTCCGAACTTCTGACGATCGCCGAAACGGATAGTCCAAGAGCCAATCCGACACTCGATGACAGAACCAGCAAACCGAACATTGGCCACCATGAACCATGCAGGCCGTTGCCCCAATGGACTACGCCCAGCAAGATCAGGCATTGCACCACACTCAGCCCGCCCAGCACCGCGAACTTCGCGGCCATGTACCACGGAATCCGCAGATTCACCATTCGCTCGCGCACATAGATCGGCCACTCGCTGACAATCTCGCGGACCGAGTTCGAGCAGCCGAACCAGATCGAAGACAGCGACAACAAGAAGATGGTGATCGACGTGGCTTGGGCCGACGAGTTCCAGTTCTCGGCCGTGATCTCCACCGACGTCTTGCTGCTGAAGACCATGACCAACAACGCCGCGATGATTGGTGCCTGAGCCAACAGGATGGCGGTGTTCGCCACGTCGCGGCGTTTCACGGCCAACGAGCGTCGCACTAGAGTCAACCATTGCGGCGGCCCCGATTCGATTCGCGGGCGTTGTGGGCTGTTGCTTGGTTTCTCGGTCGGTGAATTCCCCGCTCGCTTTTCCACGAACTCCCGATGGAACTCTGAGTCTTGATACCGCTGGCACCAAGCGGCTGTCGGCTGGGTCGCCAGACCTCTCAGCAGCATGTCGGGAACGAGCGGCGTGGCTGATGACTTCGCGTTGCCATTCGGTGGATTGAAGAACTGGACCGAGTCGGGATAGGCCGGGCCGAAAAACGCCAGCCGCCCCGCTTCGGTGCTGCCAGCATCCTTTGCGACCACGACCACGTTGTCGAGCTTGCGGAACGCTTCGAGGCTCGGCTGATGAATCGTCAGCAAGATCGTCTTGCCGGCGTCGGCGAGTTGCCGCAGTACCTGCATGACGATCAGCGTGTCTTCCGACGACAGCCCCGAAGTGGGTTCGTCCAGAAACAACACTGACGGATCGGTGAGCAGTTCCATCGCGAGGTTCACGCGCTTCCGCTGGCCGCCGCTGATTCCCTTGCGCGTCGGCGAGCCGATCAACACGTCGTCGATGCCCGTCAAACCAAGCTGAGCCAAGACATCGTCGATCCGTTTGTGGATGTCGCGGTTGCTGAAATCCCGTGGCAGCCGCAGCCGCGCCGAGTAGAACAACGCCTCACGCACCGTCAGTTCGGAATGAATGATGTCGTCTTGGGGAACGAAGCCGATCAGCCCGCGAAACTCGTCGAAGTGCCGATAGAGGCTGCGGCCATTGATGAGCACTTGGCCGGCTTGCGGGGGCGAGTAGCCGTTGAGCACGTTCATCAATGTGCTCTTCCCCGCGCCGCTCGGCCCCATTAGGCCGACAAATTCAGACGGGTAAATCGTCAGTGACACGCCTTCGAGCAACCGCCGACCCACTGCATCAACACAGATGCCGCGTGCTTCGACCATCAAATCGCCGCGATAGTCGCGTTTCCGAAAGCTCCCATCCGTGCCCAGCGAGAATCGGTAGCTGCCAAGTCCAACGACATCACCCGGCCTGACCGCCTTCCGTTCGCGAATCCGCTCGCCGTTGACGAACGTGCCGTTCGACGAGTTCAAGTCTTCCACAAACAGACTCGCTGCATCCCGTGTGATGCGAGCATGTCGCCACGACACCATCGGGTAATCGAGCACATGATCGCACTGCGGATCACGGCCCAGCACCATCGCGTTGCCATGCAGTGCGACCGAAACTTGGGCCGCTTCGTGCGTTGTTTGGGAGGGCGCGGCTTCCGAATCTGACGCAACCGGTGTTGAACCAGGCCACGGCATCTCGACCGATCGCCCCAACGTGATTTGGTCCTGGCGAGAGACCGCCATCGTTTCCATGACTCGCACGCCGTTGACGAACGTGCCATTCGACGATCGCAAATCTTCCAAATGAAAACCAACCGGCGAGCGTGTCAGCCGACAGTGCTTTGCGGACACATTTGGGTGTGGGACGACGACATCGCAATCCAAATCGCTGCCCACGATCCAACTGGTCTGCCGAGCCATCCGCCATCGCTCCTGGTGAATCACGGTACTCGAATGGAGAACCGTTGCTCGCCCAACTGAAACTGAGCCGTGTTCCCCAGATCAATCCGATTGACCCGCAGCCAGATTCCGTTGAGTGACTTCGAATTCGCCAACAACCAACGATTCTGCTTGTCTCGATACAACTTCGCGTGACGCGGGCTGACCATCGGGTCGTCCAAGACAATCGAACACAACCGGGAATCACGGCCAATCCAATGTTCGGTCGTCGTGATAGCGAATCGCTTTTCCTTTGCCGTGTCACCGATCTCTATCAAAACGGCCAACGGCTTTTGCACAAGACGCGACGGTGCTTGCTGCACTTTTCGAGTCGTCGGTGAATTACTCTTGGCGAGGTCGCTGCCTTCGCTTTCGATTTCAAACCGATACCGCCGACCACCCAAGAGAATCTCCTGCTGGTCCCTCAACAATGCCACCGCCGCCCGGACGAATGTCCCATTCGTGCTTTTCAGGTCATGGAGTTGCCAGAAATGACGGCCATTCTCGAAGACTCGAATGAGTTCGGCATGTCGGCCAGAGATTTCGCTGTCATGCTCAATTACCAGGTTTCCTTCAACGCGGCCGATCACGAACGGCGATGTGAAAACTGCCAACTCTTGCCCTGTGTCGTCTTCGTCAAAGCGCACACAGAGCACCGCCATCGGTGGCCGATTTCGCGGGCGAAACGATTGCGTCGTTGAAGACGCCTGTGACTCACCAGCAGTCTCGCGGGAACGCTCATCCGCTGAAGGGGGCGACTTTCGGGCGGACTGAATCGCCTGTCGGATTTCTTCGGCGGACTCCAGAACGGTTCCAGACGATTGCCGCTCGCCATCGCGCACCACAGATTTGCGTTCGCTCATCTCACACTCCGAGTGGTTTTGTCCGGCTCGCCATGTTCATCACATGCCTACCAACGTCAGCGGTCTGCGTGGATTCGTCGCATTGAAATCTATTTCCAGGTTGGTCGCGATGCACATTCAGCGATTCGACGAACAGCACCTCAAGCAGTTTCTAACGACACGCACGGTCGGGGCTTTACCGACTTTCACTCGCCAAATCTCTGATGCGAATCCAAGTCGTCAGGAAATGGTCATCATGCGGGAGCACGATGGCCAAGCCCGCACGACCGGAACAATCTGGCGACGTCCGGGAAGTCGTCCCCCTTTCGCTTTGACCAATGGGGAGGGCACTTCTATATTGGCCAGCCATCAATGCCTTCCCATACGACCGGAATGAGTCCTCCCCCGCCATTGGTCGCTGACGTGACAGGATGTGACGCCAGAGACTCCTACCTTCCCAGGCGTGAGGTGCATGTTGAATCTGAAACGTAGCAACTCTGTCCCCTGTTTCTTGGCGAGCGTTGTGTTGCTCGCGGGTGTGAGCCAAGTTTCGGCTCAGGCTCCGTCGATCACGTTTACGACGCCGCTGGCCGTCAAGCCGGGCCAGCCGAACGATCTCAAATTGCAGGGGGGCGCACTCGTCGGGCCGACGCAGTTGTGGACCAGTTTTCCGGCTCAGGCAGTTCTCAAACCGGACGTGCCGATGAACGGCATGAACGCCGCCGAGTGCGTTTATTCTGTGACCGTCCCTAGCGACGTGCCGGTGGGCATCTACGGCGTCCGAGTCGCGACGGCCAATGGCAATTCGCCGATTCGGCTAGTTGTGGTTGATGACCTTCCCTCGGTTGCTCAAGCGGCGGGAAACGGTGTGCCGACGGGCGCTCAGGCTTTGACGTTGCCGACTGCTGTCGATGGGCAGGTCAGCAATCTGAGCCAGCACTACTTCAAGTTCACGGTCGCCGCCGGGCAGCTCGTGACGTTTGATCTGCTCGCGCGGCGCATTGGATCGGCGCTCGATCCGATGATCCGGTTGCTCGACGCGAAGGGGCGCGAGCTAGCTTACAGTGACGACGTCCCCGGTCTCCGTTCCGACAGCCGCCTGTGCTACCAGTTCAAAGATGCCGGCGAGTACATGCTCGAAGTCCGCGACATCCGCTTTCAAGGAAGTGGAAATCACTTCTTCCGCCTGCGGATTGGCGACTTCCCCTGCGTGACGGTGCCGTATCCGCTCGCGGCGAAGAAGGGTGCTCCGGCCAACATCAATTTCGCCGGGCTGCATCTTGATGGAGTCCAGCCAACGGCTGTGAATTTCCCGGCCGATGCGGCTTTTGCGTGGGCATCCGTCGGAGCCAAGCGAGCCAACGGAGCCAGCAGCGGGTTTGCTCAGATTGCCGTCAGTGATCGCGATGAGTTCCTCGAAACGGAACCGAACGACGATCCGAAAGCTCCGAACCGAACCGATCTCGCTCAAGGGATCAACGGCCGCTTCGACAAGGCCGGGGACATCGACCACTTTGTCTTCGCTGCCAAGAAGGGCCAAGCGATGACGTTCACGGGGATTACTCGTCGAGCCGGTTCCCCCGCGTCGCTGAACCTGCGATTGCTCAATGCCGCCGGCGGGCAGCTCGCAGCGAAGGAAGACTTTGGCGCGATTGATCCGACGTTTGACTTCACATTTCCGGATGACGGCGACTACACACTGGCCGTGCAAGACCTGCATCGCCAAGGCGGAACGCAGTATGCCTACCGCATCGTGGCGACTCCGGTTCAAACCGGCTTCACGCTTTCCGCGTCGGCCGACACGCTCAACGTCGTTGCCGGTGGCACGACGATGATTACGGTCACGGCTTTGCGAAAAGGTTATGCGGGGACGATCAACGTCTCGGCGATTGATCTGCCCGCCGGAGTGACCAGCAGCCCGACCTTCATCGGCCCCGGTCGCGACAACGCCGTTCTGACGTTGCGATCAACGCCCGAAGCCGCCGCTGGCAAGGTCGCTCTCGCCAAGATCGTCGGCACCGCGAAGATCAACAACGCCGACTTCTCGGCAGCCGCTTCCGTGTCGCCTGCGTTGACAACTCTGTTTGCAGGCTTGCCGTGGCCGCCACAGAACTTGACGAACTCGTTCGCCGTCGGTGTTGCTCCCAAGATGCCGATCAGCCTGACGGCTGAGCCAGCCGAATTGGTCTTCGGCAAAGACCTCACCGCGACCGTGAAGATCAAAGTCGCTCGCCAAGAGAAGTTCGACGAGGCGGTCACGATCGCGCTCACGCCCGTTGCTCCGGCCGGCCTGCCCGCCGGCATCACCGCCGCCGTGAAGCCGATCGCGAAGGGGACGAATGAGATCGACATCGTCTTTACTGCGAACGCTCAAGCTCCGCTCGGCGAGTTCACCGCGGTGCTCACCGGCGCGATCAATCAGAACAGCATCAACACGACGCAACCGACGCCCGGTATCACGTTGCGGCTGCGGTCTCCGTTTGAAGTCGCTGTGAAATTGGACGCCGAAAAGGTTGCTCGCGGCGGCACGCTCAAGGGCAAAGTCACGATTGATCGCAACCCGGCGTTCAAAGGCCCGATCACGCTCACATTGCAAAACCTCCCGAAAGGTGTCACCGTCGCTGCCGCGACTGTCGCCGAGGGAGCCGCCGAAGCCGAGATCGTCCTGACCGTCGCCGCCGACGCCGCTCAAGGAGCGGTCAACACCATCAACGTCAAAGGAGACGCGATGAACGGTGCCGCCAAACTGACCGGCACATCACCGAACATCGCACTGACCGTCGAATAATCATGTCTTATTTTCCGCCCTCCATTTTTTGCCAGTTCCGTTGTGAAGCTGGCGAAAAATGGAGGGCGAAAAATGAAGACACAAACCACTGAGGACCATGACATGAAGACGCCTCAAATCCTGTTTGCACTTTTCGTCGCTACGATCTCTTCCCTGGCAACTGCTGCCGATCCTGGAGCGATCTCGCTCGATCCGGGCAAGTTTGAACTGCGGGGCGTTCGCGCTCAGCAGCAGTTGATCGTCAGCGGGACGTTCAGCGCGGATGACATTCGCGACTTGACGAACGCGGGCGTGCAATTCGCCTCGTCGAATCCGGCGGTCGTGAAGATCGAAGGGACGCTCGCGAAACCGGTCGCGGACGGTACCACTCAGGTCACGGCGACTCTGGGTGCGCTGAAGGCCACGGCGGAAGTGACTGTCAAAGAGATGGCGATGCCCTCGCCCGTCAGCTTCAAGAACGAGATGCTTGCCGCGCTGACCAAGGCCGGTTGCAACATGGGTGCGTGCCATGGATCGCCCTCCGGTAAAGGAGGCTTCCGTTTGTCCCTGCGAGCCTTCGACCCCACCGTCGATACGCTGACGTTGCGATCCGAGTTCATGCAGCGACGCATCAATCCGGTGCAGCCGGACGAGAGCTTGCTGATCAAGAAGCCGCTGATGGAAGTCGCTCACGGCGGCGGTCGGCGTATTAAGAAGGGCGATCCCGTCCATCGAGTCTTTCACGGCTGGATCGGCGAGGGCCTGCGAATGGACGCCGAGACCGTGCCGGACCTCGTGAAGATCGAAGTCTTCCCGAACAAGCGCGTCTTCAAGCCGGCTGGCAATCAGCAGCAGTTGGTCGTGATGGGCACCTACTCGGACGGCAGCGTGCGCGATGTCACGCCGCTGACGGTCTTCAGTTCCTCGAACGAACAAGTCGGCAGCGTTTCGGAAACGGGCCTCGTGACGAAATCCGGCCGAGGCGAAACCGCGATCCTCGCCCGCATCCTCGACAAGATGACCACTGGCTTCGTCACCTTCCTGGAAGACGTCCCCGGCTTCGCTTGGAGCAATCCGCAGCCGAACAATTTCGTGGACAACCTCGTCTTCGAGAAGTTGCAGCAGCTTCAGATTCTGCCGTCTGATCTCTGCTCGGACGAAGAGTTCCTCCGCCGAGTTTACCTCGACGTCACCGGCCGCTTGCCGACGATCGCGGAATCGACCGCGTACCTCGCCAACGCGGCCCCCGACAAGCGTGCTCAGTTGATCGACACGCTCGTCGAGAGCGATGACTTCGCTGATTTCTGGACTCTGAAGTGGACCGACATCCTGCGATCGAACAGCAAGAAGGTCACGGCCATCGGCACGCACAAGTTCCGCCGCTGGGTCTACGATTCGATTCGCACCGACAAGCCGTTCAATCAGTTCGCTCGTGAATTGCTGACCGCCAGCGGCAGCGTGTTTGAGAACCCCGCCGCCAACTACTGGCGAGCCAGTCGCGATCCGAACGACGCCGTCGAGACCACCGCGCAGCTCTTCCTCGGCATCCGCATTCAATGCGCGAAGTGCCACAACCATCCGTTCGAGCGTTGGTCGCAAGACAACTACTACGGCATCGCCGCCGCCTTCACTCGAATCGCTCGCCAGAAGGGCGACACGGCCGACGAAGAAATCATCTACCCGATGCCGACCGGTGAAATCACGCAGCCGCGCACCGGCAAGCAAATGAAAGTGCATCTGCTGTTGAAAGGTGACGTCGATGACGCTGTCGGCCAGGACCGCCGCGAAGTCTTCGCGGGTTGGCTGACTTCTGGCGACAACCCGTTCTTCGCTCGCGCCGCCGTCAACCGCATCTGGGGGCATCTGCTCGGCCGAGGCATCGTCGAGCCGGTCGATGACTTCCGCGATTCGAACCCGCCGTCGAACGCCAAGCTGCTGGACGAACTCGCCGCGCAGTTCGTGAAGAACAACTTCAGCACGAAGTTCGTCGTGAAGACTATCCTCAAGAGCCGCACCTATCAGCTCAGCAGCCGCAAGAACAATTTTAATAAGGACGACGAGATTTACAGCTCGCACTCGAACACGCGGCTGCTCTCCGCCGAGCAATTGCTCGACGCGATCTGCCAAGTGACGAGCGTTCCCGAATCGTTCGCTGGCCTGCCCCCCGGCACGCGAGCCGTCTCGCTGGCCGATCCTCCGACCGATCACTACTTCCTGAAGATCTTCGGCCAGCCGCAGCGCGAAATGGCCTGCCAATGCGAACGCTCGAACGAATCGAACCTGTCGCAAGCCCTGCAAATGATCAACGGCCCGACGGTCCACGGAAAACTCCGAGCCGACACCGGCCGCATCGCCGTCTTCGCGAAAGAGAACAAGCCGGATGACGAGGTCATCACCACGCTGTATCTCGCCGCGCTGTCTCGCAAGCCGACGCAGGCGGAACTCGACGCGGCCAAAAAACACATCGCCGCTCAATCCGACCGCCGCTTGGCTCTTGAGGACGTGGGGTGGGCGATCCTGAACTCGAAAGAGTTCTTGTTCCAACACTGATCTTTTCAATGAATCCCCGTGCAATCGTTCTGCCTCCATCGCTCTGCCAACAAGACTTGGCAGAACGATGGGGGCAGAACCATTTGAAGTAGGCAGTGAGTGTCGATCCGTCGCGGCTCGCGATAGAAAGTGATTCGTTTCTCAGAAAGAACGTGAGCCGAATTCTGATGGTCTGAATCATGTCCGATCCACAGCCGATCGCGTCCATTGAACCAACACCGCCGCCAATCGCGGCATCCGTTGTGCCTGCGATGGCCAGTGACACCGCGCCGGAAGGTCACACGGCCGCTCCTGAACCTATCTTGTCTGCGGATACAAAACTCGGAAGCCCGCTCGAACAATTGGCTCAAACCGAGAGTGCTCCGGCAAGTTGGTTGTGGATGACCAAGTACGATCAGTTGTTTGTCGGTGTCTTCGCGGCGGTATTCTTGGCGCTCAGCGGCTATCACTGGGCGACGCTCGGCGGTTGGGGGATGCGGCCGATCGAACTCGAACGCTTGCCGGCTCGGCAATACGACTTTCGTATCGACATCAATTCCGCCAGTTGGGTCGAGTGGACACAGATCGAAGGGATTGGCGAAGTGACCGCTCAGAAGATCATCGACGACCGCCAAGCCAACGGCCCGTTTCGCAGCGTGAAAGATTTGCTGCGAGTCAAAGGGATCGGGCCGAAGACGCTGGAGAAGATGCGTCCGTTCCTGCGCGAGCCAAGCGAATCCGCCGTGCCGGCGAAACGCAAGTCGTGACGCCGCGTCGAGCGCGTTTGGGTGCATCGTTCTGCCCCCATCGTTCTGCCAAGAAGTCTGGCAGAACGATGGGGGCAGAACGATTTGAGGACGGCGGTGGTTGTCGATTCTTCGTCGCTCAATCGGTTTTCTGGTCGCCCTTCGCGGCTTCGATCAGTTGGATCGCCTGACTCCGTCGCTCAATTGGACCGTAGGGGCTCCGTCGCCTTGCGGTCGGGGTCCGGTTGACGGGTGGCGTTTACTTCGGGACGCAGTCGCCGCCGTTCTTCGGATTCTTTTGCCTTGGCGGCGCGAATGGCCGGATGGTCCGAATCGGAACCGTAGTGCGATTCCAGCAACTCGCGCTCGTCCCGGGCGAGTTTGTAGCGGGCGAGTGCATCAAAGAGGCCGTCGGCGCGACGAGCTTTGAGCGCTTGGCTGACGTCTTCAGCGGGGACTTTGCGAAGTCGCTGATAGGCTGCGTGCAACGTCTCGCGCAGAGTGGATGGTCCGTCGAGAAACTCCGCAGCGACTCCACCGTCATCGAATGACCAGGCCCAGTTTTCCGGCTTTGTTTTGTTGAAGGCGGCCTCGATGGTCGGAATCGTTTCCGCCGCGGCGTTGCCGATCCGAGCCAACGCGAGTGCGGCCAATTGCTTTCGCGATAATTGCGTTTGTCGATTGCCACCGCCGCCAAAACCACCGCCGGTCGAGGGTACGGAAAAGAAACCACCGCCTCCGAAGGGGCGAACGACCCCATGACCTGGAATGAAATCGTCCTGCTCCAACAAGACGTCGGCAATCGCTTTGGCCGCTGGAGCTGCTCGTGGTCCCATGAGAACGGCATAGTTCAAGGCATCCATCCGAGAACCTCCCCGGAGTGACGACGAAAACTCGTCGTCTTTTTGCGAGATCGCCCGCGTGAGCACTTCCGACACAGCCGCTGCGTCCGACTCGGAATCGACCAAGGCGTGAACCGCAATCAGAGCCATCGACAGTTGCTTGTCGGCGAGCGTTGACCGCCACTCCTTCTGAATTCGCTGCTGCAGCCCCGGCGACAATTCTTTCTGACCACGGACGGCCAGCCACCACAGAGCCGACGTTCTGATCTCGGCATTTGGATCATGGGTGAGATTGAGCACCTCCACAGCGATTGGCTCCGATCGCAGGGCGGGATCGCCAAAATACTCCGCAAACGAATTGAACCCAGCCGGCACGACACGATTGCTGATGACCGATTCAAACACCATTTTGCGGCTGCGGAGATTTCCGTTTCGCAATTCGATGGCTACCGCTTGGGCCAGTTCTTGTCGCGGCAATTCGTTGAGCAAGCCGATCAAATACCCCGGCAGGGATCGGCGGTCGTTACTCGCTCCCCAGGCCGAATTCACCTCCACGACACGAAACAGCTTCATTGTTTTCTCGCAAACGGTTCGCGTCTGTTTTGCGTCCAGCAACAACCGCAACGCCTCCAGTGCATCAGCCAACCGCGCGGGGCTGCGTTCCACATCCAGCACGGCCAGCCAATCGTCAAACGTCTTGCCGTCGTAGCGCGGCTGATTGTCGGCAGTCGGTTTGGCGGGAGCGGGCGTCGTGGGTTTCGGTTCGTTGGGAGCCGGTTGATTCGGCTGAGCGGCGAGCGGTGTCTTTGGGCGAGTCTTGATGACTCGCGGGACTTCGGGTTGGTCGCCCAGTTGCGAGCGGAGGCTGGTGAGGAACTTGGCGACTTCGTCGTGGTTGTGCGACGTCTGGCGGATGACCAGCAACGTGTCGGCGAAGAGCGTGATTGTGCCGCCCTCGCCGTCTCTCGTTTGCCACGGGCCGGACGTGGTCGTTTCCAGGCCGCGAATCGGATCGTTCGGATGCAGGCCGCGGGCGAGCAGGTCGCGGACATCGTAGACTTTCGTGACGAGTCGCTCTTTTTCTTTGGACGCCGTCGTGAAGACGAGCAGGCCGTGCTCGATGACATAGGCCATTTGCCGCGGCTTGAGCAGTCGCGACAACAGCACGTCGCCAGAGATGGCTGGGAATTGCAGCGTGACCGGCATGTCGGTCGGGATGCCTTCCTCCGTAAACGCTTCGCGATCCAGCCACACCTGCACTTCGAGCCGGTCACTGAGCCACTCCGCCACGTCGGTCAGAGGAGTGTCAGTGAAATCGACGTCCAATGGGCGAGCGAGTTGCCGGCGGACGTTCGCGTCTGCTGCCAGCGAGTAACCGGCGGGGCGGATTTCGGCCGGCTCGGTCAGCGGCTTGAGGAACGCCGCTTCGACGGTTCGCAGCAGCGCTTCGACGTCGGCGTGTGCTCGGAGCGTATGCCGCACGACGAGCACGTTGTGCAACAACTCGCAGGTGCCTCCTTCGCCGTGCCGGTTCATCCACACATGGCCGAGCGATTCGCTCAACAAATCTTGGAAGTGGCTCGCCTCGTTGTACGTTGCGGCGGCAATTTGGGCCTGCTGCGCTGGCGGTGAGTTCGCCGCTGGCGCGGTTCCGCCACCTCCGAACTGACCAAAGATCGCAGGCAGTGTGCCCGCCAGCAGTGACGTGCCGTTGATCTGAAAGAAGCCCCCGCCACTACTTCCACCGAACCCACCTTGGCCAGCACCCGCAGGTATTAGCAGCGGCTCGGACTTTAAGCGCTCGACCGCTTGCCGTACTCCGGGAAGGAGTTTTCCAACGGGATAGGTGCACGACACGAAGAATTCTTTTTCCTTGGCAACGGTCGTGACGACGACTTGGCCGGCGTCGATGTACCACGCCAATTGGATCGGCCGCAGCAAAAACTCCAGAGCCGTAGCCGTGGGCTTGTCGGTCATCGACAGTGTGACCGAGGTGTCTGGAGCGATGCCTTCCTCGATGAGAGCCTCAGTCTCCAGATGGAATTTCAGATGCGTTCGGTCTTCCAAGAACAGCAGCACGTCGGTGAGCGGTGTGTCCTGGAAGGCGATGTCGGTATTTTTCAACAGAACCTCGCGGACCTTCTTCTCGGCGGCGAGGTCTGGGTTCGAGGCTTCAAACGTCTCCATGCCTTTCGCCGTGCGATCGACGATCTCGGCCGGCTTGCGAGGCTGAGAGGCGACGGGGGATTCGCCGGCTTTGCCTTTGTTTTCCTCGGTCGCCATTTCGTAAATCACCTTTGGAATCTCAGTGATCTTGGCGACGACGGTGTCGCCGCGCTTGAGCACAAACTTTCCGTTTTGGATTTTCAGCCCATCGGCATCACCGACGATTTCGATTTCGTACTCGCCCGCCGCCAGCTTCGCTGACTTCGGGCCCGTCGTGAGTTCGAGTCGCTCGACCGATTTGCCGGATTTCTTCACGCGGACTTCGACGCCGTCGCGGAGGCTCTCGACGATCAGCGTCCCTTGGTTGGTCTCGATGGTGATGACGATTCCGAGCGCGGCCAGAAACAAAACGGCGATCGCGATGAGCAAAGAACGGCGCGGTGGCGAACCGTGGGGCACGTTTTCAACGTACCCGCTCCGAGCGATTTGCGTGTCTTTGATCTCGTAGCCACGTTCGCCAGAACGTGGGGCATTTGGCGATTCCCCCACGTTCTGGCGAACGTGGCTACGGGGCTGGTGCCGCAGGCTTGGCGATTCGATCGCGGGGCCGGGCACGTTGGAAACGTGCCCCACGAGTTGGGACAGATCGTGTCCCGCGCTCCACGGTGCGATGGCGGTGGCGAATTCGTTCATCGACACGAATCGCTCGGCCGGGTCGCGCGACAACGCGCGGTCGATGATCGCCGCCAGGTCAATCGGCAGGTCGGCGCGACGCTCTCGAATGGGTGGGGCGGCCTGAGTCGCTAACGCACGCAGTTTTTGCAGCGGCGTCTTGCGGTGCTCGTTGGCGAAAGGGGAGAAGCCAGTCAGCAATCGAAACAGCGTGGCGGCCAGCGCGTAGATGTCGGCTCGCGGGCCAACGAGATGGCTGTCTTCCAATTGTTCGGGAGCCATGTAATCGAGCGTCCCCATCAATTGGCCGACCGTCGTGAGTTCATCGACCGGAGCCTGCACTCCGCTGAGCAACGCGAGGCCAAGGTCCAGGATTTTGAGGGAGACGTTTGGCGTCCGGCTCAACATCAAATTGCTCGGCTTGATGTCGCGATGCACGATGCCTTGCTGGTGGGCGTATTCCAAACCGAGTGCCGCTTGGCGAGTGATCTCGCAGGCATCGGCGATGGACAGCGGGCCGCAAACTTTTGCGAGCGTGTTGAGGTCGCAACCTTCGACGTATTCCATGACGAGGAAGTGCGTGCCATCCACTTCACCGGCATCGGTCGCCTGTACGATGGCCGGATGACTGAGCTGTCCGATGACGCGCATCTCGCGCTGAAACCGCGCGACCGCTTGATCGTCACCCAGCCGCCGAGCGGGAAGCAGCTTCACGGCGACGAGTCGGTCCAACCGCGTGTGGACAGCCTTGAAGACTTGGCCCATGCCGCCGGAGCCGAGCGGTTCCAGCAAGCGATAGTCGCGCAACACTGGCGAGCGATCCGCCGAGACTTCGGAAGTCGGATGTTCCGCCAATGCTTCCAAGGATTGCACCTTGTTCAACGCCCTTTGCAACTCGTCGTCGGTCTGCGGATCGGCGGCGACGGCCGGGAGCCGCAGGCCGTTGGTCAGCGTGTCGGAGGCACGGTCAAGTTGTGAGACGGTGGCCTCGCAAGTGAGGCAGGCTTCGAGGTGCGCGGCGACGACTTCGCTTTGTTCTTCGGAAAGTCTCCCGAGCAGATAGTTCTTGAGCGTCGGGGCGTCGAAACAATTGGCAGACGGCATGATGTGACCCTGTGGCGGCGGAAATGATTGGCACACAAGATATCAACGCGGCGGCGCGACACGACTTTTCGTAGGTCAGGCTTTCCAGCCTGACCCGATCCGCGTTGGATGTCCTTTCGTCATTCGGGTCAGGCTGGAAAGCCTGACCTACGAAAAATCCCCCAGCTCGTGCCGTAGTCGGCGAAGCACTCGCGATTTCGCTTGCCGCACCGAGTTCGCGGTGAGGCCAAGCTGCTGAGCGATGTCGGTCGTCTCACGTTGTTCGACGGTGCTTAGCCAGAACGCTTGCCAAGTTCGATTCTCGAATTCGCAGCGGACGCGATCCAGCGCGCGGCGGAAGAGTCGTTGCAGTTCGCCGGGGTCGGTCACGTCGTGCGATTCGTCGGACCAGATTTCCGGGATCGACGACAACCGCAGCCACGCTTCGGTTCCTCCGGCGGCTGCTTCGCGGTCGGTCGCTCGGCGGAAGTGATCGCGCAGTTTGTTGCGAGCGATCGTCCACAGCCAGCCGCGAAACGTGCCCTGCTCCGGCGAATGTAGAAAGCGTTCGATCGCTCCGGCGACGGCCGAGAAAACCTCTTGCGTCAGATCGCTGGCATCCTCGGCCGACAAGCCGTGACGGCGTCCCCAGTGATAGACCAGTGGTCCGTAAAGCTCGGTCAACCGCCGCCACGCCTGTGGGTCGCGCTGCCGCATGAGGCTCAGCCAACTGCTGGAGGTTTTGCCGTTCGAGAGTGAAGGAGAAAGACTCATGCGATGCCTGCCATGTGCGGCGACTGGGATTCCAGGCCAAGTTACCGTATCTGCCGACGTCGTGTGATGCCTAGTGCCGGACCGTGAATGGATCGATCGCCTTGACCAATCAGGCGGGTCTTCAAACACCGCTTGGCCCACGTTTTGCCAATCGAGATCGTCATGCAGAATCTCACGCCGATCGCTGACGCCTTTTGGGCAGAAGACGCCGAGTCGCTCGGCCAGCATCTGAGTAGTCCGCTCACCGGCTTATCGGCGACAGAGGCGGAGCAACGGCTACGGCAATTGGGACCGAACGCCATCGAGACACAGCGCGAGGCGACGTGGTGGCGAGCGATTTGGTCGCAGGTGCGCAGTCCGATCACGCTGCTGTTGATCTTCACGGCTGGATTGTCGTTCGCGGTTCATGAAGCGACCGAGGCGACGCTGATCCTGCTCATCATCGTCGTCAGCGCCGCGCTGGGGATGTGGCAAGAGCACGGAGCGTCGCGGATTCTCGAAAAGCTGCTGGCGATGGTGCAGGCTCGTTCGTCCGTGTGGCGCGACGGGCGAGTGATCGAAGTGGCGGATTCCGACTTAGTAGTGGGCGATCTGCTCGAACTTTCCGCCGGTGCGAAGATCTCGGCGGATTGCCGATTGTTGGAGTCGGCCGATCTGTTCGTGAACGAGGCGACGCTGACCGGCGAGACGTTTCCGGTCAACAAGCTCATCGGTGAGTTGCCGGTCGATACGCCGCTCGCGCAGCGCACGAACTCGTTGTTCTGTGGCACCAACGTCGTGAGCGGAACCGGACGCGCGATCGTGGTTCGCACCGGCCGCGAGACGGAGTTCGGCCACATCTCGCAGCGGCTGAAGTGGCGTCCGCCGCAAACGGAGTTCGAGCTGGGCGTGCAGCGGTTCGGCTACTTTCTGATGGAGCTGACCCTGTTGCTGATCGTCAGCATCTTCGTTGTGAATGTGTCGCTGCACCGGCCGTGGCTGGAAGCGTTTTTGTTTTCGCTGGCGTTGGCGGTGGGACTGACTCCGCAATTGCTGCCGGCGATCATCAGCGTGAACCTGGCACACGGCGCACGGCGGATGGCGCAGCAACACGTCATCGTGCGGCGGCTGGCGTCGATCGAGAACTTCGGCAGCATGGATGTGCTCTGTTCGGACAAGACCGGCACGTTGACCGAAGGAACGATTCGCGTCGAAGGGATGCTCGGACTCGACGGTCAGCCGTCGGACGAAGTGCGGCTGCTGGCCGCGATCAATGCCGACTTCGAGTCGGGCTATGCGAACCCGATCGACGTGGCGATTCGCGCGTCGCACGGCTGTGACCTGTCGAAGTGGTCGAAGCTCGGCGAGCTGCCGTACGACTTCCTCCGCAAACGGCTGAGCGTTCTGGCGACCGACGGCTCGCGGCGAATGTTGGTCACGAAGGGGGCGCTCGACAACGTGGTCGCCGTCTGCTCGCAGGCGCTAAAGCCCAACGGAAACTGCGTGCCGCTGGCGGACGTGAAGGCCGAGATCGACCGACAGTTTCACTCACTCAGCGAACAGGGCCTGCGCGTGCTGGGGCTCGCGCGGCGCGATCGCGGTACGGAGTCGCCGGTGCTTAATAAGTCGGATGAAGCTGAGATGACCTTTGTCGGCTTCCTCGTCCTGCACGATCCGCCCAAGGCCGGAGTCGCTGACACCATTCGCGAACTGCAAGAACTCGGTGTGCGCTTGAAGATGATCACCGGCGACAACGCACTGGTCGCGGCCAATATCGCGAAGCAAGTCGGCTTGAACGATGCGGTGCTGCTGACCGGTTCCGAGTTGCGGCTGCTCAGCGACGAAGCGCTGGTGCAGCGCGTGGTGTCGGTCGATGTCTTCGCGCAGGTCGAGCCGAACCAGAAGGAACGGATCATCCTCGCACTGAAGAAGGCGGGGCATGTCGTGGGCTATCTTGGCGACGGCATCAACGACGCGCCGGCGTTGCACGCGGCGGATGTCGGCATCTCGGTCGATACCGCCGTCGATGTCGCTCGCGAGGCCGCGGACATTGTGCTGCTGCGGCACGATCTGGGCGTGTTGAAGGACGGTATTCGCGAAGGTCGAGTGACCTTCGCCAACACGTTGAAGTACGTCTTCATGGCGACCAGCGCGAACTTCGGCAACATGTTTAGCATGGCGGGCGTGTCGCTGTTTCTCGACTACTTACCGCTGTTGCCGGCTCAGATTCTGTTGATGAATCTGCTGACGGACTTGCCCGAAATGGCGATCGCGTCGGACTCGGTCGATCCGGAAGCGATCCGCCGCCCGCGCCGCTGGAACGTCCGCAAGATTCGGAACTTCATGCTCGTGTTCGGAGGCATCAGCTCGCTGTTTGACTGTCTGACGTTCTCCGCGTTGTTGATCCTGCTGCACGCCAGCGAAGCTCAATTCCGCACCGGCTGGTTTTTGGAGTCGGTCTGTTCGGCGGCCTTGATCGTGCTGTCGATTCGCACGCGCCGTCGGATTTGGGAAAGCCGGCCAGGCCGCGAGCTGCTGTGGGCGACGATCTTTGTCGTCGGTGTCACGTTGTTGATTCCATTAGGCCGGTTGGGCGGTCTGCTCGGGTTCACTCCGCTGCCGCTCTCTTTCTTTGTCGCGCTGGCGTTGTTGCTCGTGGCGTATCTCGCGCTGGTCGAACTGACGAAGCGCTGGTTCTACCGTCACTGAGAGACTCCCGACCCCTTTCCGAGCCGTGTCGTCGTCGCACACTGTGCGGGACTTCTGGCGCGCGATCTCGCACGTGTCCTTGCTGTTTGGAAAACGGTTGCGGCAAGATTTTCACGAACGAATGCCGCTACGGCGCTGGCGCGCGCTTTGCTCATTCGAAGACTTCGGAAGCCCTTAGCAGAGGGCTTCCTGTCACGCTCGGCCGAGTTGGCCGAGCAAATTTCTCGGTGGATCTCGAATGTTGAGGATCTCGAAATGAAACTGACTCGCGCTCGCTGTTTCGTGTTGGGAATGTTGGGATTGTTGGCTGGCCTCGTGCTGCTGCCGACTCAAGGTTTCACCGGCGGTGGAGGTGACGAGGCCGTCGAGCGGACTCGCAAGCAGACACGCATGCTGGACGATCTCTACAAAACGGCGATCGTGCTCATCACCGAACATTACGTGAAAGGGGACGAACCGTCCGCCGCCGTTGCCGGCAAGCTGCTGTGGAAAGAGATGAAGGCCAAGGGGCATCACGAAGTGCGACTGCTGGATGCGACGGGCAAGCCGCTCGAAGCCTCGAACGTGGCGGTCGACGATTTCGAGAAGGGGGCTTTGAAGGAAATCATCGCTGGCAAAGCGTCGGTCGATCGCGTAGTCGAGAAGGACGGCAAGCGGTTTCTCCGCACGGCGACTATCGTCCCCGTGGTGATGACCAAGTGCGTCGCCTGCCATCCGCAATACGCCAATGTTCCCAAGGGCCAAGCGATCGGCGCGCTGGTTTACACGCTGCCGGTCGAATAGCTCGCCCCAAAACCTCAGTGATGCTCACTTTGAGGAATGCGATAATGAGCCGGAACGGGCTCGCCGAGATTATTCCTGGCCGCGATGTAACCCGAAGCGTCAGCGAGGGAGTCATCTCACTCTCCCTCGCTGACGCTTCGGGTTACATCGCAGCAAGCTGCTCTCCACAATGAGTAGGCCATGAATAATCTCGGCGAGCGTCCGATTCGTGTTCGCGTCCGAACCGGACGCGAGCACGTTCCGGCTCATCAAAGTGAGCGTGAGGTCGTCAGCAGACGTGCAACTCATTGCGGACTCGCTCGATGCCAGGGACATCCAAGGCAATGTTCTGTGCGAGTTGCTTCAGATAATACGTCGGCACGCCGCCGACGATCGTGATGGCACCGCCATCACATTCCACCGCGACACGCCGAAGCTCCCCATAACCAGCGAGATGGAGCGCCTCCTGAACGGCGGCCTGGATGGCCTGTGGATCGGGGCGTTGCGGGATTACGGTCGCTCTCGACCGGAACTGTGGGGGCACAGTCGTTCTAGCCATGATCGTCTCCTTCCATGGATTTTGAATGCCAGAGCGATGTGGACATGAGCAGATGCAGTGCCGGTCGCTCGATTCCCGCGATCGTTGACCGACGCGAGCGCCCTGCGCAGCGAAACCGCGGCAACAGCCGAACGAAACTCGGTGGTCGGCGTGCTATGCCGCTCGAAAAGGACCACGAGCGCGCTCCGTGCCGCTCAATCCATCAGGAGTCAGGTCTTCAAATTTCATTTTGGGCCTCGCAGTCCACCCCTGATGTCCATTTCCGATCGACATTCCAATTCACGACGCATCCCATTCGCGGTCCCAAAAATGAAATTTGAAGACCTGACCCCGGCTCGCGTGCGGCATACGAACTGCTTGAAGACCGCTATGTGTGTCATGCGCCACGAACCACCACGAGATCAACCAGCGAGCTCACCATGCACTGCCTGAAGTCGATTCTTGTCGCCACCAATTTGACGTCGGCGAATGAGCAACTCATCGAGACCGTGGTCAATTTTTCCTGGAGCTTCGGGGCACGCCTCTCGGTGCTCCATGTGCATCCCCAAGATACGTTTGGGGTGCTGGATGCTTACTCTCAACATTTGGAAGGCAAGCTGACAGAAGAGATCGCTCAACGCTTTGCCGACGAGCACGCCGGTGTGGATGACGTCGCCATCGAAATCGGTCCGCCGGCGGCCACCATTTTGCGGAAGGCGAATGAGATCGACGCGGACCTGATCGCCCTGGCGACGGGTGATGATTCCTGGCGAGTCGGCCCGATCGCGCAGGCCGTCATCGAGCACGCCAGTCAGCCGGTCCTGGCGGTTCATCCCGGTCAACACAATGCGAAGATTCAAACTCTGCTGTGCCCCGTGGACACCTCCAACACCTCGAAACGCGGCTTGATGAATGCGATTCGATTGGCCAAAGGATTTGGGGCTCATCTGCATGTCATGTCGGTCCTGCCGGAAGTGAGTTGGATGACCGCCGCCGAGCAGTCGGGGCAACTCGCTCACGCACGCAACGCTTTCGCAGGGCAATGGGTCGAGCGGCTGAACCAGTTTCTGGCCGAGGTCGATTTCGAGGATGTGCCGTGGACTCAAGAAATTCGCAAGGGGCGCGTCGATGAGGAAATCTGTGCGATGGCTCACAAGCGCCGTGCCGACCTGATCGTCATGGGGACGACCGGGCTGACCGGGGCCGCTCGGATCCTGATGGGCAGCACGACGCGTCGCGTCTTGCATCAGCTTCCCTGTTCGCTGCTGACCGTCAAAGAAGAAGACGTGCTGAGTGCCGACTACGAAGCCGCGATCGAAGACATCCGCTGGCTGTTCGATCAAGCTCAAGTCGCCATCGAAGCGAACGACGACGAACTGGCCATGCGGAAATTCGACGCGGTGCTGCGACTGAACCCGTTCCACATTCCGGCTCTCGAAGGTCGTGCCCAGGCGTGCGAACGATTGGGGGACTTCGAGCGTGCCGATCGCTGCCGTCAACGTCTCGAACAACTGCAACGATATCCCGTCCTGGCTGAATGAGTCTTGATCATGCTGACTACCGAAACGACTGAATTCTCGACCCGCGTGGCGGTGTTCTCGAAGCCGGATGACGTCCACGAATTGGCGGACATCCTGGCGGAAGAGCTCGACTTGCACCCGACCGATGCGATGCACGAGGCGCACTCGGTGCCGTGCGTACTCACGCCGCGATTGACCTCGGCCAATGCGGAGCGGATCACCACGGCCATCGAACAAATGGGCCTGCGCACCGAACCGATCCCGTTGGACGAACTGCGCGCGTTCGACGATCTGCGCACCGTTCATCACGTCGCCTGCCGGCTGTCGGGATTGGAGATCCTCGATCTGGTCGGCCTCCCCGCCGAACTGATTCCGTGGGATGACTTGGAAGTGCTCAGCGTCGGCGAGACACCCGCGGAATCCTCACACCATCAACAGACCGGCCAATTCACCGTGATCTCGACGGCCCGGCACATTCAGGACATCTCCACCGACGTGCCGACGCACACGATTGAACTCTGGATCGTGTGTCGCGCTCCCGAGCGGGTTTATCGGCTCGATGCCAGCAAGCTGAACTTCGAGTCGCTCGCCGAGCAGAAAACGAATTCGATGCACATCAATCTGAGGCTGCTGCTGCAAGGCATTGTTCGCCATGCGCCGCACGCGCACCTGACTCCCGCCGCGCGTGAATTTCTCGACCACGACAAGCTCACCCGCTTCACATCGCCAGAGCAGCTTCTGAATGTCACGCAGTTGCATCTGCTCATGGCTCACCGGCTTGGTGTGGCGTCAATATAGCAGGCACATTCCAAAGCGAGTGCCATTGGGCTGACGCCGCCCCGCTCGCCAGAGAGTCGCGGATGACACACTCGAAGAGGCGCACGAGTATCATGTCGTCGAAGAGAGGTGAGCCATGACGACCACTTCGCGACAGGATCGCCGATCACGAACCCGCCCCCGCGCGAATGCCAGCGTTGCGGTCGGTCGCGTTCTACAGAACGCGGCCGGCCGACTTCTCGAAGCGGCCAATGGCGAGCTGTCGGAGAACTCTTTGCACGAAGTGCGGATTGCCTGCCGACGCGCCGAGGCGGCTTTGCGGCTTTGCCAAGGTGCAGCCGACTGTCGAGCAGGCCGCTGGCTGAAGCGACGACTGAAGACGCTGCGCCGTGCCTGCAATGACGCGCGCGATGACGATGTCCTGTGCCAGTGGGTCCAGCGCCACGGCACGTCGTCCAGCAAGTCCCTGCGTCAGGCCATCCGCACTCATCGGGCCGAGGTGCAGCCACGGATCGTCGTGCTGGCTCGACGACTGAGCGACAAGCAGCGCTTCGAGCGGCGATCGAACAAAGTGCTCAAACAATTGCGAGTCTGTGAACGCCAGGGCCAGATTGCTCAGGCGTTTGGCCGGCGGTTGTTTGCCGAGGTGCATCACTTCGTGAAGGCTCTGCCTTCCCAGCGTGAGGACACTTCCGCCCTGCATCGGCTGCGGATTATCGGCAAGCGCTTGCGCTATGCCAGCGAGCTTGTGACAGAGATCTGGCCGGACGTCGCCTTGGTGGAACTCAACGAGCACCTGCATTCGCTCCAAGATCGGCTGGGAGCCATTCACGATCACGTCGTGGGGACACGTCGCCTGCGAAGACGATCGCTGGATCGCGGCGTCCGGCCGCTCGTGCGGAAAGCTCAAGGCGCGGCGGTTCGTCTGCAACGAAACTTCTGGCGCTGGTGGCAAGCGTCTCCGATCGAACGCATGCTGGCCGACACCACGGCCGAGGTCTTGACGTTGATGCACAAGACGCCGTGAGCGGCCCGCCGTTACGGGGTCGGGAGTCTTTTTCATGCCGCACAACGTCGCTCTCAACGTCTCATATCGAGACCTTGCGGCATGAAAAAGACTCCCGACCCCTTCTCGAAGTCTGCGCGAAACCGCTCAGCCGCGCGCGCGATGCACACTGGCTGCACGAGCCGTAACCAGTCAGGGGTCAGGTCTTCAAATTTCATTTTTGGCACCGCGAATTGCGTGCGATGTCGGTTGGAATGAGGGTGTGAGAAGTCAGCCAGTGGTGGATCGCATGGCCAAAAATGAAATTTGAAGACCTGACCCCGGCTCTCCGGCTCCGGCTCGCGCGGATTGGCATTCGTTGTGCAAGCCGCATCCCCCCGACGTCTGAGTGGCTGTCCGAAAAGCCTGTAGCCCGACCCCTTGTGGGTCGGAGGATTTTGAATGAGTGACAATTTCGCCGGAAAATCGAATCCTCCGACCCACAAGGGGTCGGGCTACAAAAACGAAAACGACTTTTCGGACAGACTCTGAGACTCACCGCGTGTCGATCGCGGCGTGTCAGACCAATCTCATACCGGAGGGATGACCGATGTCTCTAACGTTGCCAGCAACTCACCAAACTTCGGAAGCCAGCCAATCGACTCGATACAGCTCGGACAACGACTTCAATCCAGAGGAAGCGCCGTCCCTTTTTACCCGTGAGGAACTGCGTCAGTTCGCGGCGGACGATGCCGAGGCGGGCCGGCGCATCGGAAAGATTCTCGCCGCACTTTTCATTTACACGATCGTCGCGATGAGCGTCGCGATCTGGTGGTCGTTCCGGACGATCGGACATTAACGACCCCGTTGCGTTCAGAGCGTCGCGGTGTGCGGGGCTTCGTCGCTGTTACGAAGGGTGCTCGGCAGAAAGAATCGGCCGAGTGGGCTAAACAACAATGCCGGCAACAGCAACAGGTCGGCGAACAGGGCGAGCGCGATCAGAACGGCCATCACCCAGCCGAAGCGTGACGTCGGAATGAATTCGCTCCACGCGAACACCGACAGGCCGACGGCGCAGGTGATCGACGTCTGCGTCATCGCGACGCCGCAGTGCCGATAGCCCAGCCGGATCGCATCACGGATCGAGCGGCCTTTCTCCAGTTCGCGCCGGAAGAACGTCAAGTAGTGCAGCTCATCGTCGATGGCCAGGCCGAGCGCGATGCTGGCGGTCATCACCGAGCCGATGTCGAGTGACAAGCCCAACCAGCCCAGCGTGCCGAACATGATCAGCGTTGGAAAGATGTTCGTGATCATCGGAATCAGCGCCGTCAGCAGTCCGGCTTGCACGATCGTCATGGCGATGGTGATGACCGTGAATCCGGAAATAAAACTGTCGTACAAATCGTGGAGCAACTGCCGCTGAATCTCATGCACGAGCGGCATGATGCCGGTGTAGCTGGTGGCGACGTTGGGCAGCGTGTGGCCCTCATCGTCCTGCAACAGCGGGTCGATGTGTTGCCGGACCTTGGCGAGAAAGCGGCCGTAGTCGAGCGGTTCGACAGAACTGACGAAGGCCGTGATCCGCCAAGTTTGATCGCCATCGGTCGTGCGCAGGACGCCGAGTTCTTCAAACTGCGGCAGACTGTCGTTGAGGATTTTCGCGGCGATCTGCCGACGCATGAGGGCCGAAACTTCTCGCGGCGTTTTCGGATCGGGCAGGTAAGTCACGGCCGAGAGCGTCGCCCCCACGCCTGCGAGCGACGACAGTTCGTGATGAACCTCGTTGACGAGCTTCACACGCTCATACGTCGGCAGTTCACACTCGCTGTTGAAACGCACGAGCACCTCGATCGGCACGCGCGGTCCGACGTGCTCTTCCAGCCAACGGTAGTCGGTCATGATCTGGCTGTCGGGGCCGAACAGCGTCTCGATGCGAATTGAGGTCTTCAGATTCGGTAGACCGGCCGCACACGCGACCATCGCAATCACGCACGCCGCGATAAACGACCGATGCCACCGCTCGACGATGCGCGAGAGCCCGTCCCAAAGCGGATGAGGATCAAGCTGATCGTCGGCGTGTTTAACCCCAACGCCATCGGCGTGGGCGGATTCAGGCATCACGCCTTGAACGCGCACGCCGTTGGCGTTGCGGTTAAACAAATCGGAATTCTGCCCCCGACGAAAGTACGACATCACTCCCGGAATGAACGTCAGCGACACCGCCGCGCTGACCATGACGCCGATTGACGAGTACAGCCCGAACGAGCGGATCGGCAGCATCGGGCTGACCAACAGCGACGCCAACCCGATGACTGAATTCATCGCCGACATGCAGCAGGGCATCCAGGCCATCGCCAGCACTTGCCGGCCCGCCTCTTCGCCGCTGACCGAGGCGTTGATCTCTTTGAAGTAATTCACCAGGTGGATGCCGCCGGCAACCATGATGACCTGCACCAGCGGCGGCAACACGATTAACAGCGCGTTCATTGGCTCGCCCGCGTAGTCCACGCAGGCCAGCGTGATAAGCTGACAAAACACCGACAGCCCGAAGACCAGTAGCGCCGATCGAATCGACCCCAAGCAGAAGCAGGCCACGATCAGCGTGACGATCGCCGACGGAGCCGCGTAGGTATCCATCGTTCGCTGGCTGGCTTCATCCACGCTGAGTCCATCCATCACCGGACCCGCGAGATGCAATTCGGCGGCCGATACGTCCGCAAACCTCGTCACCGCCGAGCGAATGTACGGCATCAGTTCGCCACGACGTTTCAAGCCGGTCGAGTTGAACGCGATCACCAGACAGGTCGTCTCTCCGTCATCACCGATCAACGAGCCGCGCAGCCGCTGCACGACTTTCTCGCGAGGCAGATTCACCGGCTCGGACATCAGCGATTCGGCGACCTCGCGGCCGGAGACGACACGGTCGAAGCACCACGCATCGTGCTCGTCGTGAAACACCTTGGCCCGCCGCAAGCTGCGAGCGACCCGGTCGAGCTTCGGCTCATCAATCGTGCAGCCCGGCCAACTGACGACGACTACATCGCCGGATTCGAATTGCTTTGTGAACTCCGAATACGTCCGCTTGGCCGGCATCGAATCGGGCATCCAATCCAGCGGCGAGTTCGAGTTCGACCGCAACACCCGCACCGCCGAGAACGCCACGAACGGCAACGCGATCAACGCGTAAACCGCCAGCAGCAGAAATCGTTTGCGATGGATGGTCATTCGGAATGTAAACCGAAGCGTCAGCGAGGGCGGGCGCTCTACTTGATAGGAAAGTCAGAGTCACTTGGAGCACCCGCCCTCGCTGACGCTTCGGGTTACATGGTAAAGCGGCATTAAAAAACGTGACGAGATTATTCGCAGTCCGAAGCCCGGAATCCGCGCTTGATACTGCCGATACGAGTCACCGAGAAAGTGCGCCAAGCGTTCGTCCTTGAAATGGCTGCCTACCAAAATGTACGCCGTCCATAGAACGGTGAGAATCGCGTGGTCGAGCGTCATCGTCGGCGTGAACCAGATCAGTCCGAGGAAGCTGGCGTAAATCGGATGTCGCATCACGCGGTAAGCTCCGCGCAGTTCAAAGCCGCGCCGAGGTTGCGGTTCGCCGCGCACCCAATGCCACCACGGAGTCAGTCCCGTCTGATACCCCAGTCCCGACAAGTGCAAGCTGTAGAACAACGCGACCCAACTGCCATAGTAGCCGACGTCGATCAGCCATCGTCCTTGCGGAGCGACATCCCACAGCGTGAACTCGCTGGTCGTCCAAAAGGAAAACGTGACGAACAAACTGGCACAGGTCGCCAGGCAAAACACCAGTCCGTAGAACGGCGCGGCGATCCAGCGCGACAGTCGCTTCCGAGTGCTCGGCAACAGCAACCAACTGTGCGGCAACGCGAACTGCGCGGTGAGCAACACATCCCACCACAACGATCCAGACCGCGCCGGGATCGGACCTTTTAAGAACGCGAACAAGTACCAGACCGTCAGCAAGAAGACGGCCTGCGTCGCCACACCGAAGAACACGCCGGCCGCGGATCGCAGGCGAGAGAGACGGTGATTTGCACTGGCGAGCGGGGCGGCGTTAGCCCCCCGGTGGTGCGAACTCTTCGAAATCTCCCGATCCAACCGGGGGGCTAACGCCGCCCCGCTCGCCAAATCGTTCGCGCAATCATCGACCTGAGTCCCAATCAACGACTCGCTCTGTCGCCAACCCAGTTGAGCCACGTCTTCCATGACTTCTCGCCTATCCAGCTTCACGGCTTCCGTGCCACGAAGCAGCCATAGCCCATCGCTCGCGAGCGATAAGCGTTCAAAATCGTTTCAAAGTGATCGAGGAAGTTCCGCGTGTTGCGATCCACCAACTTCGCGAGCAATCGCATTCCAGTACGGCGGACTCGACGTTCGCAGATCTCCCACGTCGCGTGGACTTGCTCGGTCCAATCGGCAACTTCAACCATTTCCAGACCGCCGGCCGTCATCCAGCCGCCATAGTCTTGTTCGCTGCCGAGCGACGGACACAGAAAGTTCTCGCAGACTTGGCGAACCTGTTCGGCACCGTCGGGCGTATCGGACTTCTCACCGGCCAGCCACGCGCAGATTGCCATGCGTCCGCCGGGCTTCAGCCACGTCGCCGCTTTGCGAAAGAAGACCGGTTTGTCGAAGAGATGTTCCGTGCATTCGACGCTCCAGACGACGTCGAACTGACCGGCCGGGAATTCGATCCGTTCGGCATCCGCGCGTCGAAATCGAGTCCGCCGCCGAACGCCGCTGAAGGCCGCTGACGTTGTGGCCCATGCTTTCTGCACCGGACTCAGCGTGATTCCGGTGACGTCGCAGTTTCGCTCGCGTGCCAAGTGGATCGACGAGCCGCCCATGCCGCAGCCGACGTCGAGCACTCGCTGCCCCGTGCCGATCGACGCCTTGGTCGCCAGTGTGTTGATGAGATGAATTTGTGCCGCCAGCGGCGACTCGTCGGTTACGCGACCTTGCTGGGGTTCCCACAGGCCGTGATGGATGTGTTGTCCCCAGAGCAGCCGATAGAACGCGGTCGTCAGGTCGTAATGAAACCGAATGTCGCTGGAGCGGACGTCGGAAACCGAAATCATCGAGCCGGCTCCTCGGACTTGTCGGCCAGCGGCTGTTCGGGCCGGACCCACAAGTCGCCGTAGATCGTCAGCTCATCCGCAACGCCGATCGCGCCCAAACCGGTCGAGAACGGTTTGATGCCGAAGTCGGTCTGCCGAATCGCAAAGCGGCCACGCAGGTGATGCCAGCCTTTCTTCGGTTCATCGAGCGCCGTGAACCGAATACGGCGAGCAACACCGCGCAGAGTGAGATCACCTTCGAGCAGGTATTCGGCCGCGCCGTCTTTCAAGTCGCGCTGCTTCTTGGCAGAAACGATTTCAAACGTGGCGATCGGGAACGACGCCACGTTCAGCACATCGGGACCGAGCATGTTGCTGGTCACCTTCTGCGCCGTCCCGCGATCGGTCTCACCTTTCAGTCCGACGTACCGCCGCGCGTCCGCGGTATCGGCCACGAATGATCTCATATCGAATTCCAATTTCCCGGCGCTCTTCTCTCGGCCGAGATGCAAGTCGCCCGACTTCAAGTTTCCGAGGACAGCATGTTCGTGCCCCAAACCGGTCTTGCCCACGAAGACATACACTCGACTGGTCTTCAGCTCGACTTCTCCGGCACTGGGGAGTTGCGGATCGGCAGCCTCGCCCGCCGCCGGCTGATGGGGTTTGGAATCAGCGGCCTGCGCCGGACTTTGTCCCGCTGAGACTTTCGGCCGCCGCACCGCGTCACTAATCCGCGGTCCGTCGGCGCGCAGACTCATCGTCAGAAGGACGCTCAGCAACAGCACGATCGTTAATGGAACACCAAACTGTCGAAACGAAAACTTGCGCATGATCTGCCTCGATTGAGCCCCGTCGCATCGCCGAAGGGTGGGGACGATAGGCCCGGATCGCTGAGTGTTCCTAGAGGGTTTGGCCTGACAGGTCATTGTCTCGCACGCGATGCGTTGTACGTATCCGCGCACAAACCCGAAGCATCCGTTTGGACGTTGCGAAGTTGTCAGCCGCGAAGTTGCGACGCAGTGCGGACCTTCAAAACCGAGTCGTTGGAACTATGCTCTGTTATCCCCAATCCATCTCGAAGGGCATGCCATGACCGACTTGAAGGCCGTCGTGATCGACAGCGATCAGCTTCCGGACGAGACGTTCGAGTGGGGCACGCTCAAGTGGTTGTGCAATGCGAAGCTTTCACCCGGAGCGGCACAAACTCTGGGCCTCTGCCACATCTGGACCGGTCAGCGCAACCCACGGCATTTCCATCCCAACTGCGAAGAAGTGTTGTTCATGCTCGCCGGGTCGGGACAACACAGCTTCGATGACGAGATAGTGGAACTCCGTCGCGGCTCAGTGATCCGCATCCCGGCGGGAGTGCGGCACAATCTGGCCAACACCGGTTCGGAGACGGTCATCTGCCTGATTTCGTTTTCTTCCGGAGATCGCGAAACTGTGTTCTTGGAATAGCCACTGAGTTCGGCCCGTTGATGAGGAGCCATCGCATGTCACGTCTGAGATTGATGAGTTCGTTGATCCTGATCCTGTTTTCGTTCGTTCAGCCAGCGGCGCAGTCCGCCGAGCCGATCGGTTCGCGGCTGGAGCCGTTTGTCGACAACCATCTCATCGAACGGCTGAGCGGGGCCGCCGCGCTGAAGGTACAACGACCCGAACCGAAAGAAGTCGTGCTCACGGCCGACAAGCCCTGGGAAGGCAACACCAGCGCGTACTACACGGTGATCCAAGACGACGACAAGTTCCGCGTCTATTTCCGCGGCTCGCATTTTGATCCGCCGACCAAGAAGGAAACCCATCGCGAAGTCACCTGCTACGCTGAAAGTACCGACGGCATTCACTTCACCAAGCCAGAACTGGGACTGTTCGAGTTCAACGGTTCCAAAGCCAACAACATCGTGTGGGACGGTCCGGGGACGCATTGCTTCGCGCCCTTCAAGGATCTGAATCCGAAGTGCTCTCCGGATGCGAAATACAAAGCCGTGACCGCCGTGAAAGGCGGTTTGTTACCGCTGAAGTCCGCCGACGGCATCCACTGGCAGGCGATGTCCGACAAGCCGGTCATCACCAAGGGAGCCTTCGATTCGCAGAACCTCGCGTTCTGGGATCCGCATCTCGGCAAGTACCGCGAATACCACCGCGCGTTCCGCGTCGTCCGCGACATCATGACCGGCACGTCGGACGACTTCTTGAATTGGACTGATCCAGTCTGGCTCGACTATCCGAACGTGGGCGCGACCGAGCACCTCTACACAAACACGATCCGCAACTACCCCGGCGCTCCGCACATCTTGATCGGTTTTCCGACTCGCTTCCTGCCGAAGACCGAACAGACCGAGCCGACTTTCATGGTCAGCCGAGATGGTCAGTCGTTTGTGCGATACACGGAAGCGATCATCCCCGAAACCGCACCGTCGGATCGCCAAGGCAACCGTAGCAACTACATGGCCTGGGGCTTGGTGCAACTCCCCGGCAAGCCGAACGAGTGGTCAGTCTATGCGAAAGAGGCGTACTACACCGGTCCCGCCAGCCGCATTCGGCGATTCACCTATCGCCCCGATGGACTCGTCGCTTTAAGCGCGTTGAACGCCGAAGGGGAAGCGCTCACGAAACCACTAACGTTCACGGGCAAGACGCTGGTGCTCAATTACCGCACGGCGCAAAGCGGCTCGATCCAGGTCGAACTGCAAGACGCCGATGGCAAGGCGATCGCCCCCTTCACGGCGGACGCTGGTCTCCTGCGCGGCAATGAACTTGCCGCCAAAGTTGCGTGGGCAAAAAACTCAGATGTCGGCTCACAGGCCAGCAAGCCAGTCCGCATTCGCTTCGTGTTGAAGGATGCGGAGCTGTTCTCGTTTCGATTCGAGTGACCGTTACTTCGCCAGCAACTTGGCCACGAGAAACTCGTTCGCGCTGGCGTACTTGTCCGATTTGGAGACGCCAGGAATCAGCAGGTGGCATTCGTGGCCGTCCTTGTCGGATTTCTCTTTCAGCTTCACTCCATAGACAGGGTGATGAATGCCGTGTCCGGCGTCTTTGGACGGCAGCGTCATGTCGGCACCATACGTCATCAGCAGCGGTGGGTCTTTGCCATCGACGTGGTTGTACGGCGAGAATTCGACGTAGAGCGCATGGTGCTTATCGTAGTTCTTCAGCGCGTCTTCGATCGTCTTCTCGCCGACGGCCAGGTTGATCATGCGATGCTTAAGCACGTTCGGCCCCAGCCACTCTTCGCAGACTTTCGGATCAATCGAGGTCTGCCCGCTGGAAACGGCCGCGGCGCAGACTCGCGTGGATTCCCGCCGCACGGGGTCGGTCGCTTTCGGATCGGCCAGATCGTCATGCAACAGCAACCACATCGACGTGCAGGCTCCGGCGCTGCCGCCTGTCAAAGCGATGTGTTTGGTGTCGATGTTCCAATCGGCGGCCTTGGTGCGGATGAACTGAATCGCCCGCGCGGCGTCATGCACCGGAGCTGGCAGCGGATGCGCGCCGCTCAACCGATAGTTGATCGCCGCACAAGAAATCCCCTTGTCGAGAAACGGCTGAACCGACTTCGTCGTGTCTTGCTTCTTATCTCCGCTCGTCCAGCCGCGTCCGTGAATGTAGACCAGCAGAGGACGCGGCCCGTCCCCCTTGGCCTGCCAAAAGTCGAGCACATTGCGGACGTCTGGCCCGTAGGACACCTCGGCGTGTGTTGGTGCCAGTTGCTTCGGTTCATCGGCGGCGAACAGCGCGCTGGTCGCCACGAAACAGAACAGGATTGCGAGAGAAGATTTCATGCGTAGCTCCGGAAAGATGGTTGAATCAAAGTCGCATTCGTGAGGCATTCTGGCGAGCGAGGCGTGCCAGGTCCATTTTGTGGGTTCCGACAAGCGGCGGCGAGCCGATAAGATCCGTGCTAGACTCAGACGAACCGCGTGGGTGCGTTTTCAAACGATCGAAATTGGAACGGCTTCATGAATCTTCAACAGCGTGTTTGCTCAGGTCCGGTGAAGCGGCGCGAGTTCTTGGCGGCGGGAATGCTCGGAGTCGGCGGACTCACGTTGCCGGAGTTGTTCCAGTTGCAGGCTCAGGCGGAGCAAGTCGGCCAGGCGGTCGATCAGCAGACGAACGTCATTTTCGTCTGGATGCCCGGTGGGCCTCCGCACATGGACATGTATGACATGAAGCCCAAGGCTTCGTCGGACTATCGCGGTGAGTTCCATCCAATCCCAACCAACGTCGCCGGCCTCGACGTCTGCGAACTGATGCCTCGGCACGCCAAGATCGCCGACAAGTATTCGGTCGTCCGCTCGATCTCGCACAACTTCGCCGATCACGGTGGCGGCCACAAACGGATGATGACCGGCCGCGTCCCCGCGACCCCGGTTGATACCGTCAACGATGCTCCGGCCACTGGCTCGATCGTCGCCAAGTGCCGTGAGCGAGTTGATAACGGCCTCCCCAACTATGTCTCGATGAATCCCGGTGGCCGCACCAACGACGTGTTCGCTCAAGGCCCGGCCTATCTCGGTCAGGCGTATTTGCCATTCAATGTGGAAGGCGATCCGACGCAGCCGAACTTTGTCGTTCCCAACATCGCGATGAACACCGCGATCGCTCCACGAGTCGATGACCGGATGAAACTACTGAGCAGTCTCGACCGCATCGACCGGCACATCGACACGTCGCGCATGATGGATTCAATGGACCGCTACCAACAGCGCGCGGTCAGCATGTTGCTGAGCGACGCCGCGAAGAAGGCGTTCGATCTGTCTCGCGAACAGGATGCTCTGCGTGATCGCTACGGCCGCCACTGCTGGGGTCAGCGAGCCTTGATGGCTCGGCGGCTGGTCGAGGCGGGAGTCAGCTTCGTCACTGTCGTCATGGAGAACCCGTATCAGTCCGGCATCCCGCACCTCAAACAAGGGGTCTACAACTGGGACTCGCACGCGGTGAATTGCCACATCTGGGACGACCTCAACGTGCGATTGCCGATCTACGACCAAGCCGTCACCGCGCTGATTGAAGATGTCTATCAACGCGGTCTCGACAAGAAGACGCTGATCGTCGTGACCGGCGAGTTTGGTCGCACGCCGCGCATCGAAAAGTCGATCGGCTCGCAAACGGGAGTCATGCACCCCGGCCGCGATCACTGGCCGCAGGCGATGTCGCTCATCATGGCCGGTGGCGGCATGCGCACCGGTCAAATCGTCGGCTCGACCAATTCCAAAGGCGAGCATCCCGCCGATCGACCGCTTACGCCGAACGATCTCTGGGCCACGGTCTATCGCCACCTGGGCATCGACGACTCCGCGTCGTTCCCCGATCACAGCGGCCGCCCCATGCCAATCCTGCCCTTCGGCGATCCGATCAGCGAACTGCTGCGAGCGTAGTGGCTCAACCCGGAGGGTTATCAGCAATTAGCCGGTGGTTGAGCGCAGCGACACCACCGGGTCATCGGGCCATGTTTTGATTTTGCATCCCGGCAGGGATGCCAGCAATTTACGTCAAACACGATCGAATCGTGATTCGCTTTGATCCCTCCGGGATCAGGCTCGTTCTCAATCTTGCCCCGGTGGTGTCGCTGCGCTCAACCACCGGCTAATGGCTTACAAGCCTCCGGCTTGAATTCTTTGCCCCGGTCAACAGTCAAGATCCATCACTACGAACCGCGTTAAGCGAACAACTCGCGCACCACATTCCCTTCGACATCGGTGAGTCGGAAATCACGCCCCGCGTAGCGATAGGTCAGCCGCTCGTGATCCAGTCCCAGCAAATGCAGCAGCGTCGCGTGGAAGTCGTGAACGTGGACTTTGTTCTCTGCCGCGTAGTACCCGTAGTCGTCGGTCGCACCATAGCGAAAGCCCCCCTTCACGCCGCCGCCGGCCAGCCACATCGTGAAGCCTTCGGGATTGTGATCGCGGCCGTTGGCGCTCTCGGCGGTCGGGGTGCGACCGAACTCGCTGCCCCACCAGACCAGCGTGTCGTCGAGCATTCCGCGCTGTTTCAGATCAGCCAGCAGACCAGCGATCGGCAGGTCTACTTCGCGAGCGTTCTTCTCATGGCCGTTCTTCAAGTCCGCGTGCTGATCCCACTGCACGTTGCTGTCGCTGTGGCTGACTTGGATGAACCGCACGCCCGCCTCGGCAAATCGCCGAGCCATCAGACACATCCGCCCGAAGTTCGCATTGATGGGGTTATCCATTCCGTAGAGCTTCAGCGTCGCGGCCGATTCGTTAGAGAAATCTTCGACCTTGGGGAACTCCGTCTGCATCCGAAACGCCAGTTCGAATGAATTGATCCGCGCTTCGAGCGACGCTTCGGGACCAGTCTGCGCGAGATGCTCGCGGTTCATCGCGTTCAACCGATTGAGCTGCAACCGCTGAATGTCGCGCGACAACTGCGAGTTCTTGATGAACTTCACCTTGGCCTGATCCGATGGGACGCTCGCGTTGCCCAAGGGAACGCCGTTGTAAGTCGCCGGTAGGAACGCGGAGCTCCAGTTGTTGAGTCCGCCGTGTCCGAGCGTTGGGCAGATCGTCACGTAGGCCGGCAGATTCGTGTTCTCGGTGCCGAGTCCGTAGCTGACCCACGACCCGATGCTGGGGCGAACGAAATTGTCGCTGCCGGTGTGCAGCTTGAGCATCGCGCCGCCATGCGCCGGGTTCGTCCCGTGGCACGAATGCACCATGCACATGTCATCGACGTGCTGGGCCACATGCGGAAAGAGTTCGCTGACCGGCAGGCCGCTGTCGCCGTATTGTCGAAACCGCCACGGCGACTTGAGCAGGTTGGTCGTCGAATTGAACTGCACGCGCGGCTTCGCGAACGGCAGCGGCTTGCCATCGTCGCGAGTCAGCAGCAGTTTTGGATCGAACGTATCGACCTGCGAAACGCCTCCGACCATAAAGAGGAAAATGATCCGCTTCGCTCGCGCCGCGAAGTGCGGCAACTTCGCGGCCAAGGGATTCTCGTCTGCCGCGAGGCTGGACGAGTCATTCGCCAGCATCGAAGCCAGGGCGAGCGAACCGAAACCGACGGCGGAACGCTGCAAGAGCGCTCGGCGTGAGACGGCAGATGGAAGGTCGATCGGGTTCATCGAAGTATCACGGTTCATTGTTGTGGAGTCCCGCAACCCGGAGGGTTGTCAGCCATTAGCCGGTGGTTAAGCGCAGCGACACCACCGGACGTGAGGCGAATTGTGATAAGTTTGCATCCCGGCAGGGATGCCAGAGATTCGTTTCAAGTTCGTGTTGGAACAATTGGAAATCGCCAGTCGCTGTGATCCCTCCGGGATCAGGGATGTCCACACGACAGAGACCGGTGGTGTCGCTGCGCTCAACCACCGGCTAATGGCTGAAATCCCTTCGGGATGGAACGCAATGACTTTGCATTGAGACAATGCCATTCGAAGTTCTCACTTCACATACAGAAATTCGTTCGCCGCGAGCGCCACATGGCAGAGCGTCACCCACGCCTGTTTCCGGCGTTTGTCGGCGTCGTTCTCCCCAGCTTGCGCCTGTGCGACGTCTGCCAGAAACGCTCGGTCGGCTTGGCGTTCCTCGGCGGAGGGTTCGCGGCCATAGGCCATGACGTACAGGCGCGTGAGGCGTTGGTCGTCATCGGTTGATTCGGTCAACACTTGGTCGGCGAAGCCAGCGGCGGCTTGCAGGACGAGGTCGCTGTTGAGCATCAGCAGCGCTTGCGGAGCGACAACGGTCGTCGCTCGATGGCCACTGGAAACGGCGGGATCGGGGAAGTCGAGCAATTGAAAGACGTCGTACACGTTGTTGCGCACGACCGGCAGGTACAGCGAGCGACGGCGGCTGTCGTAGGAGGTCAGGTCTTTCGAGGTGTGGTCGAAGAAAAACTCGCGGTTCTTCACCTTCAGCAGCGAGCCGCCCATTGTGACATCCAATTGACCGCCGATTGCCAGCAACGAATCGCGCACCGCTTCCGCTTCGAGCCGTCGCACGTCGGCGCGGGCGAACAGCCGGTTTTCTGGATCGCCAGTCGCCGAAGTCGTGAGACTTCGGTCCTCCGAACTCTCACGAGTTCGGCTACTCGCTTGCTGATACGTGCTCGAATTGAGAATGACTCGATGCAGCGATTTGATCGACCAGCCGTCCGCGATGAATCGCCGAGCGAGCCAGTCGAGCAACTCCGGATGCGAAGGTGCTTCGCCCAGCAAACCAAAATTGTCCGTCGTGCGCACGATCCCTCTGCCGAAGTGCCAACGCCAGACGCGATTGACGAAGACTCGCGCGGTCAGTGGATGACGTGGATCGACGAGCCACTCGGCGAGTTGCCGCCGACCGCTTTGCTTGTCGGAGAATTGCGGCGACGCCGGGCCAGTCAGCACCGGCGGAGTCCGGCGCGGCACGACATCGCCCAGCTTGAGCGGATTGCCGCGCAGGTGAATCGCGAGATCGACGACTTTGTCTTCGGTCACACCCATCGCGGACGGCAGGTTCGGTTTCGCTTTTTCGAGTGCGGCCAATTCGTCGCGCAACTTTTTGAGCTCGGTCTTGGTCGCTTCGGGATACAGCGTCTCCAGCTTCTCCGGCGGCTTCTCGTCGGCCGCCAGCTTTTCGCGAGCTTGTTTGTCCGCGGTCGCCACAAATTCGGTGACGGCCGTTTTCTTCGCCGCCAGCGTCGCGTCGTAGTCGGTCTGCATCTTGGTCGCGGCGGCGGACGGGAGCAGATGCTCGTGCCAGTCGGCGATCTTGATGTACTTCGTCATCGTCCGCGTGCTCTTGAAGATCCCTGCCAGGCCGTAGTAGTCGGCCGCGTCGATCGGATCAAACTTGTGATCGTGGCAGCGAGCGCAACCGAGCGTCAGTCCGAGAAACGCTCGGCCTGTCGTGTCGAGCTGTTCGTCGAGCATGTCCATGCGCATTTTGGCTTCATCGGTCTCGGCCAGCACTTTCGGGCCGATGCTGAGAAACCCGGTTGCTATCAATTGCTCATGCTGCTGAGCCTCGCTGGCGAACGGCAGCAGATCGCCGGCCAACTGCTCAGTGACAAACCGATCGAACGGCTTGTCGGCATTGAAAGACGCCACGACGTAATCGCGATACCGCCACGCATTGCCGTGGCAGATGTTCTCATCCAGCCCGTTCGAGTCCGCGTACCGCGCGACATCCAGCCAATGCCGCCCCCAGCGCTCGCCGTAGCGCGGGGATTCGAGCAACCGATCGACGACCCGCGCGAAAGCCTCAGGCGAATCATCTGCCAAAAACTTGTCGATCTCCTCCGGCGTTGGCGGGAGACCAGTCAGATCGAAAGTGACTCGGCGGATCAGCGTGCGTTTGTCGGCCTGCGGTGCCGGCGACAATCCGGCCGCTTCGATCTTCGCCAGGATGAAACGGTCGAGGGGATTTTCGATTTTTGATTTTTGATTTTTGATTTCGGGGAGCGGTGGATCGCTCAGCGGCTGAAACGCCCAATGATTCGGATCGCGAGTCCGTTTGGTCGCCGGCGCTGCTTCCGGAAATGGAGCACCCATCTCGACCCAACGCACGAGGTCGGCGATCTGCCGTTCGGTGAGCTTTCCCTCTTTCGGCATCTTGAGGTCTTCGTCCTCGTGCCGCACGGCGCGGATCAAGAGACTCTCTTTGGGTTTCCCCGGCACGATCGTTGCGCCCGTGTCCCCGCCGCGCATGAGTGCCTCGCGCGAATCAAGCCGCAGGCCGCCCCACTGCTTTTTGTCGCCGTGACATTTGAAGCACTGCTCGACCAGCACCGGCCGCACGTTGGTCTCGAAGAACCGCAATTGCTCGGCCGTCGGTTTCTCAACGGAAGTCGGCTCCTCAGCCGCGATGATCAGGCACAAAAGAATTCCAAACATCGAATCGTCCCCCTTGGCAAGAATGCCGGCTCGCCAGTGCCGAGGCCGCTTTCACATCATTCTGCCCCTCATCATTCTGCACTTCCGAGTTTTGCAGAATGATGGTGGGCAGAATGATAAGAGAGCAACTTGCAATCTCGAACTTCAAATGAGTTTGGCTGCATCTCTGCAGGGTATGTTCACGGTAGCACCATGATGCACGACGGCGACGTGATCGCCACCGGTTCGCCGACCGATTTCAAGCTCCCGGTTTGCGAATCGATCCGAAATGCCACCACGTTGTTGCCCGGCATGTTCGCACACAGCAGCAATTCGCCGCCCGGCATGATTGCCAAGTTCTGCGGCCCCTTGCCGAGGCTCGGTTCGATACCGATCAGCGTCAACCGGCCGTCATCGCCAATCCGATAGACGGCGATGCTGTCGTGTCCTCGATTCGTGCCGTACAGGAAGCGGCCGTTCGGAGTGATCTTCAAGTCGGCACAATGACTCGTCCCTTTGAAGTCTGCCGGCACCGTCGAAATGGTTTGCGTTTCGGTGAGACTTCCCGCCTTGGCGTCGTAATCAAACACCGTCACCGAATTGCTGAGTTCATTGATGACGTAGACCTGTTTGCCGTTCGGATGAAACGTCAGATGCCGAGGCCCCGCTCCGGCCGGCGACTTCGCGAACGGCGGATCGTTCGGAGTCAGCTTCGACGACTTTGCATCCAGCCGATAGCTGAGTACTTGATCGAGTCCCAAATCCGCCGCGAAGACAAACCGATTGTCCGGGCTGACAACGATGCAGTGCGCATGCGGTTCCTTCTGCCGAGCGGCATTGACGCTCGAACCGGCGTGCTGAACGAAGGACGCTGCCTCGCCGAGCGAACCATCCGCCTTGACCGGCAGCGACGCCACGCTGCCGCTGGAATAGTTGGCGACCAGCACCGTCTTACCCGTCGCATCGACGTCGAGGGAGCAAGCCGCAGTGCCAAGAGCCGATTGCCGGTTCAGCAGTTTCAACTGACCGGTACGTCCCTCGATCTGATAAGCGGCGATCTGTTCGTTTTCTTTGCCGCCGAAGTTCTTCGCGTGAATCGAATACAGAAACTTCTTGTCTCGCGACAACGCCAGGAAGAACGGGTGCTCGACGCCGGTCGTCTGCTGCACCGGCTTCAGGCTTCCGGTTTTCGTCTCGACGAGGAACGCCTGAATGCTCCCTTTGTCCCCGGCCGCGAAGGCGGAGATGAAAACCAGTGGCTCGTCCGCATTCGCCGTTGGAAGGAGATTGCTCAACATCGCACCTGCCAAGAGTGGAAAGAGTGTTCGCACAAGGTTGCCAGTCATGAATCGCTCCTGCAATGGGTCGCCAAAAAGGTTATTCGCCACGCCACTCGCCTTTCCAAATCGGGCCGAGGAATCGCTTGTCGTGCGTGCGATACAGCGCGAGGGAAAGCTCGGTGGCCGCGAGAAATTTCCGATACGCCTCGTCGTCACGGTAGAAGGTCGAGTTCGCCGCATCAACCAGCAAGCCTGCCTGATGCAGGTCGTGGCACAGGACGATGAGGTTGTCTCCGAACATTTCGAGGCGGCGGCGTTGGGCTTCGGTTTCGGTCTTCGCGAGCGTGGCGAGGTAGAGGCGTTCCATGTCCGCGAAGACCGGGGCATGCACGGCGGCAATGAGTTCGTGGTTCACCTCGTACTGCTGACCGCGATAGACCGGTGATTCCTTCGCCTTGTAGGCCATCATCCGCGTTTCGAGCAGGCGGTTGAGTTCGTCCATCGACTCCCAGCCGGGGCCGTAGGCGCGTTTCAGCCACTCGCGATAGAGCTGGTCCACGTCCACGCGCGGGTTCCACATCTGCTTGGCGAGGATGTAGTTTGTCGGAGCGCCGTAGCCCCAAGCTCCGAGGCCGACCATGTTCACCGCGCGAGCACCCGCTTGATGAGCGGCCGGAAGTTCGAGCTTCAGGATGTCGCGTCCGACCGGCAGCGGAGCACCGTTGAAGGACCGCATCCAAGTCGAATAGTTGTGATACGCGAAGTTCGCAGAGACCGCTCGCCAGCCTTCCGCCACGCGCTGGAACTCGTCGCGATACACCGGCTTCGCCAGGCCCCAGCCGTAGTAATTGAGCGGTGCCCAATCGAGCCACAAGTTTGCCGAGAGTTTTTTGGCCGGCGGCGACGGCGGATACATGTAGTTGTAATAGACCAACCCGCAGACCAGCCGCTGCGGATGCTTCACCGCCACGCGGCGAGCGACCTCGTCATAGAACCGCACCATCAACGCCGAGTACGACGGTCGGCCATGCGGGTCTTTGGCGATCAGTGGCCGGCACTTCTCGCACTGGCAAAAGTCACCGCCGTCGCTGGCCGAGATGGACGCACAACGTCTTTCCGGATGCGCGTCCAAGCTGCGGATCACACCGTCCGCGAACGCTTCGACGAGCTGCGGCTCGTGCGTGCAAAACTTGATCGACTTGTGATTCGCAAAGCGGCGCGGCTTCCCCTGAGCATCCTTCGCGAGCCATTCGGGATGAGCTTCCGCTTGGTCGCGCGAGATGTAGTCGTCCCACGCATGTCCCGCCGACAGCTTCCAACCGTCGAGCGTTGATGGAATCTTTTGCCTTTGCAGCCACAGCTTCGGAGCCGAGGGCTGTTTGTCCTCCTTCGGCCGCCGATCCTGCACATCTTGGATCACTCGCGCGAAGAATGCCGGACTTTGTCGCACGTCCAGACGTGGCACGGACAGCGTCGCCTGACGTGGAATGTCCTCACCCCATTCCCCCGGCAGCAGCCAACGCACGCCCAGCGTTTCGAGAAACTCATACGCACCGTAAAGCGTCCCGCGACTGCTCCAACCCGGCACGTCTGGCTTGTCCCGACCGACGATGAAGAGACTTTCGCCGACGGTACGCAAAAGGAAGCTGTCATCCGCGGCATCCGGCGCAAGCATCACGCCGGCGTTTCGAGCCGACTCATTGTCGCCCAGGGAAATCATTCGGGCTGCTGGTTCGCGCGAGATCGGCAACTCGACACCGGTTGAGACTTTCAGGACTCGCTGCACTTCCTTGGCCGCGTCCTGCACCCAGACGGCGGCGTTCGCAGCGCAGTAGATGACGTAGTTGCTCTTCGCGTTTTGAACGACGGCGAGTCCACCGGCCATGTCAGTCACTTTGGCGACTTCGGCGTCGCGATCTGGCTTGGCCATTTCATGGAGCTTGTCCAGCAGTTGTTGAAACCGATCAGGTTGCTGATCGGCTTGGCTCTGGGACTCGGCGGGATCGTTCGCAAGGTCGAAGAGTTCGACTTTGCGAGTGTTTTTCTCTTCGTGGACGATGAGCTTCCAGTCGCCGAGGCGTAGAGAACGGGAACGCCAGCCGGGAGCGACGGCGTAAAGCGGGCGAGTCGGCGGGGCGGTGTGATCGGTCAGCAGCGGCGCGATGTTGGTGCCGTCCCATTTGAGTTCGCGATCAGGGCGGTAACCGGCGAGCGCGCAGAGCGTCGACATCCAATCGGTGATTTGCACCGGGCTGTTCACCTTGCCGGGTTTCGCTTTGCCGGGCCAGGAGACGATGGTCGGGACGCGCGTGCCCCCTTCATACAGCGATCCCTTCTCGCCGCGCCACGGATGGTTGTTGCCGGTCAGTTTGCCGTTGGGGCAGTTGTCGTCGGGGTATTTGAGATCGTTGTTCTCGACCGTGCTGCCGCCGTTGTCGCTAGTGAAGACGAGCAGCGTGTTGTCGCGGCGGCCTTTCTTCTCCAACGCGGAAACGATGTGGCCGACGGCCTCGTCGAGGTGCATCACGCAGGCGGCGTAATGGCGCGGGACATCCCCTTTGATCGAGTCGGGGACACGACGCAGCCACTCGTCCGGTTCTTTGATCGGCAGATGGACGGCCGTGAAAGGCACATAGAGAAAGAACGGAGCGTCGCCGCGAGACTCGATCCACTTCACAGCTTCGGCGGCGATGAGGTCGGTGACGTGGCCCGGTTCTTCGAGCAACTTTTCGTTGCGATGCCACGTCTGCGTGAAGGGGCCTTGCTTGTAGCGATGATTCCACGGGCTGACTCCGCCAGCGAGCGAGCCATACGAATGATCGAAGCCGAAATGATTCGGCCCCTGTTCGGGCAGCGAACCGAGATGCCATTTGCCGGTCAGACAGGTGTCGTAGCCGACGCTCTTCAAGGCGCGCGGCAGAGTCACCGTATCCCACGGCAACGCCCGATCGTTCTGCGGGTTCGTGACGTTGAAGCGGCTCCAGCAACGCCCGGTCATCAAGCCAGTCCGAGTTGGGCTGCACACCGGAGCAACGTAATGCTGCGCGAGTTCGAGTCCCTCGCGCGCCAGACGATCCAGATGCGGAGTCGGCGCGTTGCCTCCATGAAACGCCACGTCGGCCCAGCCGAGATCGTCAGCGATGATGAAGACGATGTTCGGCTTCGTAGTCTGTGGCGCGTCGGCAGCGAGCAATGTGTTGAACGAGATCAGCAGCAGTGCCGCCAACACTAACCCGACGCGCAAGCGAGGGAGTGAGTCGGTCATCGTCGGAGAATCGCTAGACGCGATCCCTCGCTTGCGCGTCGGGTTAGTGTGTTGCATGACAACTTCCCATTGGTCAGAACTCGATGACGCGGTGCTCTTGGGCGGAGCGTTCCGCCATGCGCACGGCGTGGACGACGTCGCGGGATTCCTGTGGTGTGATGACGCTTGGGTTCTCGCCGGCCAGGATGCACTTGAGGAAATAATCGAACTCTTCTTTGAGATAGCCGCGCCGCAAGCCATGCACTTTGGGCCAATATGTGGATTGCGGGAAGCTCATACCGTTCTTGGTCAGCAGCGTGTATTGGCTGCCGGAGTTGTCGATGTAGATGGCTCCCTCGGTGCCGATGATTTCCATCCGCGCGTCGATCGCGAACGGAGCGTTGTCGGGCAGGCACCAGGCGTTCTCAATCACGGCGATGCAGTCGTTGTCGAAGCGGAACATGGCCCAGCCCAGATCGGCGTGCGGCAGGTGCGGACGAGTGTTCGACGTCAGCGCGTAAACGCTTTTCGGTTTGGCTCCGGTGAACCACAGCAACAGATCGAGATCATGCACGCCGTCGCCAAAGAGCGCGCTGATCTTGGGGAGGTGACTTTCGGTGATCCACTTGGCGAGGTTTCGCCGAGCGTGCAGACTGACGATCTTCCCTAATCGACCGGCCGCGATCTCTTCCTTGGCGAGTGCGTAGACCGTGTCGAAGCGACAGACGTGGCCGACCATGAAAGCTCGCTTGTCACGCGCCACCTGCAACTCGGCGATGATGCGGTCGCAGGCTTCGACGCTGTCGGCCATCGGCTTTTCGAGAAACACATGCTTGCCCGCTCGAATCGCCGCGAGCGTTGGTTCCAAGTGGTCGCCGACGTGCGTGACGATCGACACGAGGTCGATCTCCGGATCGGCCAACAGCTCGTGGTAATCGGTGTAGGTCTTGGGGACGTGGTATTTTTCGGCAACCTCGCGGAGACGATCAGGACGGCGCGTGCAGATCGCGGTCAGGTCCGCTTGAGGTAACTGCTGAAACGTGTCGACGTGATGCTCGCCGAACCAGCCGAGACCGATCACGCCGCAACGAATGCGATTCATGAGTTGTCCCTACATTTCTTCCAAAGTGAATGATCCGTGTGTGAGTTCCGATCCGTGTGCGAAGTGCAGTTTTCGAGTTTCCAACACGCTTCGCACACGGATCGGAACTCACACACGGATGAAGACGGGCTGAATCGGCTCCTGGTGGTCAATCTATCCCGGATTGTGGCACGAGTCGCATTCGTCGACTCCCTTCATTCGTGGGACTCATTTCGTGTTTTGAAACACATGATCGAGCGCGGCCTTCACATCCAAGCGTCGAAAGGTGAGCTTGCTGCCGGGATCTTCCACGGCTGTCCCGGTCTTCTGAAAGATCGCCAGCATCGCTTCGGGAAGGTTCGCTCCGTCTTTCTTCCAGTCGTAGTTCGACTTCTCGATCGCCTCGCGTAGCAACAAGGCTGCTCCGCAGACAATCGCGTTGGACGATGAAGTCGCCGCTGCTGGCACGACGAGATCAATCTTCGCGTGCCGATCGAGATAGATCTCGTCCTTTCCGGACCGCACGGCACCGATGGCAAAGCAGTTCGGCTGGCAGGCCGGCCATGAGATTCCTTTCGTGAAGGCGTGATTGCCGGCGGGCGCGCTGACCCAGATGCCCAGCTCGCGGAGCCGTTTCAGTTTGTCGTCGATCTCAGTGGCGACCGGCTGACCGTGCTCCAGATCATCGACCGGAGCCAAGTTGATCGCGGTGATCCGGTACTTTTGATGATGGTCGATCACCCATTGCATCCCGGCCGCCAGCGTCTTGCTGTCGGCCACCTTGCAATGACAGCACTCCAGCGCCCGCACGACCGCCACTTGATTGTTGAACGCGACACCGAGCTTTCCTTTGTAATTCACCGACGAGGGAATCCCGATCGTCGAACCGTGATAGCCGCGGCCTTCGTGCTTGGGATCGTTGTCGCCATCGACACTGTCATACGACACGAGCACCTTCGGCACGTCGCCATCGGATTGCGACCACTCCGGCATCGACAGCTTGCAACCGTCATCCAGCAGCGCGAGCGTCTGCCCTTTCCCAAACGTGAGCTTGCCGGCGTAAGCCTCCCAAGCATCGGTGACTCGCGCATGCTTGAATGCGGGAGGATCAGCCGGCTCGGCCGCGTACGCCGAACGGATAGACAAGTCGATCAACAACAGGAATCCGATCAGAAGTCTCATCGTCGTCTCCTCTGGCTGGCTGAGAACGGAATCAAAGTCGGGTGAAAGATTGTTGGGTGAAACATTTCGTTGAAGTGGCTTTTCGACGTAGCCTGACTCTCCGAGTCGGGCATTTTCTCGCAACGTGCCCGACTCGGAGAGTCAGGCTACGGACTTCTCGGAGAGCTTCTCCGTCAAGAATTCTCTTTTCAATTCTTCCATTTTTCACCCAACGATCTTTCACCTTCTTCCGAGATGATTCTACCGCCGGAAATGTTTCCGCAGAAATTGAGCTTCGAGTCGGTACGCATCGTCGATGGCTCGATGTCCTTCCGACGGGCCGACGATCAATTCGACGGGGGCCACTTTCATCTCTGGCTTGAGCTTGCGCGTCGCCGTGACCAGCTTGCGAGCCAAGCGGATGCAGTCGTCCGTGCTGACGCGCGCGTCGTCGTTGCCGATGCTCAGCCAAACGATTCGACCGGCCAAGCGGTCGGTCAGGCTGTCGATGTAGATCGACTTCGCTTGCTCGTCGGTGACCCCTTTGAACTCGGACAGGGCCAGCGGATTTGTCACCGGAGCCACCCCAGTCACGGCGCGGACGCGCGGTTCTCCGGCGGCGAAATGCAGAGCACAGAAACCACCGCGCGAGGTGCCCGATGCGGCGACTCGATTGGGATCGGTGTAGCCCTCGGCAATCAGATGATCGAGCACCGCCGAGCAGCGCTTCACGAACGGCCCCATCAGATCTTGTCCTGCCTTCACGCGATGCGCCCAGCCCATCAGCGCGGCCGGCTCACCCTCCTTGTGGTCGTTTCCGTGACACGGAATATCGAGCACCACATACACCCAACCGTCTTTGGCCAAGTCGCGACCGGTCTGCGTGTAGTACCGAGCCGGATCGTTCCCCATCTCGTCGATACTGCTGGCGAAGATAAACAACGTCGCCGCCGGAGCCGCCGGCTTCTCGCTGAAGACGCCGAAGCGTGTGCCGTCCGCAGTCTTTAATGAACGCATCGGTGGAAAGGTCGGCTGCGTGTCTTCTGCCAAGACCGGCGACCACGCGGTTGTCCCCGAAGCGAGCAACAGCAGCAGCGTGCCGAGTGGTGATGCGCGGCGTTGATTGATCATGTTCATCCCCGTCGTTGATCCGTGGTGTGGGTGACGACTTGCGATGGCTCCACTCGTCCATTGCCCGCTGAGCATGTTCGACACGCCGCTTTTCAGCCAGTCCCACGCTCGCGCGTCGGGCGAGTGTCGGCCCACGACGAACCCCAGCTATACTAACGCCGCGAACAGTCACACGAATCTCATCGCGACTTATTGAAACTGCGGAGACATGATGCCAGCCAGCGATCGAAAACCAACGAACTTGCAACAACTGCGTGAGAGTGGCTGGGTCTCGAAGAGCGTCAAGCAAGAAGTGCAAGACAACTTCCTGCGGATGCTGGCGGCGGGGGACGAACTCTTTCCGGGGATGGTCGGCTACGAGAGCACCGTTATTCCGGAAACGAACATCGCCATCATCGCCGGACACGACATGCTGTTTCTCGGCGAGAAAGGGCAAGGCAAGAGCCGGCTGATGCGGACGCTGGTCCGGTTTCTCGATGAGGAGATTCCTTACCTCGTCCACCCGGAAGCTCCGGTGCATGACGACCCGTATCGGCCGATTACCAGCGTCGGCCGCGAACTGGTCGCCAGCGTCCCGGCCAGCGAAGTCCCGATTGCCTGGTGGCCGCGCTCGGAACGGTATGTCGAGCGGCTCGCGCCCGGCACCAAGTTCGCCGACATCATTGGCGAGATCGACCCGGCCAAGCTGGCTGGCGGAGTCAGTATGTCGGCCGAGGCGGCGTTGCACTTCGGTTTGATCCCACGCATGCACCGCGGCATCTTCGCGATGAACGAGTTGCCGGAACTCGATGAGCTGGTGCAGGTCGGGCTGTTCAACATCCTCGAAGAGCGCGACGTGCAGATTCGTGGTTATCCGGTGCGGTTCGACATCGACGTGCTGATTTTGTTCTCGGCGAACCCGGCGACGTACAACCGCAGCGGCAAGGTGATCCCGCAGCTCAAGGACCGCATCGGCTCGGTAATCCACACGCACTATCCGAAAGACCGCGACCAGGGGATCGAGATCCTCGAACAAGAAGCGGCCATCAACCTCGGCGAACCGTTCCCGGTGATCGTGCCCCGATTCATGAAAGAGATCATCGAAGAGCTGAGCATCGCGGCTCGCAAATCGAAGTACATCGACCAGGCCTCCGGGGTGAGCGCTCGGTTCAGCATCGCCAACTATCGCACAATGATTGCCAGCGCCCGCCAGCGCGGGGCGCGTCTCGGCGAACGCCCCGTCGTGCCACGCATCAGCGACCTCGGCCACCTGTATTCGTCATCGCTGGGCAAACTGGAGTTAGACCTGATGGGCAGCCATCAAATGTCCGAGCGACAAATCCTCGACGCGCTCTTGGCCGAAGCGATTCACGCCGTCTTCAACGAATACGTCGCCGAGCACGGCCTGGAAGAGATTGCCAAGATCTTTGCCGAGGGAGTGAAGATCGAAGTCGGCGACTTACTGCCGTCGTCGTATTACGCGGAGCGATTGAAGCGCGTCCCGCCCGCCTGGGACAAAGCGTTCGAGGTCAATGCCGCGACCGATGTGGCGGTGCGCGCCTCGTGCGTCGAATTCGTTCTGGCGGGGCTGTACTCGACGGATCGAGTCTCGCGGTCGCAAACAAACGGCCAAATCCGGTACGAGTTGTGATAGACTCAATCCGGGAAGGGGTCGGGAGTCTTTTTCATGCCGCAGCCGAGAGCGTTCCGGCGGTTTGACTCGCGTTGTGCGGCATGAAAAAGACTCCCGACCCCGTCATTGACCACACCGAGCCGCAATCATGTCCGATCAAAACTCATCCGGCGAAGCACCGCTGCCCTACAGCCTGGACTATCCGCCTCCGGACTTCTTCGATCCCGTGATCGAGGTCTATAAGAAGGACGTCGATCGCACGATCATCCGCGAGAATCTGAAGCTGACCGTCGAAGAGCGTTTGCGGAAGCACCAGAACGCGCAGACTTTTTTCGAGGAACTCCGCCGCGCGGGACAACAAGCCCGATCCGCAGCGGTCGCACAGGGATGAACCATGATTGCCAATTTCGTGGAACTGTTGCCGGTGCTGGATCGCCATCGCGTGGAATTCATCCTGATTGGCGGCGGTGCTGGGATCGTCCATGGCTCACAGCGCGTGACGACCGATGTCGATGTCGTCTATTCACGCCGTGCCGACAACGTGGCTCGACTGGCTGAGGCCCTGAAGTCACATCATCCCTATCTGCGTGGCGCTCCGCCGGGCCTGCCGTTCCACTGGGATGTCCCGACGATACTCGCGGGATTGAACTTCACGCTCATCACCGATTTGGGTGACATCGACTTTCTGGGTGAGGTCGCGGGCGGAGGCACTTACGAACAACTCGTGCCTTTCACGATCGAACTTCTGGCCTTCGGCGTCACTTGTCGCTGTGTGACACTGGATCGTCTGATCCAATTGAAGCGGGCCGCCGGCCGCGCGAAAGACCTGGAAGCGATCGCCGAACTTCAAGCCATTCTCGACGAACGCAATCGCGCGTCGCAGGCGTGACGCGGCTCAGCCCCAGAAGCGTTCGCCGTGCCAGTTGAGGGATGGCGTGGATTCGACTTCGATGTCGCCGTGGACTCGGCACTGACACGACAGCCGCAGGTTCTCGTTGCCGAGCCGCCAGAACAACATCCGCATCCGTTCCCACAATCCGGGCGGGCTGACGTTTTCCTCGCCTTTCGTGACCCGCATGACGCAACTGCCGCACTGAGCCCAGCCGTGGCAATTCAAAACTTTGTGAATCCCCGCATAGACATCGACGCCGTTGTGCATCGCCGCCGTGCGGAGCCTCGTGCCAGGTTGAACTTCGATGGTCTTCTTCTCTTTGACGAACGTAATTTTGGCCATGATGCGTCGGGGTTCGAGAGTGGTGGAGAACGTGAATGGGGCGGGATGATACGAGTCTCCGTCGCGAGTGGCAAACGCGGGGACGCAGGATCGTGTTTGCCGTCGTGAGTCAGGTTGTGCAGCCATTCGCGCTCGATTTCATTCGCGCGGCAGTCTGGAGTGTCCGCGCGAATGAAATGGAGCGCGAATCGGACCAGATCTGAGGCGCAGCCTCGCTGGACTCTGGGGATCGCGGCTTGACGTTTGCGAGTGGCTCGCTGATGCTGCTCTCGCGTCAGTCTGACTCTTAGAGATCGTCACCTCGGTTCGCACCCGTCGGCATTCATCATGTTGGGCACCGAGCTTTCTGTGTTGCTCGTGGAGGACAACCCCGCGGAAGCGCGGCGGCTGAGCGATCTGCTCGCGCAAGCCTCGCGGTGTCGGATGCAGGTCAACGGCGCGGCGAATCTGGCGGAAGCGAAAGCGTCGCTGGTGAAGGCTGCGGCGGATGTGATTCTGCTCGACTGGATTCTGCCCGACCGCTACGGCGTTGATTCGCTGCACGACTTGCAGGCGATCGCGCCGCGGACTCCCGTGCTGATGCTGGTGGGCTGGGATGACGACGAGGCGGCGGTGGCCGCGCTGCGAGCCGGCGCGCAAGATGTGCTGATCAAAGAACGGATGACGGTCTCGATTCTCGAACGCACGATTCGCTACGCCGTCGAGCGCAAGCAAACGGAATCCGTGCTGCGGCACACCGAAGAGATGTACCGCTCGCTGATCGAGTCGCTGCCGATCAATGTGTTTCGGAAGGACGCCCAGGGACACTTCGTGTTCGCCAACCAGTTGTATTGCGATGAATTGCACAAGCGGCTGGATGAATTGGTCGGCCGCACCGACTTCGCCTTCTTTCCGCCCGAACTGGCCGAGAAGTACCGCCGTGACGATCAGCGCGTGATGCGCGAACGCCGCGTGGTCGAAGACATCGAAGCCCACCACACGCCGGACGGTCAGCGGATTCACGTGCAAGTCATGAAAGCTCCCGCGACCGACGCGAAAGGGGACGTGATCGGCACGCAGTGCATGTTCTGGGATGTGACCGCGCGCGTCGCGGCGGAAGAGGCATTACAGCGCAGCAACGCGCGATTCAAGAAACTGTTCGACGCGAACATCATCGGCATCATGCTGGCCGACTTGTCGGGCCGCGTGCTGGAGGCGAACGACGCTTATTTGACTCTGACCGGTTACACGCGCGAGGACATGACTTCGGGCCGGCTGCGTTTGGACAAGATTACGCCACCGGAGTTTCGTGAACTCGATCAGATCGCGATGGAATCTTTGAATCGGACAGGCATCTCTCCGCCGTGGGAGAAGCAATACATTCGCAAGGACGGCAGCCGTGTGCCGGTCATGCTGGGCGTGTCGATGCTGGATAACTCGACCAGCGAGTGCATCTGCTTTGTGCTCGATATGACCAAGCAGAAGCAGGCGGAGGCACAGCTACTGCGCGCGAAAGAAGAGGCGGATTCGGCCAATCAATCCAAGAGCCTGTTCCTGGCGAATATGAGCCATGAAATCCGCACGCCGATGAATGCGATTATCGGGCTGACGGAATTGGTGCTCGATTCGGCGCTCACGCCGCAGCAGCGTGACAATCTGTCGGCGGTGGCGGAGTCGGCCGAGTCGCTGCTGTCGCTCATCAATCACATCCTCGATTTTTCCAAAATCGAAGCGGGCAAGCTGGAACTCGACGCGGTCGAGTTCAGCTTGCGAACGATGATCGCCGGCACGTTAAAGACACTGGCGCTGGCGGCCCATCGCAAAGGCTTGGAGTTGGTCGGCGACATCCGCCCCGACGTGCCCGATCGTTTGGTCGGAGATGTGGTTCGACTGCGGCAGATCGTGATGAACCTTCTGGGAAACGCGATCAAGTTCACCGATTCCGGCGAGGTCGTGTTGCGCGTCGCGGTGTCCTCGCGCGATGCCACGTCGCTGGAACTGCGGATCGACGTGAGCGACACCGGCATCGGGATTCCCGCGGACCGACAACACGCGATCTTCGAGGCGTTCGAGCAAGTTCACACGTCGATCAACCGCAAGTACGGCGGCACGGGCCTGGGGTTGTCGATCACGTCAAAGCTCGCGCAGCTCATGGGGGGCCGCGTGTGGCTGAAGAGTGAACCGGGACACGGCAGCACGTTCTTCGTGACCAGCCATGTGCGACCGTCAGCTTCTGAACTGGCCGCGGCATCGGCCAGTCCCGCGCCATTGGATGGACTGCGAGTCCTCATCGTCGATGACAACGCCACCAGCCGGCAGCAGCTCATGGACTTGTTGTCTTCCTGGCGGTTGCGTCCGATGGCGGTGTCTGGAGCGAAGGAAGCTCTGACCGCGCTGAAACGTGTGAAGGGTGCGGACAACGCGTTCGCATTCACGTTGATCGACGCGCAGATGCCGGACGTCGATGGGTTTGAATTGGCGGATACGATCCGCGCCGAGTTTGCGGGCCGAGCCGGACATCTGCTGATCCTGCTCAGTTCACCCGATCGCGCGGCGGAGTTGGCTCGGTGCGACCAAGCCGGGCTGACCGCGCCGATCACCAAGCCGGTCAACGAATCGGAATTGCTGGACACGCTGATGTCGCTGCGATTGGGAGCGGGGGACGAAACGGTGCCCACCCTTCCCGCGCGAGCCGTCGAGATCGCCCGCACGGCGTTGCGAGTCCTCTTGGTCGAAGACAGCTTGTTCAATCAAAAGCTGGCGATCGCGTTGCTGGAAAAGCGTGGGCATCAAATCGTCCTGGCGAACAACGGTCGCGAGGCGGTCGAATTATTCTTCCGCCAGCCGTTTGACCGTGTCTTGATGGACGTGCAAATGCCGGAGATGGACGGCCTCGAAGCGACGCAAGTGATTCGGCAGCGCGAAGCACGCACCGGGTCGCATGTGCCAATCATTGCCATGACCGCTCAAGCAATGTCCGGCGACCGAGAGCGTTGCCTGGCCGCTGGCATGGATGAGTATCTGACAAAGCCGATCCGTTCCGATCTGATGTACGAGACGTTGGAAGCGGACTTTCCCAACGCGGTGTTGCCCAAGGAGACATCGCCGAAAGCCACTCGCGCTGCGCGCGGCGTCGATGACGGCGCTCAGCGCGGCGGCGACGCCAGCGCTCGGCGCGGGTCTCCCGACCCCGCCGCTCGCGCGACCGCCGGTCTCCCGCCTACGATCAACGGACAGAAACCCAACGGGCTGGTGGATTGGCAACATTCTCTGTCGATCGTCGGTGGCGACCACAAGCTGTTGCGCGAGGTCGTCGAAGCTTGTTTGGAAGATTGGCCGCGCTGGATCCAGGACTTCGAGCGCGGATTGGCTCAACAGGAAGCCACGATCTTTCGTCGAGCGGCGCATTCCGTCCGGGGAGCCTGTCGCACGTTTGGCCTCGAACCGCTGGTTGCACCGGCTCAGGAATTGGAAACGCTCGCTTTGGCCGGTAATCTGACCGCCGCAAAACAACTGCTGGAATCGATGTGGCCTGAGTTTCAAGCGTGTCAGACTGAGCTGCAGAAATTCTTGGCGAAGCCGTAGCCTGACTCTCCGAGTCGGGCATGCTGCGAGAAATGCCCGACTCGGAGAGTCAGGCGACAAAACTGACATGCCGTGAGCCTGATCATGACCACAATCTTGGTAGTCGATGATTCCGCCATGGACTGCCGCGTCGCCGGCGGTCTGCTGGAACTGGAGCCCGATTGCCAAGTGCTGTACGCCGAGGACGGTGCGGTTGCGCTGAAGTCCGTCGAAGAGAATCTGCCGGACATCGTCGTGACCGACATGGTCATGCCGAATATCGACGGCTTACAGATGGTCGAAGCGATGAAGCGCGACTTCCCGTTAATCCCTGTGATCATCATGACTGCGGTCGGCAGCGAAGAGCACGCCGTCCAGGCGTTGAAGCGGGGAGCGGCCAGTTACGTGCCTAAGCGGCGGCTGGCTCAAGACCTGCTGGAGACCGTGCGACTGGTGCTGCGCGCCGCCGATGACGACCGCAATGTCTCGCGGTTGCTGGTGCATCGCACCGAACAAGCCGACTTCAAATTCACCTTGGAAAACGAACTGCCGCTCCTGGCGGCCGTCGTCACGTACATGCAGCAAACCATGCGTGCGATGGGACTCTTCGACGAGGCCGAACGACTGCGGATCGGAGTGGCGCTCGAAGAGGTGCTGCTCAACGCGATGTTCCACGGCAACCTGGAGCTCTCTTCCAAACTGCGTGAGGACGACAAGCCGAGCTACCATGAGACGGCTCGCACCCGTGCGAAAGAGCTGCCGTTTCGCAATCGCCGGATCTTCTTCGGAGCGTCGCTGTCTCCCGCCGGTGCGCAGTTCACGATCCGCGACGAAGGTCTGGGCTTCAATCCGAAAGAGCTTCCCGATCCGACAGATCCAGCCAATCTCAATCGAGTTTCCGGCCGCGGCCTGCTGTTGATGTACACGTTCATGGACGGCGTGGCCTTCAACGAATCCGGCAACGAAGTGCGGCTGACGAAAAACGCCCGCCGCGTTAATGTCCCGCCGCTCGCGTGAGCCGGATTGTCAGCCATACCGCGACCGTCAGGGAGTGGTTAGTTCCGATCGCGAAAGGCCGCTCCCTGACGGTCGCGGTACGGTTTGGCAACGCACTTGAAGGACCAACTCGCCCGATGAAATTCGCTTTGATCATTCCCGACGGCGTCGCCGACGAACCACAGCCGTCGCTCGGCGGGAAGACCCCGTTGCAGGCGGCTCACATCCCGAACATGGACGAGATCGCTCGGCGCGGCGTCGTTGGCCGAGCCAACAACGTCCCAGAGGCCCTCCCCTCCGGCAGTGACGTTGGGACCATGAGCCTCTTCGGTTACGACCCGCTCCTCTATCACACCGGCCGAGCGCCGCTCGAAGCCGCCGCGCAAGGCATCTCGCTCGGCCCCGACGATTGGGCGATCCGCTGCAACTTCGTGACCGTCGCCGACAATCGCATGAAAAGCTTCACCGCCGGTCAACTTCCGAAAGAGATCGGCTTGCAACTCATCGAAGCCTTGCAGCGCTCCGCTTGCGGCGACGCGCATTGGAAATACTTCGCCGGCGTCAGCTACCGCAACCTGCTGATTTATCGTGGCCGGGGCGAGCCGTCGCCATTCGCCGCCGATACGAACACAACTCCCCCGCACGACATCACCGATCAAGTCATCGACCCATATTTGCCCAGCGGCACCGGCTCGGAATTGCTGCGTGAGTTAATGACCAAGAGCCATGATGTGCTGGCAAGCGTCGAATCGAATCGACTTCGTGGCGAGAACGCCGCCACGCAAACTTGGCTGTGGGGCCAAGGCAAAGCTCCCGCGCTCAAGCCGTTCATGGAACGCTTTGGCGTGCGCGGAGCCGTCATCACGGCGGTCGATCTCTTGCGCGGCATCGGCCGGCTGCTCGGCTGGCAAGTCATCGAAGTTCCTGGAGCGACCGGCTATCTCGACACCGACTACGCCGCGAAAGGCCGCTACGCCGTCGCCGCGTTGCAGCGTCCCGACATCGACTTCATCATCGTTCACATCGAAGCCACCGACGAAGCCTCGCACGAAGGCCACGTCGACGCGAAGGTCGCCGCCCTCGAACGTATCGACGCCGACATCGTCGCTCCGATCCACGACTATCTGCATTCACAAGGCGACTACCGCATCCTCATCAGTCCCGACCACCCGACATTCCTCCGCACGAAAACCCACAGCCACGGCTTCGTCCCGTTCGCCATCTGCGGCACGGGCGTCGCCTCGGCTGGGATGCCGATCTACGACGAAGCCGTCGCAGCCGAGTCGCGTTTGTGTTTCGACAAAGGCTGCGACCTGATGCCGTACTTCATGAGGCACGGCTGACACTGATCAGTGACAGCATGCGAATCTCAAATCTGAAATTTCAAATCTCAAATTAGAAATCAGTCCGCCATGAAAGCCATCCAACTCGAAAAGCCCGGACAGTTTCGTCACATCGAAATCCCAGAACCGAACCGGCCAGGTTCCGGCGAAGCACTGATTCGCGTGCATCGCGTCGGCATCTGCGGGACCGACATCAGTGGCTATCTCGGCAAGATGCCGTTCTACAGCTACCCGCGCATTCCGGGACATGAACTCGGCATCGAAGTGGTTGAGGTTGGCTCCGGCGTCAGCAACGTGAAGGCCGGTGATCGCTGCTCGGTCGAGCCGTATATGAATTGCGGCGAGTGCTACGCCTGCCGGCGCGGCAACAGCAATTGCTGTGAGAAGCTGCAAGTGCTCGGCGTCCACATCGACGGCGGGCTGCGTCCACAGTTCGTATTGCCCGCTCGCAAGCTGCACCCTTCGAGCAAGCTGACGCTGGAACAACTCGCGCTGGTCGAGACACTCGGCATCGGCTGCCACGCGGTCGATCGAGCGAACCCGCAACCGAGCGAGCATGTGCTCGTCATCGGAGCCGGACCGATTGGCCTGTCAGTGATTGAGTTCGCCAAGCTGACCGGCGCGACGATCACGGTGCTCGACATGAACCAAGGCCGACTCGACTTCTGCCAGAAGACGATGGGAGTCGCCCACACGATCCGCTTCACCGGCGATGGCAGCGAGATGAAAGCATTGCAAGAAATCACAAACGGCGCGCTGGCTGCTCACGTCTTCGACGCGACCGGCAGTCCGAAGTCGATGTGCAACGCATTCAACTACGTTGGCCACACCGGCAAGATCGTCTTCGTGGGGATCGTCACCGACGAGATCAGCTTCCCCGATCCGCTGTTCCATCGCCGTGAAATGACGATCCTCGCGTCGCGCAATTCTCTGCCGAAAGACTTTGGCCGCATCATCAACCTGATCGAAACCGGCCGCATCGACACCCGCCCGTGGATCACGCACCGCACACCGTTCGAGGGACTGATCGAAGTCTTCCCGTCGTACACGAAGCTCGAAACCGGCGTCATCAAAGCGATCGTCGAAGTCGCCTGACGGCCGAGTAGACCGGACGCCTACGTCCGGTCGTTTTGTTCGGACGTAGGCGTCCGAACTACTTCTTAATGCCCGCCACCCGCGCGATCGGCTCCGTGCATCCAGCGGACGAGCAGCGGCGAAAGTGCCAGCAGGATCACGCCAGAGATCATCGCGGCAATCGCGATGTGGCCGAAGACATCACCGTAAACATGGACGGTGTCGATCGGAGCCGGAATGACCGACTCGCCCCCTTCCTTGCCGTGCCCGACGCCCGTCAGAGTCGCGATCTGTCCGGCAAGGAAACTCGAAAACGCCGTCGCCAGGAACCACGCTCCCATGACCGTGCTGACCATCCGCGGCGGCGAGAGCTTCGTCACCATCGACAGGCCGACCGGTGACAGACACAACTCGCCGGTGGTGTGCAGCAGATAGCCCAACAGCAACCAGCTCACCGCTACGAAGCCGTGAGCCGAACAGTTCTTCGCGCCGAACCAGACCACTCCGAAGCCCAAGCCGAGTTGCAGTAGACCAAACGCAAACTTGATCGCCGTGTTCGGCTCCAACCCGCGAGCCCCCAAGAAGCCCCAGGCCATTGTGAAGAACAAGCCAAAGCTGAGGATGTAAATCGGGTTCGCCGCTTGAAACATGCTGGCTTTGATCTCGGTGCCGTAGACCTTCATGCCGACCATCTCGGCGGTGACATCAACACTCTTGAGCATCGCCACGACCGGCTTGCCGGTGGCGACAGCCGGAATTCCTGGATTGCTCTTGTCGGCCGACGCTTGCTGGGCGGCTTCGTCCTGTGCCTGCTTCGTCGCGGCTTCGACGGTGGTGAGAGTCCATTCTTTGCCGTCGATTTTACGGCCGCAGAACGCTTGCGTGATCGGCACATCGGTCAGCGGTTGTCCGACATCCGCCTGCGTAAGCACTCGACCGTTCACGATGCGGTCCACGTTGCGATCCGCGAAGTTGTTCAGAGAGCTGCCCGCTTGCTCGAAGAACGCCCAGAACAACATTGAGAAGAACATCAGGATCAGCACGACGAACAGCCGCTCGCGTTCGACCTTCTCCGCTTGAAACGCGTCCGCCGCCAGCTTCAGCAACGCGCCGCCGCCGAAAACTCCCAGCAGCAAGCCGGCGACTTCATTGTTCTGCACCAAGATCGCAACGACTGGCACGATCGCCGCCGTTCCGAGATACACGGCATGTACCGCTTTCAGCCACGGCAGCAACAGCGCGAAACCTCCGACCAACATCAAGATCACCGCGAATTCGGACTGCGGCACGACGACGTGTTGCAGCAGCAGAATGCCGCCGATGATCGCCAGATAGTATGGTATCGGCTGCGTGCGAATCGGCTCGAACGCCGGCATTCCCATGCGGCTGGCGTCCTTCGGAGCACCCAGTCCCTCCGGCAACCCGCCACTGGCGAGCGCGGCGATCGAGATGAATGCTCCGACCAGCAGAGCGATCCCAACCGGAGCATTCACCGCCAAATTCAGCAGGTCGCTCCGACCCAGCCAGACCATTCCGGCCACGGTCGTGATGGCGGTCAGTCCGATGAGAATTCGTGAGAGCGTCCGCGACACGGAAAACGTAATCAGTCCGGCCAACATGCCGATCGTCGCCAGTCCAAAACCGTAGTGCCAACCGAACGTCTCGCCGACGTAGCCGCAAATCAGCGGCGACATCGCGGCCCCCAAGTTGATCCCCATATAGAAAATCGTAAAGCCGCCGTCCCGTTTCGGACTGCCTGCGGGATACATGCTGCCGACCATCGTGGAGATATTCGGCTTGAAGAACCCATTACCGCAGATCAGCAATGCCAGCGCCGCGTAAAACGCCGTCGAGCGTTCCACGGTCATCAACAGATGCCCGGCCGCCATCAACATGCCGCCGAGAATGACGGCTCGCCTCTGCCCCAACAGCCGGTCGGCCAGCATCCCGCCGATGAAGGGCGTTGCGTAAACCAGCGCCGTGTACGCTCCATAAACGCCATAGGCTAGTTTGTCGCCGAAACCCAGGAAGCCCTTCGTCATGTAGAAGACGAGCAACGCTCGCATCCCGTAGTACGAGAACCGCTCCCACATCTCGACGAAGAACAGCACGAACAATCCGCGGGGATGTCCTAGAAAGGTCGATGCCGGGTCGAGGGCGGTCGAGGCGGACGGACTCCGTTCGTCGGACATAATTCCCTTTCGCGGTGAGGGGATTGGATGGACGGGCGGGAGCATGATGCTCCCCTGACTCGAATTCAAGCGGGCTGGCGGACGAGCAATTCTGTTGCGGCGCGACGGCAACGATGACTCCAGAAAGCAACATTCGTCCGATTGTGCGGTGTTGCAAAACAACACAGACGCAAAATTGCGGGCTCACACATCTTCGCCAAGTGAGCCATTTGTCGCGGGAATACTTGGGTTTGCGCCCGTCTTGAAAATCTTTTCGCAAGTGGCGCAATCGTTGCCATTGTCTGTCTCGCCGTTTTGCGAACTATGTTTGACCGGCCGCCTTCCCAGACGAAACTCCAAAGAGATCACTCCCATGGCCAAGCGTAATCGACTGCACTTCCACGACTGGAACGGTGCCAAGGTCATCGACCTCGGCACGATGGAAATCTGGGACGGAGCCGACTTGGCTCTGCTCCGCGAAACCCTGACGCTCCTGGTCGACCGCCAACGGCATCACTCGATCGGCGTCAACATGGCGTTCGTGAAGTACATCCCCAGTGGATTCTTTGGCCTCCTGTTCGACTGGCGCGAGAAGGGGGTCCGAGTCCAGCTCTTCAATCCACAACCGCACGTCCAGCGGATGCTCTGGTTCCAGCAATTCATGGAGCCAATCACCAAAGGTTGTTTCCTGCTGCTCTCTGAGCCGAAGCAGCCGTATCAGGCTGGCAAGACTCCGCCATGGGCAACCACTCAACCGATCGAAGAAAAAGACGAAGTCGAGATCAGCCCATTCGCTCTGGCGAATGACGAAGAAGAAGACGAAACGGAATTGGAATTCGCGTTTGTGGGAGACGACGACTCAGAAGCGTCGGTGGATGACTGACCGTACTTGCTTCTGACTTTGCTTACGCCGCGAACCCTCGAAGCTGATCCCTTCGAGGGTTTCGCATTTCGTCACACCCGCGCAAGAAAAAACCCGGTCAATTGACCGGGTTTTAGCATTTGGAGCGAGTGAAACTACGCGCTGGCGGCTGGAGCCGATTCCACAATCTGCAAGCCAGGCACATTGATCCCGGTGATCTTCACCTGGGTGTAGCCTTGGCGGTGGCCGGTGTGCCTTCGGTAGTTCTTGCGGCGGCGCATCTTTTGGATTTCGAGCTTCGGACCCTTCACGAGCGGTTCGACGATCTCAGCCGTGACGCTCGCGCCCGCAATGGACGGGGCACCGATGACACTCGAACCGCCGCCGTTGGCGAGCAGAACCTTGTCGAAAGTGATCGAGTCACCCGTCTTCGCGGTGTCTCGGAAGTCGATCAACAGAGTGTCACCGTTGGAGACTCGATACTGGTGGCTGCCGTTTTCAAAGTACGCGAACATGGCTGCGAAAATCCTTTGATCTCTTGTCGAATCGTAAATTTGAGTTCTGCCGAGTCTGGAAAAGGGTCGGGACTATAGCGGTGGCCTATCGTGATTTCGAGTCAATCCCGACCGGAATCCGGGTGGCGTTCCCCTGGTCATCCTGGGTTTGGCAGTCCAGGTGGTTGGGACTGACGTCGGTTCGGGCCGTGATGTTGATGGCGAGGCTGGCCGTGTCCTCCAACTGGTTGATCTCCCGGCGGCGGCGGTTGTTGAGGTAGTGGCCGACTCGCTCGTGGACCTCGACGACGATCTTGCGGACGCCGTCTCGCTGGGCCACCGTCATCAGCAGGCGCATGACCTCGATAGCGACGCTTTCGGCAGTCTTGACGAGTCCGACGGCAGCGCAGCATGGGCAATTCTCGAACACGCTGCGGCGAAGTGACGGCCGGATGCGTTGCCGAGTCATCTCGATCAGACCAAACGGGCTGATGCGGAGAGCTTTCGTCCGGGCGCGGTCTCGTTTGAGCAGATCTCGGAAATGATTTTCGACACCTCGACGATGCCGATCGTCGCGCATGTCGATGAAGTCGTTGACGATCACGCCGCCCAGATCGCGAAGCCGGATCTGCCGGCAGATTTCCTCGGCAGCGCGGAGGTTCATCTGGTAGGCGGTTTCCTCGGCGTTGTCGTCAAAGCGGAAGTTGCCGCTGTTGACGTCGATCGCAACCAAAGCCTCGGTCTGATCGATCACGATGGACCCTCCGCCCTTCAGCGGCACATGGCGTTCGTGAATGCGAGCGATGTCGTCCTCGATGTGGTAGTGGTGGAAGATGGCATCCTTGCCGTCGTATTGTTTGACGCGGTTGGCGTGTTCGGGCGAGATCACGTTCATGAATTCTTGAGCGCGTTCAAACATCTGCGGTTGGTCGATCCAGACCGTTTCGATGTCGTCGCGATAGATGTCGCGCATCGTGCGGATCATCAGGTCGCTGTCTTCGTAGATGCTGACGGGCGAGTGATATTTCTGGACTCGGCGAACCAGCACCTTCCACAAGCGGACCAGATAATCGAGGTCGCGTTGCAAGTCCGCCGCGTCGCGCTCCAGGCCCGCCGTGCGGATGATGAAGCCCAAGCCGGGCGGCGGTTGCAGCGTATTGAGGATTTTCCTCATGCGGCGGCGGCTGTCGTCGTCTTCGATCTTGCGGCTGACACCGACTCGCGCCAGACCGGGCATCAGCACGAGGTAACGGCCGGGGATGCTGATGTACGTCGAAAGCGTGGGGCCTTTCGTGCCGATCCCTTCCTTGATGACTTGCACCAGCACTTCGCTGCCGCGCTTAAAGATGTTCTGGATGGGCGGTTTGTTGCGGACGCTGCGTTCGTTGAAGACTCGGCGGCCGCGGCCCTCTTCTTCTCGCTCGGGGACGAGGTGTTTGTAGTACTGGTATTCGACGTCGCTGACGTGCAGGAAGCCGTTGCGGCCGACGCCGAAGTCGACGAAGGCGGCCTGAATACTCGGCTCAATGTTGACGACCCGGCCTTTGTAGATGTTGCCGGCGAAGCTCTCGATGCTGTTGCGTTCGACGTACAGCTCTTCGAGCGTTCCGTCCTCAATGATCGCGATGCGGCTTTCTTCCGGCTGCATCACATTGACGAGCATTTCCTTCTTCATAAAGCACCCTTTGTGGTCTGCGGGTGCGATTGCTCGTGGCAATGATCGACGCTGTTGCTGTGCGAAGATCGGTGACCTGCTCGAAAGCCGGAGACGGACGCGAGCGTTCGTCGGAGTGTCGGCTGTCTCGTCGGGAATCGGCTGCGCGAACGGCGTTCGAAAACGTCCAGTTCGCGGCGAGCGTGGTTCGGCGATTTGGGTCGGACGTTCGATGGTTCCACGAACGCGGCGGTCCAATGAGCAGGGTCGGCGATGTTGAGCACGGCGAAGGATCTTCGAGAATCGAAGACCGGGGTTCGACGAGAGACACTGTCGCCTCGCGGGAAGTCAGAACTCCCGGAGCCGTGATTGCTGCGAACTTGTCAGTTGCAGCCAGTCTCGGCGAACCACAGACGCCTTTGGAACGAGCACGCACCCTAGTGAATCCGTACGAGCGGCGGACATCGTTGTCCGTCGTTCGTTTCTGTGAGAAAAGTTGTTCGATGGTCATTCGCGACCGGACAGCATTGTCCGATCTACGAGAATCTTGTTCGACCGCCGCCATCCCGGTTACTGGCTAACGGACGAGCTGAGGACAAATCTTGAAAAGTTCACCTTGCAGATAATTGTCAACGCCTCGTGAGAGGCCCAGCCATTCGGCGTGAGTCGCAATATCCTTGCACTTAGGAATCGTCAGCCGCCGGATGACGGCCTTCAGTTCGGGGATCGAGTGCGGCGTGACGCTGATCCTCCGAATCCCCAAGCCGATCAGCAGCGGGAGAAACTTCGGATCAGAACTCATTTGACCGCACACGGTCACGGGGATTTTTCGGTCGGGCTTATCGGCGGCCTCCACAACCATGCGGATCAATCGCAGGATCGCGGGGTCGCCGGTGCGATAGAGGCTGGAGACTGCCGGATCGCCGCGGTCAACCGCGAGGGTGTATTGGATTAGGTCGTTCGTGCCAATGGAGAAGAAGTCGACCTCCGCCGCGAAATGGTCCGCCAGAATCGCTGCCGAGGGCACCTCAACCATCATTCCCAGCGGCACATCGCGAGGAAACGGCTCGCCCGCCTCGTCGAGGTCGTCCATCACATCGCGAACGACCATCTTCGCCTGCCGGAATTCGTTCAACGACGAGATCAGCGGAAACATGATTTTGACACTGCCGGGGGGAGCTTTGGCGGCCGCGCGGAGAATCGCTCGAAGCTGGGTTTTGAATCCTTCCCGATACTGCAAACTGATCCGGATGCTGCGCAATCCGAGCGCTGAATTCGTGGATTCGGCCAGGAGACCGCCGACGCTCGGCACCTTGTCCGCGCCTAGATCCAGTGTGCGAATCACGACTTCTCGTCCGCCCAATGCCTCGATCACTTTGCAATAGGCTTGATAGTGGTCTTCCTCGGACGGCTCTTGATCGACGCCCAGGTACAGGAACTCGGTGCGATACAATCCGATCCCTTCGGCTCCGCGTTCGAGGCAGTGTTCTGTCTCCGTCGGGAACTCGATATTGCCGAGCAATTGGATGCGCTCGCCGTCAGCGGTGATCGGCTCGGCGGTCCGCTCGGTTTCGAGGGCCGCGTAGTTCGACTCATTCTTCTTTTGAGCCGCTCGTCGCTCGGCAATCACGGACTCGATCGGGTTGATGATCACTTCACCCCGATCGCCGTCGATGATGACCAAGTCGCCGCTGGTCACTTCCGACAAAAACTCGCCAACTCCGACAACGGCCGGCAGCTCCAGCGCACCCGCCAGAATCGCCGTGTGGCTCGTCGGTCCGCCGACCTCGGTCACGAAGCCGAGGACGAACTCACGCTTCAGATTCGCCGTCTCGCTGGGCGTCAAGTTGTGCGCGAGAATCAGGACCGGCTCGGTCAGGTCCGACATCTCCTGCCGCTGCTTGCCAAGCAATTGTCTCAGCAGGCGATTCTTCAGGTCATAGATGTCATGCGCCCGCTCGGCGTGATAGCGACTGCCAAGCTCTTGAAAGAGCTTCGCGTATTTGTTGAGAACGATCTCGCAGGCTCGCTCAGGCGTGTTGGTCTCATCGCGGATCAGTCGTTCGACTTCGCTGATCAGTTCCGGGGACCGAGCCATCATCACATGCGCTCCGAAGATCGCCCCGTACTCCTTGCCGAGCCGCTCGGTCGCTACCCGCTGATTTTCTTCGATGTCGGCACAGACCGCGTCGAGGGCGGCATGAAACCGTCCGACTTCCGTATCAATTTCCGACTTGCTGGTGTAATGCCGCGAGAGCTTGAAGTTCTCCGTCCCAAACAACAACGCCGGCCCGATCGCCACTCCCGGCGACACCGCAATCCCGCGTTTGACCAGCATGTTGCTCACGAAAAACAAATTCCTCGTCGTTGAATAACTCGTCAAACCTGATGTCGCCGCGATTCGCCAGAACGCGGGCGAACAGCCGACCCGCGTTCTGGCGAAACGCGGCTACGAGAATTTCGGCCACAGCAGCCTAATCCGCGAAGTTCGACTCAAACAACTGCACGACCTTCGCCAGCGCCTCGTCTGCCCGATCGCCGGAGGCCCGCAGTTCGAGTTGATCGCCGAACGCCGCCGCCAAGCCCATCAGATCGAAGATGTTCTTGATGTCGGCATCGAGCGAGCCTTTGCGAATGCGCACGTCGCAACCGAGGCCGTTCGCCAGCTTCACCAGCCGCGAGCACGGCACCAGGTGCAGGCCGTTTTCCAGCCTGACAGTCACGGTGTGCGAGACGGATTGTCCGCCCATAAAAGTTCCAAGGTGCGTCGCCGGAGCATTAACCCAGTTGATTATTGTCTGCCTCGTTGAGCAGCGTGATGACATCTTCCTTGGTTTTGGCCTGTCGCAGAAAGTTGCAAAAGTTCTGATTCCGCAGATGCCGCGAAATGTTTTCCAAGCCGCGCAAGTGATCTCCCGGCCGATCCGGTGGCGAGACCAGCAGGAACAGAATGTGGACCTGCCCGCCATCGAGACTTTGAAAGTCCACGCCATCCCTCGTCAGAGCAATGGCCGCCACCAACTTGCTGACCGAAACGTGCTTCGTGTGCGGCACGGCGACTCCGTTGCCGATACCCGTCGAGCCTAACTCTTCTCGCTTGAGAATGGCGGCCACAATACTGTCTTCACTTTCCGCAGGCACAATTCCCGCCACCTTGAGCGCACCAACCAACCCGCGAATCGCTCCTTCTTTGTTCGTCACCTGCATGTCAGTGACGATCGCGCTCGGGACCACAAAATCCATTAACTTCATGAAAGACACTCCTCTCGAATCAAAAAAGATGCCCCAGCCGGGCCATCTCAAACTTCAAAATCCTCGCCATCCTCGAACGACCCCGGAAACGAACGCCACGTCACTCAGTCTCGTCTTGAACTTTGGGCAACTCGTGCCGGTGATGGTTCTGCACTTTCTCTTTGTACTTGTGAATTTGCTGCTCGATCTTGTGCAGCGTCTTGTCGAACGCGATCTGAGCTTGATCGTCTTCGTCGTGAGCCACGAAGTCATGCTTGTGCTCGGCGTCGACGAGGATTTCGACTTTCGCGTGGCTGTTTTCGAAGCTGACGACCACGTTGATGGCGGTGATCCGCTCAAAGTACGTCAGCAGGTTTTCGACCTTTTCGGCCATGTAGGCCCGCACGTCATCTTTGACGTGCCCGTGACGGCAAGTGATTTCCACGTGCACGGTGCAATCTCCTGAGGTGTTGTTGTGTGTTGTCGGGAGCGGATTCTATCGAGGCCGTATCGGCAGCCACAAGTAGCCATGTCGAGTGAAGGGGTCGGGAGTCATTTTCCTGCCGCCGTCGTTGAACCATCCATCGCATCACCAGCAAATCGGCGGCAGGAAAAAGACTCCCGACCCCGTGGCTACGCGCGATCCAACGCCTGCCGCATGTCTTCCACCAAGTCATCGGGATTTTCAATTCCGACTGACACACGAATCGTCTTGTCCGTGATTCCCGCCGCTTGCCGAGCCTCCGGAGTCATCGAAGCGTGGCTCATCGTTTCCGGATACTCCATCAACGACTCAACCCCTCCCAGCGAGATCGCCATTTGGAAATACCGAGTGCCCGTCAGCACCTTCTCGGCCTGAGCGCGTCCACCGCGGATATCAAAGCTGAGCATCGCTCCGAACCCGCGCTGTTGTCGTTTCGCCAATTCATGCTGCGGATGGCTGGGGAGTCCTGGGTAATAGACCCGCTCGATCTTGGGATGCTCCGACAGCATCTTGGCGAGCACCATCGCGCCGCGCTGATGAGCTTCCATTCTCAACCCCAGCGTCTTGATGCCGCGCAGCACCAGCCACGCATCAAACGGCGAGCAACCCAACCCCAGCGCATTGTGGATAAACGCGATTCGCTCCGCCTGAGCCTGATGCCGAGTCACCACCGCTCCCCCCACGACGTCCGAGTGCCCGTTGAGGTACTTCGTCGTCGAGTGAACCACCACGTCCACACCGAACTCAAAGGGGCGTTGCAGATACGGCGACAAGAACGTGTTGTCCGCGATCGTGGTGACTCCGGCCTCTTTCGCAACCGCCGTGATCGCCGCCATGTCCACCAGATTCAGCAGCGGGTTGCTGGGCGTCTCGATCCAGATGCACTTCGTTTGCGGCGTCAATGCGGCCCGCACATTGACCACATCGCTCATGTCGATGAATGAGAACGTCAACCCGTATTCCGAGAGCACCCGGTAGAACAGCCGAAACGTCCCGCCATAGATGTCGTGGCTCGCGATGATGTGATCGCCCGGCTTGAAGAGGTACATCACGCAAGTGATCGCCGCCATGCCGGTGCATGTCGCTTTGCAATCAATTCCCCCTTCGAGGGCCGCAATGTTTTCCTCCAACGCTTGCCGAGTGGGATTCCCGGATCGCGTGTAGTCAAACCCTTTGTTGGTCTGCAAATCATCCCAGCGAAACGTCGACGTCGGATAAATCGGCGTGATGCAGCTATTGTAAGTCGAGTCCTTAGCGACCCCGACATGCACGCACTTCGTTTCAAATCGCATGTTCCCGTCCCCCATTCGCGCTCCACTGAATTCGCGCGGCCATCAGAAAAGTTGCCGCGCGAATTCAGTGGAGCGCGAATGAACCGCAATACTCGTCACCAAGGCGCGTCGGGCTAGTTTTTGATCTCGCCGATAGGTTAGTCGCTCCCAATCAACGGTCGCAAACAACCGTCCGACAATTGCGAATCCAACCGAGGTCAGGTCTCATAGTTGGCCTCAAAACCCGCGAACGATCACAGGCACTCCATGAATCAATCTTCCTTTCTGATTGCTGGCGGCAGTTCCGGTTTAGGAGCCGCATGTGCGCGGCGACTGGCCGATCGTGGCACAGGCTGCGTCATCGCAGACCTTCAACCGCCAGACGACACACTGCAACAAGGACTCGGCGACCGCTGTCTCTTCTGCCCGACCGACGTGACTGACGAGTCCGCCGTGCAGACGGCATTGCAAACCGCACAGGATCGTTTCGGCCCAGTGCGCGGCGTCGTGATCTGCGCGGGAATCATTCGCGGCGAGCGAATTCTCGGAGCCAGTGGCCCGTTCGATCTGAATCTGTTTCGGCGAGTCATCGAGGTCAACCTGGTGGGAACATTCAACGTGCTGCGATTGGCCGCACAAGTCATGCGCGACAACGTGCCGAATGCCGACGGAGAACGGGGCGTCATCATCACGACTTCCTCCGTGGCCGCGTTCGAGGGCCAGATCGGTCAAGCCGCGTATGCCGCCTCGAAAGGGGGCGTCGCCTCGCTGACATTGCCGGCGGCCCGCGAGTTAGCCCGGTTCGGTATTCGCGTGGTCTCGATCGCGCCGGGTGTGTTCGAGACACCGATGGTGCAACAACTCCCAGAGAAAGTGCGGCAATCACTGGAAGCTCAAACCGTCTTTCCAACTCGGCTCGGTCGCCCCGAGGAATTCACGTCGCTCGTGCTGCAAATCCTCGACAACCCGATGCTCAACGGCGACGTCATCCGACTCGACGGCGGCATGCGCATGGGAGCGAAGTAGGTCAGGCTTTCCAGCCTGACCTACAAGACCGCTCGCGCAGTCTCTTCAATCGCGACGTTGTCGTTGTCGCGAAGACGCAGCAGCGCTTCGCGGATTCGGCGGGCTGACTGTTGCAAAAACAAGTTCGCGGCAGGTTGCAAACCTGCCCCACGGTCGGCGTCGAGGCGTGCGAGCACGCAGCATGAGGCAAACAGTTCCATCGCCGCTTCGGCGATCGGTTCTTGTACGAGTTGCCGTTCCAGGATTTCTTCGCGGTGACGAATCAGAGATTTCTGGACGGTCAGTCCGAAGCGATGAATCAGGCGGCTGAGTGTTTCGGCGTGCGGAACTAACACCGGCGACTGCACCGGCACGGCGGGGCGATTGAACCGGCGCGAAACTTCTTCCGATACGAAACTGGTCAGCGTTCCAAAGCCATGCCACGGATGATGCAGTGCTTCCCATACGGAGCGCAGCCGCTCGCCCGGTTCGCGCATGCCGACGAGTGCGATGAACGACGTCAGCACTTCGTTGGCTCCTTCGCCGATTTGGTTGATCCGCGCGTCGCGCAACATGCGTTCGAGCGGCCGGTCGCAGAAGTAGGCGGCTCCGCCGTAAACCTGGAACGCATCGTTCACGATCGTCCACAGCCGCTCGGTGCTCCACACCTTCAGCATCGCCGTTTCGAGCATGTAGTCTTCGAGGCCGCGATCAATCAGGCCGGCGGTGACGCTGGTCATCGCTTCCATCGCGTAGGTCCACGCGGCCATGCGAGCCAGCTTCTTTTGCACGAGCGGGAACTCGCCCAACGTGCGACCGAATTGTTTCCGAACGCGAGCGTGTTCGGTCGCCAATCGCAAGCAAGTCTTCGCCGCGCCGGTGCAGCAAGCTCCGAACGTCGTGCGGCCGAAGTCGAGCACCGTCAGCGCGACCTTCAACCCTTTGCCCAGCGGGCCGAGGATGTTTTCTTTCGGGACCGGCATGTTCTCGAACGCCAGCTTGGCGGTCGCGGTGCCGCGAATCCCCAGCTTCTCCATGCGCGGCTCGACCACGCGAAAGCCCGGCAGGTCGGGCGTGACCAGAAACGCGGTGACGGCCGTGTCGCTGCGGCCGGGGACGACCGTGCGAGCCATCACCGTCAGCACATCGGCGATCGCGCCGTTGGTGATGTACCGCTTCTCACCGTTGAGCACGTAATGCGAACCGTCCGCTGACAACTTCGCTTGCGTCTGCACGTTGCTCGCGTCCGATCCGGCTTCCGGTTCCGTCAGAGCGAACGCCGCCAACTTGCGGCCGTGAATCAAGTCGGGCAGCCAGCGTTGCTGCTGCGACTCGGTTCCGAACAACAACAGTGCTCTCATGCCGATCGAATGGTGCGCGTTGACGAAGATCGACGTCGCGCTGCATCGCCCGCCCAACTCTTCGAGGATGCGGCAGTAGGCCAGTTGCGAGAATCCGCGTCCACCCATCGCTTCGGGAGCCGTCATGCCCAGCACACCAAGCCGCGCCAGACCGTCGATCACGCTGCGCGGGATATCAGCCTGACGGTCGATCGCGTCCGGATCGAGATGCTCGTTGCAGTACGCACGCAGTTCGCTGAGTGAGTCATCGACATGGAGTTGCTCGGTGCCCGACAGACGCGGATACGGCAGCACCAGTTCTGCGGCGAAGCGTCCCGCGAATAATTCTTTGGCGACGCTTCGCTGAGGCGGTCCCGCGAAGAGTAATTCCTCAGCCTGCTTGACCTGCTTGTCACGTTCGGTATTCGTCATGGAGTGATTCCTTGAACGTCGGCACCAGGAGCATCGACCACGATGTGGCGAGTGTGCCGGTCTGAATGTGTTGGATCAAGTGGATCAATTGTGGCTGATCCCGGAGGGATCGCAGCCATTAGCCGGTGGTTGAGTCCGCCAGGGCGGACGACACCACCGGAAGACCCATCATTCATCACGTTGCATCCCGGTAGGGATGCCAGCCGTTGGGCGAGATCGAGCTGTGACCCCTGCCGGGGTCAAATCATTTGTCACCGAGTTTTCCGGGGGTGTCGTCGCTGCGCTCCTCGACCCCCGGCTAATTGCTGCGATCCCTACGGGATCAATACATTGCGAATGGCAATCACTTGGCGAATCAAGTTTCCCCACAAACAACTTTTGGACGAACCATTTTGCGATACCTGCCGCGCCAGTCGCTGGATGCTGCAAATTCTCACGCTCGACATCACAATGCCCGCCTTCCCGCCGCGGCCTGGAATTCATCAAGAGCCTTGATGACCAACCGGGTTGCTCAATCCCTCGTTGTTGATTTCCGAAGGAGTCCCGCTGATGAGAGTCTCTGTGGTGTGCGTGGCTGCTGCGTGTGTGTTGTCGTGGTTCGTGGCTGAAGGAGCGGCTCAGGTGCCGTCGAAGCCGGGCGATTGGCCGCAGTGGCGCGGGCCAAAGCGGGACGGCATCAGTCTCGACACCGGCTTGCTCAAAGAATGGCCGAGCGACGGGCTGCCCGTGCTCTGGCAAGTGAACTCGGTGGGGGTCGGTTACTCGTCGATCGCGGTGAAGGACGGCCACATCTTTACTCAGGGGGACTTGGACGGGGTCGAGCACATCATTGCGCTCGATGCGAAGGACGGCCGCACGTTGTGGTCGGTGCAGCCGGGGCCGGTCGTCTCGCTGTTGGAGACTCGCATCGCGAATGACATGAAGCAGTTTGATCGCGATGGCGACGGCGTGGTGAGTGAGTTTGAAGCTCTCAGCCGCCTCGGCTGGGACTGGAACAAGTACAACAAGCCCAGCGGTGACGCGGTCGAAGCGGTCGCCGAACGGCGCTCGGCGGCACTCTTCCAGCAACTGGATAAGGATGGCGACGGCAAGCTGATCTTCGCCGAGGCCGGCAATCTGCTACGTGACACCTTTGACCGGATGGACGTCTCGGACAAGGCCGCCGATGCAGTCGCCTTGGCGAAGCAGCGATCCGAGGCATACTTGAAAGACCTCGACAAAGACGGCGACGGGATCATTTCGCGAAAGGAAGCGCAAGGCACCCCGCTCAACCGTCATTTTGATCGCATTGATCTCCGAGTTGCCGACTCGGACAAGGGGGACGGTCAGCTCACGGCGGAAGAGATCGAAACGTTTCTGGCGAAGAACGAAGCGGGACGCGACGGCAGCCTTACGGTTGAAGAACTGCGGCGTTACTACGTCGCGAACAAGATCTCTGGCGACGCCGTGCTCACAGCAGCAGAAATGCGAACGGCCGTCGGTGGCTATCGCAACGGAATGGGAGACGGCCCACGCGGCACGCCCACGGTTGATGGCGACCGGCTCTTTGCCGAGGGAGGCAATGGCGATCTCGTGTGTCTCGACGCCGCAACGGGAGAGACGATTTGGTACGTCAACCTGCGCACCGATTTTGGCGGTGGAACTCCGGGCTGGGGTTATTCGGAATCACCGTTGATCGCGGACGATCTGGTGATCGTCACGCCGGGCGGCAAGGGCGGGACGCTCGTCGCGCTGAGCAAGCTCGATGGCAAGTTGGTCTGGCAGAGCCAGGGATTTACCGAGGGAGCCCATTACTCCTCGCCGGTCCTCGCCGAGATCAACGGCGAGAAACAGATCGTGCAGTTCTCCAATCAAAGCGTGTTCGGCGTATCGCTGGCGGAAGGCAAGCCGCTGTGGCGATACGCCGCTCCGGCCAACGGCACGGCGAATTGCTGCGCGCCGATCGTCGAGGACAACTTGGTCTTCGCGGCGAGCGGATACGGCAAGGGGGGTGGCTTGGCGAAAATCACCGGGGCCGGCAGCACTCAAACCGCCGAGGAAGTTTACTTCGAGCAAAAAATGCGTTGCCACCACGGCGGCATCGTGAAGGTCGGCGATTACATGTACTCGGCCGGCGACGGCCCGCTGATGTGCATGGAATTCAAGACCGGCCGCATCGCCTGGCAGGCTCGCGGAGCCAGCAAGGGTTCGATCTGCGTCGCCGACGGAATGCTCTACATCCTAGGTGAGAACCACGAAGTCTTCTTGGCGGAAGCGAATCCCGAAGGATACCGCGAGCATGGCCGCTTCAAGATCCAAGGCCACGGCCGACCGTCGTGGGCGCACCTGATCGTGACAGGCGGGCGGATGTATCTGCGCGATCAAGAGTCGTTGACAGCCTATGACGTGAGGGCGAAATAACGAAACGACTTGGCGAGCGGGGCGGCGTCAGCCCCCCGGTTGATCGGTGCGAACTCACCGGGGGCTGACGCCGCCCCGCTCGCCTGTTTCATTTGTGGCCGCGCGACAATCTACTCTCAAAGGCGTTGACCATGAGCAGGTCTCTCGTCGGTGTTGTTCCGATCTTACTCGGTCTGATGGTCGCCATCGCAGCGGCTGAGGATCGACAGTCGCCGTTCAGCCCGACCGAGGGAGTCGTGAAGCTCTGCAACGGCAAGGATCTCACCGGCTTGTACGCCTGGGTCAAAGACGGGCAACTCAACGACTCGAAGAATGTCTTCACCGTTCACGACGGCGTGATCCACGTCTCCGGTGAAGGCTCCGGCTATCTCGCCACCGAGCGGGAATACCGCGATTACCACTTGGTCGTCGAATACAAGTGGGGCCAGCGCACCGACGGCGGCAAGTATGTCCGCAATTCGGGAGTCCTGCTGCACGCGACCGGCCCGGACGGCAACGCGGGCAACGGTGCGTGGATGGCCTCCGTCGAATGCCAGCTCGCTCAAGGCTGCGCGGGAGACTTGATTCCGATTCGCGGCAAGGACAAAGGCGAGGCCATCCCCGTCGCGTTCAAAAGCGAAACGGTCCTCGGTCCCGACAAGCGGCCGCGCTGGAAGAAGGGGGGCGAGGTGCTCACCTTCACCGGCCGCCAACTTTGGTGGACGCTGCACGATCCCGATTTCAAAGAGCTGCTCGATACGCGCGGCAAGCAAGACGTCGAAAACCCGCGCGATGAATGGACACGAGTCGAATGTCTCTGCGAAGGCGATCGCATCACGGTCATCATCAACGGCGTGACGGTCAATCATTGTTTCGAGACGTTTCCCGCATCAGGCAGGATCCTGCTGCAATCCGAGGGACACGAGATTTACTTCCGCAACTTTGAGTTGCGCCCACTCAAGAAGTAACGAGGTTCCGCCTCAGACCTGTTCTTCATTCGCGCTCCACTTCATTCGCGCGGCCAAAGCCGATGGCCGCGCGAATGAAGTGGAGCGCGAATGAATTCACAACTTGGCACAGTCACAATCACTTTTTTCAAGAACTCTGGGAGCAACGTCATGATATCCGCGACCCGACGTGAATTCCTCCGCACATCCACCTCGACAGCGGTCGCCGCCGCACTGGTCAGTCAACTCGGCGAACTATCGCACGTCCAAGCGCAAAACAGCGACACGCTGCGCGTCGGACTCATCGGCTGCGGCGGGCGCGGCAGCGGTGCGGCGGCTCAAGCACTCAAGGCAGACAAGAACGTCAAACTCTGGGCGATGGCCGATGCGTTCGAGGATCGGCTCGATCTGAGTCTGTCTTCGCTTCAGACACAAGAAGCCATCGCCGCCAAGATCGACGTCCCCAAAGAGCGGCAATTCGTCGGCTTCGATGCGTACAAGCAAGTCATCGCCGCCTGCGATGTCGTGCTGCTCTGCACGCCGCCGCAGTTCCGGCCGCTGCAACTCAAGGCGGCCGTCGAAGCGGGCCGGCATGTCTTTGCCGAGAAACCGGTCGCGGTCGATGCGCCGGGAGTTCGTTCGGTCCTGGCCACCTGCGAACTGGCGAAGCAGAAGAAGCTGTCGGTCGTCTCCGGTCTCTGTCTGCGCTACGACAACGGTTTCCGCGAAACAGTGCGACGTCTGCAAGAGGGCGAGATTGGCGAGATCACAACGCTGATCGCCAACGACTATCGCGGGCCGATCTGGGTCAAGCCGCGGCAGCCCGACTGGTCCGACATGCTCTGGCAGATGCGCAATTGGTACTACTTCACCTGGCTGTCGGGAGACTTCAACGTCGAACAGCATGTGCATTTTCTCGACGTGTGCTCGTGGGTGATGAAGGACTCGCATCCCGTTTCCGCCGTGGCAATGGGCGGTCGGCAGCAGCGCACGGGGCCGGAGTTCGGCCACATCTACGATCACTTCTCGGTGACTTACGAATTCGCCGGCGGAGCGAAGCTGTTCAGCAATTGCCGTCAGCAAGTCGGCTGCAAGAACGACATCAGCGCCCAGGTCTTCGGAACCAAGGGCCGAGCACAACTCGCCGAACGCCGCAAAGGGATGCGCATCCAGACGACCAGCGAATGGATCTTCGACGGACCGGAAAACCAGATGTATCAGACCGAGCACGACGAATTCTTCGCTAGCATCCGCAACGGCCAACCGCTCAACAACGGCGAGTACATGGCGCGCAGCACGCTCATCGCCATCATGGGCCGCATGGCCGCCTACACCGGCCAAGCCATCACTTGGGAGATGGCGTTGAACTCGCAAGAAGACCTCACGCCGCCGCGCTACGACTGGGACGTGGAGTTGCCGGTGCCTCCCATTGCCGTCCCCGGCCAAACAAAGTTCATTTGAGATTCACACGAGTCGCCCATCACGAAGTCTTCCTTCGCGCTCTTCGCGACCTTCTGTTCCAAAAAAGAATTCTGTTTGAACAGAAGGTCGCAGAGGACGCGAAGGGGATGAGGAGAAAATTGTGGTCAACCATCTTGGCGCTCAACGCGATCGACTGGCGCGGCGATCCGTGCTTCAGCTTGGTGTTGCCGGATTGCTGGGTGCGACGTTCGGCCGAGTTGCTCACGCTCAGTCCGACGCAGAGAAGCAACCACCGTCACCAAAGGGGCCACCGACGAAGTTTCAGATCGCCTGCATGACGCTGCCTTACAACCAATATCCCTTGGAGCGGGCGCTGTCAGGGCTCAAGACGGCCGGCTTCAAGCACGTCGCGTGGGGCACGACGCACAAGGAGGAGGGCGAATCGAAAGGTGTCCCAGTGATGCCGGCTGACACTCCGCCGCAGAAGGCCAAAGAGCTTGGTACGCGCTGTCGCGATCTGGGGCTGGAGCCGTTGATGATGTTCTCCGGCATCTATCCAGAAAATCCGAAAGGGATCGAGGTGCTGACCGCTCGCATCCTGCAAGCGGAGGCGGCCGGAGTTCCGCAGGTGCTGACGTTCGGACACACGCAGGGACCGAATCGAAAAGTTTGGGTCGAGCGATTCAAACAGCTCGGCCCGATCGCGCGCGATCACGGCGTGTTGATCGTCGTCAAACAGCACGGCGAAACCGGCGAACTGACTGGTGAGATCGTCCGCGAAGTGGCCGACGCGAACATTCAAGTCAACTACGACGCTGGCAACGTCATGGACTACACGCGCGGGAAAGTGAACCCGCTCGACGACATCAAGACCTGTGCCGAGTCGATCCGCAGCTTCTGCATCAAAGACCACCGCATGTTCCCGGTCGATCAAGACTGCGGTCCCGGTCTCGGTGAGATCGACCACTATCGCTTGCTGCACAACGTCGCGTTCACGGGTCGGGCGATGCCATTGTGCTGCGAAAACATTTCCGCACCGAAGCTACGTCCGACTCGGCCCGAAGAGATCGACGGACTGGCTCGCCGCGCACGCGAGTTTCTGGAGACGGTCATCCAAGGTCTGCACGCATCAAGTTGACCTTGGCGAGCGGCGCGGCGTCAGCCCAAGGGCACTCACTTTGGAAGGTAGCAGGCACATTCCATGTGCCGTCAGCCTGGGAAACGCGACGGCACATGGAATGTGCCTGCTACTTTGACGCGGTGTGTGGTCTATCGAGGCTCATCCGCACGCCAGTCGATGAGCCGCAGTTCAACGTTCTCGTAGCCGTTGAAACTGTTGATCGTCGGCGCGAAGCAGACGGAGATCGGGCCGCCCACGGCTGCGATCTGGTCGGCCCAGTCGCCGGCTCCGAAGCAGACGGCGCGCATCACGGTGCCGTAGTGTTTGAGTCGCAGTGAGAGATGCCGTTCTCCCTCGCCCATCTTGCGCGGTGGTTCGGCCAGTTCGCAGCGAGCGGCGACGAACACCGGTTTCGGGTTCTCGCGGCCGAACGGGCCGAGCTTCGACAACATCTGCACCGCTTGTCGAGTCAGATCGGCGAGCCGCACCTCGGCATCCACCGACACCTCGCGATCACTGGCCTGGACTTCGTGCGTGCGAGAGAAGTGTTCACAGAACTCTGATCGGAAGGCGTCGATCCGGTCGGCGTCGATCTTCAAACCGGCGGCGGCTTGATGTCCGCCGAACGATTTCAAGTGATGAGCACACGCGGACAACCCGGCGTGCAAATCGAATCGGGCGAACGTCCGACCTGAGCCCTGACCGACACGATCTTGCCGAGACAGTGAAATCAAGATGGCCGGCTTCTCGAACTGTTCGGCGACTCGGCTGGCGACGATGCCGATCACCCCCGCATGCCATTCCTCATGAGCCAGCACCAGTGCGGGGCTGTCTTGCCAGGCGGGGTTCTCGGCCACCATTTCTTTGGCTTGCTTTAAGATTTTGCGTTCGACCGTCTGCCGCTGCTGATTGAGTTCATCAAGATACTTCGCCAGTGCGAGCGCCCGTTCGGGGTTGTCGGTCGTCAGCAATTCGACCGCCAGCCGCGCTTGCCCCAATCGTCCAACCGCGTTGATGCGCGGGCCGAGCGTGAAGCCGATGTCGTCCGCGGCGAGCTCCTTCTTGTCGCCCAAGCCAGCGACTTGCAGCAACGCTTTCATGCCCAAGCTGCATCGCTCGACGAGACTGCTCAGCCCGTAGCGCACCAGGACACGATTCTCATCGACCAGCGGCACGCAATCGGCCACGGTGCCGATCGCCGCGAGTCCAGCCGCGCTCATCAGGAACTCGCGCATCGCCGGCGAGGCACGCTTGCCGTCTCCCAGCCGCTGACAAATGCCCCACGCCAGTTTGAACGCGACACCCGCTCCGCAGAGTTCGCCGAACGGATACGTCGAACCCGGCAATCGCGGATGCACGAGACACGCGGCCGGAGGCAGCTCGGCCCCCATCACATGATGATCGGTGATGATCAGTTCGAGTCCGAGTTCTTTCGCCAGCGCCGCTTCCGCGACGCTGGAGATGCCGCAATCGACGGTCACCACCAGCCGATTGGGATCTTCCTCGTGAAGCTGCCGGATTGCGTCGCAGTTCAGGCCGTAGCCCTCTTCCATGCGATGCGGGATGTAGTAATCGACAGTCGCATTCGCGAGCCGCAGGCAATGCCACAGGATGCTAGTCGCGGTCACGCCATCGACGTCGTAGTCGCCATAGATCGTGATGCGCCGTCCCGACTTCACCGCCGAGACGACTCGGTCCGCAGCCTCGGAGAGATGGGGCATCAAGTCCGGTTCGTGCAGAGCCATCATGCTCGATTGCAAGAACGTTTCGGCCGCCGAACTACTGGTGTGCCCGCGTGCGACCAGGACTTGCGCGACCAGCGCGGGGAGACGCAAGCGTTGCGATAAATCTCGCACGGCGGCGGCATCATGCGGGGCAAACCGCCAGGGCTTCGGCATCGGGAGGCTCCTTCCAAGTTCGGGACGTCGAGGCGGGATTACAACAGTCGGGTACTTCCAAATCCAAGGGTCGTGCGTTCAAAATTCAAAATTGGCGGACACCGTCCTGAAAAATCGTCTCAACGTTCATTCCGCCAATTTTGAATTTTGAACGCACGACCCCTCACCGAAACGAAAGGCACAACGATGCTCCTACAAGAACTCACCTGGCCCGAAGTCGGAAAGTTGTCACGCGATCTGCCGGTCATCATCCCGGTCGCGGCGCTCGAGCAACACGGGCATCATCTGCCCGTGTTCACCGACAGCATGTTGCTCGGCGAGGTCGTGCGGCGCGTCGGCGAGACGATGCGCGACCGAGTCCTCATCACGCCGGTCATGTGGCTGGGGAACTCGCATCATCACATGGATTTCCAAGGGACGATGTCCGCCAGCCCGCGCGTCTATCTCGATCTGCTGAACGATCTGGCCGAGAACCTGCTGACTCACGGATTCCGTCGAATCCTGTTTCTCAACGGACACGGCGGCAACATCACACCTGGCAAACAGGCGGTCTTCGAGTTGCGCCAGCGGCATCGTGAGCGTCACGACTTGCTGCTGTTGTTCTCCAGCTATTGGGATGGACCACAACCCAATTCCGGTCGATCGGATTTGGTGCAGATTCAAGTGGGACACGCCTGCGAGTTTGAAACGTCAATGGTCCTGCGGCTCGCGCCGCATTTGGTGAAGCCGCACACGCAGATTGACAAAGTTGATTCCGGTTTCGCGTTCGAGCCAGCCTATCGTGGCTGGACGACGAAGGATCGCACAGTCCCCGGCCACATCGGTGATCCGCGCCACGCCTCGGCCGACAAAGGGGAGTATCTGTTTCAAACCTACTCAGCCGGTGTCGTGAAGCTGCTCGAACAAGTCATCGCCTGGGACGGTCACAGTTGGGAGATGACGTGACTCCGCAGGACGGCGAAGCCGTAAAGTAGACGAGTCACTCCGTGACTCGTCTACTTGCTTCGCGTCCCGACGACGCTGTCGTTATTAGCGATGCAGGAACCAACCGATGGAGATGGTCGATGTCACCGTGTTCTACTTGGAGATGCTCAGTCCCTCGCGCCGAGCCCTGCCGGTTCTGCGCGATGGGCTGAGCGTTGTGCATATCCCGTCTCCATCGGTGAGTGATTATCGACGACTCTACAACGCGGTCGGCCAGGATTATCACTGGTTGAGTCGCCGCAAACTTTCCGACGAAGAACTCGCTGCCGTCATTCAAAATCCGCGCAATGAATTGCATGTGCTGCACGTCGCGGGAATTCCCGCCGGCTTCGCGGAACTCGACCGCCGTCAGCCCGATGAAGTTGAACTCGTGCAGTTTGGCCTGACGCGGGAATTCATCGGCCAAGGCTTGGGCAAGTGGTTTCTACAATGGACCATCGACCAAGCCTGGAGCTCTCAGCCCCGGCGCTTCTGGTTGCACACTTGCACTCTCGATCATCCGGCCGCGCTGCCCAACTATTTGCAGGCGGGCTTTGTGCTTTATCGGGAAGAAGCGATCCGTCGTGAGTTGTGACCAACGTTTCCCAGCAATCGGTTCACGATGCAGGTTGCGATGATCCCCGCCCCCATCCAGCTTGTCTGGATGGAGCGAACGATGGAGTGCTAATGCGGTAGCCGCTCATTCTTTTCAACGGACCCCATCCGCCTCGTGCGGATGGTGAAGAAGATCTCTTGGCGATGCGCGGCGAAGAATCTGTTTCACCATCCGCACGAGGCGGATGGGGTCCGACAACGCTAAATGGTGCCGCTGAATAGCCCTCCATCTTTCGCTCCATCGACGCAAGGTCGATGGGGGCGTTGGGCGAAGACTCGGCGAAGCTCCATGTGTTGTGCCAACGACGAGCAGCTTGTTTTATTCAGATTTCCCTCTCGCCTGCGGTTTCTCTACTCTTCCGCCCCGTTTGGCTCAGACCTCCAACCCGATGTGATGGCTCATGAAAACTGATGAACTGCGAGAGAAATACCTGGCCTTCTTTGAATCCAAAGGCTGCACTCGGCGGCCCAGCGATGTGCTGATTCCCAGAGACGATAAGACCGTCCTGTTTACGCCCGCCGGGATGAATCAGTTCAAGAATCAGTTCCTCGGCATCGGGCCGATTGAGTTCACTCGCGCGACGACCTGCCAGATGTGCTTGCGGACCGGCGACATCTCGAACGTCGGCGTCACCGCGTATCACCACACGTTCTTTGAGATGCTCGGCAATTTCTCGTTCGGCGATTACTTCAAGAAAGAAGCGATTCATTGGGCGTGGGAATTCCTGACCACCAAGAAGTGGCTTGGGCTCGATCCAGAGCGGCTGAGCGTCACGGTGTACCGTGACGATGACGAAGCGTTCGGCATCTGGCACGATGAGGTCAAAGTGCCGGCCTCGCGGATCACGCGCTGCGATGAGAGCGAAAATTTCTGGCCGGCGTCGGCTCCCTCGCAGGGACCGGACGGCGTGTGCGGGCCGTGCAGCGAGATTTATTACCTGCCGCCTGGTTCGGAGAAGACGGTCGAGATTTGGAATCTCGTCTTCACGCAGTTCAATCGCGTCGGAGCACCGCCGAACAATCTCCAACCGCTGCCGAAGAAAAACATCGACACCGGCATGGGTCTCGAACGCTGTGCGTCTACGCTGCAAGGAGTGCTCAGCAACTTCGAGATCGACATTCTCAAGCCGATGTGTATCGCGGCCGGCAACGCGGTCGGCCTGAAGTACGACTACGCCGCGCCGCATGGCCGAGCCTGCCGTCGCATCGCCGATCATGTCCGCGCCTGCACGTTCGCGATTCACGAAGGAGCGTTGCCCGGCAGCGATAAGGAAAACTACATCGTCCGCCTGCTGTTGCGGCGAGCGGCGTTGGAAGGCTATCTGCTCGGCAAACGCGATCCGTTCTTGCACACGCTGGTGCCGGCCATCGTCGCGGGGATGAAGGCGGCGTATCCGGAGATCACACAGACGGTCGAGTCGGTCGCGAATGTCATCCGCGAAGAAGAGCACCAGTTCCTGACGATCGTTGATCGCGGAATGCCGAAGTTTCAGAAGCTCGCCGAGCAAGCCAAGTCGAGCGGCGGCGTGTTGTCTGGAGCCGCCGCGTTCGACCTGCATCAGACCGACGGCTTCTTGATCGAGCTGACGGAATCGCTGGCGACTCAAGCCGGTTTGAAAGTCGACAAGACGGCGTTCACGGCGTGCGTCAAAGAACACGAAGGCAAGAGCGGCAGCGGAGCCTTTGCAAACTCGGTCATGGCCGCGGGGCCGATGGACTCGTTGCGCAAGCAAGGGGGCACGACGTTCCTCGGCTACGAAGCGACGGAAGCGAGCAGCAAGATCGTCGGAATCATCGCCAATAGTGAATTGGTCTCCGACTTCGCCTCGGTGGGACACGAACTTCCGATTGGCGTCGCGCTCGACAAGACGCCGCTCTATGGTGAGTCGGGCGGGCAGGTCGGTGACACCGGCACGCTGACGGCAGACGGAGTGGAGTTCGAGGTACTCGATACGCAAAAGGACGGCGACTTGTGGCTGCACATCGGCCGGCTCAAGAAAGGCAAACTTTCGGTTGGCCAAACCGTAACCGCGACCGTTGATGCCGAGCGCCGATCGGGGATTCGCCGAGCACACTCGGCCACGCACATCCTGCATCACGCGCTGCGGGAAACGCTTGGCGGGCAGGCGACGCAACGCGGATCGAAAGTGGATCGCGATGTGTTCCGCTTCGACTTCACGCACAACAAGCCGGTCAGCGATGAAGAACTGCAAACCATCGAAACCGAAATCAACGCCCGCATCGCCGAAGGCTCGGTGGTCACAACGAAGCTGATGCCGATCGCCGAAGCGCGAGAACTCGGCGCGATGGCGCTGTTCGGCGAAAAGTATCCCGACCACGTCCGCGTCGTCCGCATGGGTGACTGGAGCATTGAACTCTGCGGCGGCACGCACTTGTCGAACAGCGGCCAGGTCGGCTTCTGCAAGATCGTCGCCGAAGAACCGGTCGCGAAGGGAGTGCGTCGCATTTCGGCCGTCACGGGACCGAAGGCTTTGGAGAAGACTCGGCACTTGGAATCGCTCGTCAAAGAATTGTGCGCGCAACTGAAAGCTCCGGCCGACGAACTGCCGAAGCGGCTCAGCGCGCTGCAAGACGAACTCCGCGAAACGAAGCGCGAACTCGCGAAGCTCAACAGCCAGGCGGCTGCCGGCGCGATCGACGATTGGATCGCGCAAGCCGAGTCGATCAACGGCGTGCGCATCGTGACGCATCTCGCCGAGAACGCGACGCGCGATTCGATCCGCGAGATGATCGACTTGATCCGCGACAAAGCCGCTCCGGCGGCGATCCTGATCGGTGCGGTGATCGACGGCAAAGTGAGCCTCAGCGCCGCCGTCAGCAAAGATTTGATTGCGAAGGGACTGCACTCCGGCGACTGCGTCAAAGCGGCGGCGAAGATCGTCGGCGGTGGCGGCGGAGGGCGGCCCGACATGGCCGAAGCCGGCGGCAAAGATCCGTCGAAGCTGGCCGATGCGCTCAAGGTTGGAGCCGATTACTTTCGGTCGAAACTGACGTAGCCCGGACGCCTACGTCCGGGCTGTTCGGACGTAGGCGTCCGAACTACTTGGTCGCACCAATCGGTTTGGCTTGTTGAAACTCGTTCAAGAAGCGGTCGATCTGATCGTGGACGGCTTTCGTCTGCCGGATGATAAGCCGGTCTTCGGCGGTGCGGAGCACTCCGCTTCCGCCGCTGGAGTCCCAAGTGGTGGGAGCCACGAACGTCATCAGCAAGCTTTCCAGAGCCTCCGCTTCCGCTTTCGATTTGGCTCGGTGGAACCGAGTTTCCAGCTTCGACAGGTTCGCTTGCGGCGGCGTCTTGTCTTCGCGCCGCGCCTGTCGCAGATCGTGCAACAGCAAGGCGACTTCGATTTGGACATCGGCCCATTGGCGAATGACGAGCAGCCCGCCGGGGAACTCGGTGATCACTCCGCCTTCACCGTCAATATTTTGAAAAGGACCAGACGTAGACTCTTCGACGATGCGGATCAGATCGTTGATGTCGTGTCCGGCCCGCAAGAGGTCGGCCACGTCATAGACCACGGTTTGCAGATGCTCTTTTTGTTTGGCCAGCGTCGTGATGACAATCGTTCCGTGCCGCAATTCAATTCCCAGCGACAGCGGTTCCAGGATTCGTCGCAGAGCGGTGCGTGCCGGCCAACGGCCGCGAGCTGTTCTGGGGATGTCCGGGGCGAAGCCTTCTTCCGTCAGGGACTCGCTGTCGAGGACGACTTCTTCGTTGAGGAGTTCGCTCAGAAACGTCGCGATGTCATTGAGCGGAACCTCCACGAAGTTCACTTCGATTTCGGTGTTCAAGAGTCGTTGGAGTTTCGTCATCTCAGCAACTTCCTCGTCAGACTCGATGGCCGGCAGAATGGACGTGCCGAGCAGACGCGCGAGCGAGAGTTCCACCGTTCGCAACAAGGCGGCGATCTCGCGGTGGTTTCGTAAGTTTTGATGCACGACCAGTCGCTCGCCGATGACGCGCGGGCTGGGCGCACCTTGGCCGCCGAAAATTAACCACGGGCCGGAGGTCGCCTCCGCCAAGGCACGCTCCAACAACTGGCCGGTCGCGTCCATGTCCTCGCGCGGCGAACCAGTCCGGACGCGAGCCTGCAGCGGGTCCGGCAACAAAGCGTCACGCGCGACCGCCAATCGCAGCAGTTGGCCAACGACGTAAGCTCGCGTTTCGATGATCTCGTTCAACTTGGACGCCGTCGTCACGCGAACGGAATTGCCTTCGATGCGCCATCCCAACTGGATCGGCTGCAAGACAAGGTCCAGCAAGTCGCTCAGTCGCTGCGGCTTGCGATTCGCTTTCGTGATCGGCGAGTCGGCAGCGATTCCTTCCTCAGTGAGCGCCCCAACGTCGATGTGAAACCGGACCTGGCTGAGTTTCGCGAACTGCTGCATCGCTTCGTCCAGCGGCAGATCGACGAATTTGATTTTTTGTCGAACTCGTAGTTTTTGGAGCGTCGCCTCGGCGTCTTGCCGTGCTTGCTCTCGCTCGCGCAACAACTCGTCGCCGGGTAACTCGACGAAGCTGTCATTCGTCGTCGCCGTTTCTCTGACGGAGGAATCCTTGCGGGGCGGTTCCTCCGCGCCAGCCATGAGCATGGGCAGCAGGGCAAACAGCAGGACACGTCGAGCTTGTGAATGAATTGGCGAGCGGGGCGGCGTCAGCCCCCCGGTGGGCACGATGTCTTCGGAAGACCGGGGGGCTG
>CAMDEA010000007.1 GCA_945893045.1 Planctomyces sp. SH-PL62
AACCGCAAGGACGTGGTCCGTGGAGCACTGACGTGACGTCCCCTCACGCTCACGAGGCTGGTTCGCGTCGGGTGAAGCTCCCCTCGAAAGGATGAGGCTGTGAAACTCGCAATGATTTCGATGTGTCTGCTCGTGCTCAGCGTGTCCGCGGTTCAGGCTGCGGAGACGGTGATCGGCGAGCCCGCGCGATCGGCGGTCGAAGATGCCCCCAAAGGCTCGCTGGTCATCATCGGCGGGTCGGAACGGTTTCGGGATCGAGAGTTGTGGGACACGGTCGTGGAGTTAGCGGGCGGCGACGGCGCAAAGATCGCCATTTTCCCCACGGCTTCCAGCGGTCAACCGATCAAGACGTGCGCCAAGCTCGTGCAGGCCCTGAACCGCGCGGGAGCGGACTCCTTCGTGGTTCCCGTGGCCTGGAGCGAAGTCGATCGCGACGTTCAGGAAGCGGTCTTTGATCCAGAATTGGTCGAGCGCGTGCGATCCGCCACCGGCGTTTATTTTATCGGCGGAGCTCAAGGCCGAATCGTGGACGCTTTGCTGGACGACGATCGCGAGCAGACTCCGATGCTCAAAGCGATTTGGGAGGTCTATCGTCGCGGCGGCGTGATCGCGGGCACCAGTGCCGGCGCGGCGATCATGAGTCATGTGATGTTTCGCGATGCTCCGCCGCCGCTGCAAGTTCTGAAAAACGGCGTCACGATGGGCGATGAGATCGACGACGGCCTGGGCTTCCTGGACAAGAACTGGTTCGTCGAGCAGCACTGCCTGGTCCGCGGCCGCTTCGCGCGAGCGTTGGTCGCGATGCACTCGCAGAAGATTCCGTTCGGCATCGGCGTGGACGAGAACACCGCTCTGGTTGTCCGACGCGGCGTTGAAGCGACTGTGATCGGCTACAAGGGAGTCCTCATCATGGACATCTCACAGGCTAAGAATGATTCGAAGATGGACGAGTTCAGCTTGAAGAACGTCAAATTGAGCTACCTGGACCGCGGCGACTCCATCAATTTGGTGACGCGAGAAGTCACGCCGGCGGAAGAGAAACTCGACGACATCAAGCTCGATCCAAACGCGACCGACTTCAGCCCGTACTTCAATCACCGGATGTTTTACACCGACATCCTGGGCAATGCGGCCGTCGCCGATTTGCTCGGCCGGCTGATCGACAACAAAGAATCCGAAGCGATCGGCTTGGCCTTCAGCGGGCTTGATTCCAAGCACGAGCCGTCTGACGGTTTCGAGTTCCGATTCTATCGCGGCCCGGACAGCAAGGGCTGGTACACCGAGGACTACGGCGGCGAGGACTACACAGTGCTCGACATTCACCTCGACGTCCGCCCGATCCGCATCAACGGCCCGCTGTACGAACACCGCATGCCCACCGAAGAGACTCGCCGCGAGACCCCTGCCGACGCGACCGAGCTGACGGAGTAGGACGAGCCGGGGTCAGGTCTTCAAATTTCATTTTTGGCCTCGCGATTTACCCCTGACTCTCTTCTCACAGCGCCCGTTCAAACCATATCGCACCTCATTCGCGGTGCCAAAAATGAAATTTGAAGACCTGACCCCTGATCGGTTCTCGAATGCCGTGCGTCTCACTTCGCCGCTTGCCGCGCGGGGATGAACTCCAGCAAGCGGACCAGTCCCAGGTCGCGGTTGTTGAACTTCTCCAAGTTCTTCGTTTCGACGGCGAAGACGAACGAAACTTGCTGGCCCGTCGGTGCGGCGCAGAGGTGATAGAACCACGTCATCGGCACACCGTCCGCCTCCCCTTCCACGGTGACGCGAAACAGAAAGCGGCGGTCGTTGGCGTTGCGCGGTTGAAGCTGCTCGGACTTTGTGATCCCTTTCAGCCGCTTGCCGAGTGTCTGCCGGATGTCCGTCTGAAACTGTTCTTCGGAGGTATGGCTGCCAGTCGCGGCGGCGGGAATCGGCGAGACATTGACCTGCGCGACCAAGCTCCCTTGTTCCATCATGCGAAAGACGGCGACGTCTTTGGTTTGGTGGAACTGATACCAATTGCGGTCGTGATAGAACCGCAACCCCCACGACTCGAAGCGCAGGAACTGCATCTCCGTCGCCGGTTCGAGCGGGATTTCGGCGACCGCTTTATCGTTCAGCAAGTTTGTCTCGGAAGCAGCGTCGGCGAGTGAACGCTCCAAAGTGACATTCGCGGTCACTTCCATTCCGGGCATGACGGCACCGATGGAGCGGCCTTCCGTTTGTTGGACGCGAGCGCGGGTGATCATTTTCGCGGCTCGATCAAACGTGAATTCTCCGGCCAGTTGCACTGTTGTCGTAGCACCGAGCGTTGCTCCATCCGCATTGCCGGTGAATGTCACGCGAGCAGAGGCGGCGTCCGCCTCTTCCAGTTTGCAGGTGATCTCACCCTTAGTCATCGCCTCGATGCCGGACAACATCTGCACGGCCCAACTTTCGGGCTTCCAAGATTCTCCGGCCGCGACTTCTTCACGCGGCAGCAAACTCAAGAGCGGTAAGCTATCGCCCGGAGTGCGCAGCAAGTCGAGTTGGTCGTAGGTCAGCGTCGCTGTCGAGCTGTAGAGGAACGCTCCTTCGCGGCGTCCCTGAGCAACGATCAGGTGCCGCGTCTCCGGCAGCTTGAGCGTGGACTTCTTCGGCGCGGCCCCTTCCGGGGCATCGGCGGGAGAGACCTCGGTGTCATTGCTGGCGAAGCGATACAGTCGAACCGCTCGCAACGTTTCGGCATCGCGGCCGGTCCCGCTCAGACGCCGCTCGAAGAAGCGATACTGCGCGTCGGCGGTCAGTTTCAGCGGGATCGTCTTGCCGCCACCAGCCGCCGTTTTGAGCTGACCGCTGACCTGCACATGACTCCGCACCACCTTGATGCGCGCGTCTGACTCCGGTTCCGCGAGTTCCACTTTGTCTGCCGCGAACAGCGACAGATCACCGATCATCAAGCTCAGACACAGGCATCCCAGCCAACGCCGTTTCATCATGGCTCCCTCCCGAACTGAGTCCGATTTCCTTTAGTCGGTCGCGTAAATATCTCAACGGAGTCCGTGAGGGAAGTCCGCTTGAGTGAGTCGTGGGCTCACGACGCACTTTGCACCGGCGGCGGTTCCGGATTACGCCCCCATCGACCTTGCGTCGATGGAGCGAAAGATCGAGTGCTAATCAGCGACACCACGAGTCGTTGTTAGACCCCATCCGCCTCGTGCGGATGGTGAATCAGATTTTTCGACGTTCTTCACCCAGTGATCTTCTTCACCATCCGCACGAGGCGGATGGGGTCTAAGAATCGGCCAGATAACGCCACATCGGTTAGCACGCCATCGGACGCTCCATCCAGACAAGCTGGATGGGGGCGGAAACAATCGCAAAGTGCGTCACGCTCTCTCACCGTCGGGTCACGCGAGCCGGGGTCAGTTGTTCCGCAACATCGAGATCGCGAAATGGAGCCGGAAGCTTCGCGAGCAGACGCTCGTCGCGCTTCCCCGTCCGATGCTCGCGCTGCGCCGTCAGCCAGCGCTCGCTCCGTTCCAGCAGCCAATGGCCGAGCGGTCGCGGTGCCTCGGCGATGGACACGGTCGCGAGTTGGCCGGGACCGAGCAATCGGCTCGTCGCGCGATCCAATGACACGTAGCCGACGACGTGCGGTTCGAGCAGCTCTTGCGAATCGCGGCCGCGCTGTGCGGGTTGACTCCCCGAAACTTTGGTCGCGATCGGACCACCCGCGCCGGCACACAGCGCGGGGTGCGGTGCCTGGACTGTCGCTCGCGGTTCGAGTTTGTGCAGTGCGCCATCCGCCGTGAAGCCATCCTCGGTCAAACGCACGCGGACGACATGATCCAGACTCAGCGACGCGGCCTCAAATTGTTCCGGCGAGATGAGCACTCGGACTTCTTTTTCCTCGGCATCGCCGATCACCAGCAGTTCCCGTCCCGGTGCGACGTAGCTGCCGATCAGCGACGGCAAATCGGAGGCGGCCACCACGCCGGACAGCGGAGCGCGGATCAGCAGTTGATCGCACAGTTGATCGAGTTCCCTCAGTCGGGTTTGCAGTCCGGCGCGGTTGTCGTCTTCGGCATTGCGGGCCGCGAGTTCTCCCGCCTGTTGAAACGAGCGGCCCCGCAGTTCCGAGCGTTCAATCTCAATCACCAACTGTCGGCGCTGCGATTCGAGTTCATGATTGCTCAATCGAATCAGCAGATCACCCGCGCGCACGGTTTGTCCGGATTCAATCAACACTTCTTCGACGAAGCCGGGTGACTCGGCGCGCACGGTCGCGGCATCGACCGACTCAATGACGCCGGGAAGCGCGATCGAATGCCAGGCCGTCACCGACGTCAGCAGCCACGTCAAACTTGCGGCGGAACACGCGACGATGGCCGCGAAACGCCTTCGTCGTGGCCGCTCGAACGCCGTGCCGACCAGCACATACCGCAGTCCGCGCCACAGCGGATGCAGGAACCATGCGAGAACCGCCCCCGCTGCCAGCAAGATGCCCGCGCCTTCGAACCAGACGGCGGCGGCGAGGATCAGCGAGACGCTCACCACCATGCGCCACATCGCCGACGTCACGCCATAGGCCGCGACCAGCCAGGTCCGTCCCTCTGGCCAAGTGGGCGATGTCGATTTCACTCCCAACAGCCAGCGCTTGGCCAAGTGGGTCAACCATTGCTGCCCGTGAGCCGCGAGATTCGGCAGCTCCAACCAATCGGCCAGAATGTAGTAACCATCAAATCGCATCAGCGGATTCGCGTTGAACAGCAGAGTCACGACGCTGGCGGTCAGCATCAGTTGCAGCAGATGCTGACGCAGCAGCTCGTCGTGCGTGTTCGCCCAGAGCATCGCCGCGAGCGCCGCGATCAGCAGTTCCGCGAACATCCCCGCCGCCGACGCGACGATGCGTCGCCACTTCGGCAACCGCCAGGTCGAAGTCAGATCGACATAAGGAATCGGCGCGAGCAAGACGAAGACGATCCCCGCCTCGCGCACTCGTCCACCGAACCGCACACACGCCAATCCGTGCGATGCTTCGTGAACGATCTTCAGTCCCATTCCCCACAACGCGATCCACAGCCAATTGTGCGGCGACAGAACGATCGCCGATTCCCGCCAGAGTTGCTCGGTGTGCGGCGCGAGTTGCCACACCGCACCGGCCATGACCGCCAGCCACAGCAGCAACCCGCCCAGGCTAAACAATCCGCCAGCAATCGAATCCAAAACTTCCAGCATGGGCTGCGGACAACCCAGCGGCAGTCGAATGCTCAGCGGGTTCAGCCGTCGCGCGAGCTTCGCGGCTGCGCCTTCATCAGCTCGGCCATCTTGGTCGCGCGGCCCGTCCGCCGCGAGCAGCTTGGATTCCACCAGCCAATGACAGATGACTCCGGCCTGTTGTTCATCGAGCGCCTCGCGGCCGAGCACGGCGACGGTTTGCGTGATCGCGTCACCCACCGTCGTCCGGCCGTCAAGCAGTGACAGAAACGTGTACTCCGGCAGCCCAATCCGAAAGTACGCCCCACGGCTGGCGTCTTCGAGGACGTAGCATTCGGCCCCGCCATACGACTGCCAGGTAAACGACACTTCCTCCCGCAGTCGCGGTCGAAGCTGTCGCAGTTCGTAGGTGCGGATGTCGTTCATGCGCTGCAAGCTGGCGAAAAATGGAGGGCAAAAAATAGGGAACTCAGAAATGTTGGGGCTTGGCCGTCTTTCACTCTCCGTCCGTCATTTTGGGTTCTTCGAGATTTGAAGCGGCTTAGTGACAGCGTTGAGGCCATCGTCGAGAGTTTTTCTGAGGAATCGCAGAGATGCGTAATTCTTGGTTTGAGTCATCCGTGTGCGCGTTCCGATCCGTGTGCGAAGTGCGTTGGCCCTCAAATCGAACGCACTTCGCACACGGATTGGAGCGTCCACACGGATCAATACAGTTTCGGAATCGCCACGGAAAACTCAGTCCATCAAGTGCCAGACTTTTGCGACTTGCCACTCCAGACCGGGAAGCTCCCCATTCGCCGGCCTGTCTTTGATTTCCTCACCAAGGCAACCACCGCCGGACCTGGTCGAACGCCTTATGAAACAGATTCCAAGCCAGCGGGTGTCGCGGTCCAAACACGACGGCAGTGCCGCGTTGGCCGGGACGCAGTGCCTCATTCGGATTCGGCAATTCGACTTCGGCGACGAACACATCGGCCGAGTCGCGAATCTCGGAACGGGGACGGATGCGCGACAACGTTCCGCTGACCGGTTCGCTCAGCCGGCCATCGAAACGCAACTCAACCGTGTCACCGACGGCGATGTGCCGATAGTCCGCCGCGGGGGCTGCGACTTCGACGCGCAACTGATCGAGCGGTCCGATCTCAAACAACACATGCCCGGTCTCGACCGGTGCTGATGAGAGCTTGTCGATGCTGCCGCTCAGCACGATGCCGTCGAGTGGTGCTCTCAACTCCAACAAACTTTCGCGACGCCGCAACAATTCGACCTTCGCGTCGAGCTGCTCGACTTCCAGCCGCGCGAGTTCCGACTTGCTCAAGTCGCCGCGAGCCAAGCTGCTGTCACGTTGCTGTTGAGCCTGCCGGCGATCGGCTTCGAGTCCTGCCAATTCCCAGCGCACTTCGCGGCCATCCATGCGAGCCAGCGTCTGCCCCACACGGATGGTGTCTCCCGGTTGCACGAACGACGTCTCGATCAAGCCTTGATGCGGAGCCACCACGAAGCGCCGCTGCATCGGCTCGATCACCACACGGCACGAAATGCGATACGGCACCGGCCAGGCCATCGCGGCAACGACGATCACGGAGCCAGCGGTCATGATCGCCAGCGCACTCCGGCCGATCGCGCGGCGAAGCTGCGTCCACGAACGGCGTAACCAACCCCCTTCGGCACGGGCGCTCAACGCCAGTGTGCTCACGAGACAGTCGGCCGTCGTGCGCAGAAATCGCAGACGCGCCGGATCGTGCGCGGCGGCTCGTGACCCGGAGATGATCAACACTCCCCTGACGCGGCCGTTGTCCTGTAACACGAAGGTCGCGGCAGCATCGACACGCGAGGCTTCCACCAAACGGCGATGCGCCAGCAAGGCATGTCGATTCGTTGAGCCTAGCGGCGGCCACGAGCCGTCCGTCTGACGCGCGGCGGCTTCGTCGGCGACCGATTGCAACAGGTCGGCGGTCTCAGATCGTTGATCGAACGTCGGCAGGCCGGAGATCGTTCGCAACGTGCAACGGCCGGAGGAACTTCGCCAGGCCAGTGCAACGCGGTCGAGTTGCAAGTGAGCGGCAAGTTGTTCGACGACAACACGACTCGCGGCCGTCAGACCATCCGCACGCGCGGCGCGTGAGTTCAAATCCAGAATCGCCGCCGTGGCGGCAGCCAGATCGTGTGGCAGGTTTTCAACGTGCGCATGCGAGTGGGGCGGCGTCAGCCCCCCGGTGAATTCGTCGCCACCAAACCGGGGGACTGACGCCGCCCCGCTCGCCTGCGTGGTGATTTCCTCAAGTCGCCTTAGCTCTTCAACGTCGCGTTTCGACAAGACGGGCACGTTGGAAACGTGCCCCACGTTCGGAGGATCGACCGTCGGCATGATCTCACTCCCCAGCAAGCGTCAGCCGTTGCCCGCTGCGCAGGCGACCGTCGCGGTTGTCGAGGATCACATCGACTCGGACGAGTCCGCTTTCGGCGTGCGTCACCGGAGACACGAATTCGACCTCACCCGTCAGCGGCTTTTCGTCGGCCTGGCCAGACAGCTTCACGCGCTGTGCTTTGCTGAAGCGGACGGACTGTTCGGCGGGGACATAGAACTTCGCCCGCAGCCGGTCGAGCCGCACGACGGTGAACAGTTTCGGTTCGGTCAACGAGACGAACTCGCCGGGATCGCGATAGATCTCGGTGACAACGCCGTCGATCGGGCTGCGGATCATGCGTCGCTGCAACTGAACCGCGATCTTCTTCACTTCCAAGCGATCGACGGCCAGCATCTCCTCCGCCAACTTGAGTTTCGCCCGCGCCGATTCGGCATCGGTCTTCGCCCGCGAAAACTCATCGCGACTCCCGCCCCCCGTGCGGTTGATCTCGGCCAGCGCGTTGAGCCGTTGCTGCTTAAGTTCCCATTCCGCCGTCGCCGCTTCGATGGCAGCAGTCGAATCGGCCTTGTACTGGGCGATCTCCAATGTGGCTTTGAGATAATCGTCGTCGAGCGTGCCCAGCACCTCGGCCTTCTTCACCGTTTGACCAAGCTCGACACGAACATCCTGCACGATGCCGGACTCGGCGGCGGCGACGTCGATGGTTTGATAAGGCTCGGTGAAGCCCTCGGACCGCTTGGGGTCGATGCGGTTCGCGCCGAGGAGAAACAACAGCAGGAAGAGAATCGGAAATTGATAATTGGAAATTGGAAATTGGAAATTGAAGACCGACCGGCTTCGTCTCTTCCAATTTTCAATTTCCAATTTCCAATTTCCAATCTCCCACTTTTCATCACGATGCCTCCCCCAGCACTCCGGCCAGCACATCATCCAGCCAGTGATCGTGCTCGACCATCTTGCGGCGCAGTTTGAAGCTGTGTTGTTCGGCCAGGAGTTGGAACTGTGATACGAGCTGGGCGTAGTTGTCGTGGACTTCGCCATCTCGACCGGCGGTCTTGCGGAGTCGGCTGGCCAACTTGGGGGCATAGCGCTGCAACAACTCGTCGTCGCCGGAGACGAAGAAGCGGCTGAAGCCGAAGTCCCCTTGCCGTCCGGCTCGACCGGCGAGCTGTCGATCGACGCGGCGCGAGTCATTCCGTTCGGCCCCGATGACAAACAAGCCGCCGACCGCGAGCGCGCGGACATCCGGTTTGATGTCGGTGCCGCGGCCAGCCATGTTGGTGGCGACTGTGACCGCTCCGTAGCGGCCGGCGTTGGCGATGATCGCGGCTTCGTCGGCGTCTTGCAGACCGTTGAGGACTTCATGGCTCAGCTTCAGCGAGCCGAGCAGCATCGACAACAGCTCGCTGTCGGCAATCGTCCGCGTGCCGATCAACACCGGTTGTCCGCAGCGATGCCGCTCGATGACTTCCGCCACGATTGCACGCAGCTTGGCGTCTTTCGAGGCGAAGTAGCGGTCGGGCAGATCGACACGCCGGCAAGGTTGATGCCGGGGAATCAGCAGTGTCTTCAAGCTGTAGAACTCGGAGAACTCCCGATCCGCTCCTTCCGCGGTGCCGGTCATGCCGCAGATCGAGTCGTACAACTGATAGAAGCGCTGACGAGTGATTCGCGCGGACGAACTTTTCTCCGCACTGATTGCGAGGTGATTGTACGCCTCGACCGCTTGATGCAGCCCGTCGCGCCACGAGCGTTCGCTGAAGATGCGGCCGGTCTTTTGATCGACGAGTTGCAGGTCGCCGTCGCGGATCACGTAATCGACTCCCCGGTGCAGCAGATACTCGGCATGCAGCGCGTTGAGCACAAACGCATCCCACGGCCGGCGCAGGTCGGAAAGCGGATGCCGTTGCAGCTCGGCGAAGATGTAATCGTGGCCGAGCGCGGTCAGCCGCAGCGTGCGGTTCGGAGCATCGAGATGGAAGTGTTCGCCGCGCACCATTTCGTCCGCGAGATCGCGCGCGGCGAGGTACGGCGTCGGAACCTCTAAACCGTGGCCCCCTTCGCTGAGGATCAACGGCGTCAGCGCTTCGTCAATCAACACGCTGTCGAGTTCGTCCACGACCGTCATTTGCAGATGCGGTTGCAGCAGTCCGCTGTCATTCGACTCGCGACCGGTCAGCGTGTCGAGCACGTTGACTCCCAACGTTTCGCGCGGTCGTGCTCGCAGCGTGAGTTGATCGCGAAGGTAATCGAAGCCGAACTCGTAACCGGTGCCGTACACGACGTCGGCTTTGTAAGCGGCCTTCTTGCCGCGCGTGTTGTTTTTTTCGGGAAGCAGCGCGGAGGAGAGGCCCAGCCTCTCAAACACCGGCTGGAGCTGTTTCCAATCCCGTTCGGCGAGGTACGCATTGGGCGTGGCGACATGCGTCTGCCGGCCGTCGAGCCACGCCAAGAACGCCGGAATCGCCGAGATGATCGTCTTGCCTTCACCGGTCGCCATCTCCGCCGCTTGACTGTTCGCCAGCGCTAAACCCGCGAGCAATTGCACGTCGTGATAGCTCAGCCCGCGCGTGCGCCGCACCGCCTCGCGGACGATCGCGGTCCCCGCGACTTGTTGTTGCTGCCGATCTTTCGACGACATGGTCGAACCGAAACGCTCGGCAGCGTCACGCAAAGTCGTGGCGAGATCACGCAGATCGCGATCGCTCGCGGATTCGAGTTCCCGCGCTCGCTGCTTCACTTGCTGCACGACGTCCCATTCCTTCTTCGATGGTCCGCGCGCGAGATCGGCGTTCCGCGAGAAAGCTCGACGGGACGGCAGCAACTGAATGTTGGAGGTCATTTGAGACACAGTGAGGACTCGATGTTCGTAGCCTGACTCTCCGAGTCGGGCGTCCGACTCGGCAACGCCCGACTCGGAGAGTCGGGCTACGGATCGCGGCGCAGGACTTTGTTTTTGGTGGATTGCCAGAAGGACGCTTTCGGTTCGACTCGTCCGCCCGTGGGCTTCAAGGTCGGACCGTTGGGTTCGTCGTCGATGGGTGGAGGTGGCGTTGGGAGTTCGCGGCGCGGCGTTTCTTCAACCGGTGTTGGCACGTACTGCCCATCGCGCTGGGACTCGATCGGCTTGCCGTGCTTGTCCACGATCAGCGTCGGCAGACCGTCGACACAGGCGCGGCCCCACGAGACTTGTTCGGTTTGCAACAGCTCGCCGGTGGCTTTCTTCACGTTCCACAGCGCCAGGTTGTAGGTCACTTGAGCGGTCAGGAAGTTGAACTCATTCGTCGCCAGCCGCTGTTGCGCGAGCAGCAAGTTGTCGAGCATCAGGCTGGCATTGCCGTCCTCGCCGGGGAGTCGCTCGAAGCGTTGTTCGAGGTACTGCAGCTCGGCCGTGCTGGCATCCATCGCGCGGAATTGCGAGAGCATCTCGGCCAGCGCCGTCTCGACTTCGCGGACGGAGACTTTGACTTCCAGTTGCAGCGTGTTGAGCGTCGTCTCGTATTGATTGCGAAGCTGCCGCAGTTCCATTTCGCGGCGTTCGCGGCGCGCCTGCGGAGCACGATTGCCCAACGGCATCTCGAATTGCACCCCGACCGTATAGCCGGGAGCACCGCTGGTGAACGAGTTGTTGAACGCGGAAAACGCATTGTTGGGTTGCAGGCCGGCGACGTACGTCTCGGTGACGAGGTTGAGCATCGGCAGCACTTCGTTCTTGGACATGTTCAGCCGCGTGCAGCCGGCTTGAATCTGCCGCAACGATTGATTGACCTCCGGCCGCGTGGTCACGGCAGTCGACAGGGCCAGCGACATGTTCAGCGGAGATTCGCGGACGGTCGGAGTTTCGGTCGGCATCAGTTCGACAGTGTCGTAGTCACCGAACGCCGGATCGTTGACGAGCGCTCGAATCCGGTCCTCGGCATTCTTCACCCCCATCTGGCCGCGAATGACTTGCGACCGCCGCGTGGCGACTTCGGCTCGCGCACGCAGAATCTGAGTACGGACCGCATCCAACTGCTGTCGTTGCTTGAGTAGCGCCAACGTGTCCGCAGCCCGTTTCAGCGATTGCAGTTTCTGAGCGAGGTTCGCGCGTTCGAGATACAAGCCCCAATAGGCGCGCAGCACTTCCAGCAGGTGTGACTGCAACTGGCGCGAGAACTCATCGGTGGCAATCGCGGTATCAAGCTGCGCGAGACAGATCAGGCTCTCGTTGTAAACCTGCCCGCTGCCGCGTAAGAGCGGATGCGTGTAACCGAGCACCAGCCGCGAAGTGCCTTGCGGGTTCGGCGTGAAGAACGTCGAGTTCGTCCGCTGCCAGCCAAGCTGCTCGCTGAACTGCAACGTGCCACCGTCGCGGGTCTTCTTGCGCAGTCCACCTTGGCTCGTGAACTGGTCGTTGAGGTAGCGTGTCACCGTGGGCCCCCCTGAGGGACCGGTGTTGTCGGTTGTCAACGTGTTGCCGACGGGGTCGTTCAAATCTTGCCAACGTGTGTCGAGGAACGCGGTCCAGTCGAAAGCCGCATCAGCTTCGACGATCGACGTCTCGCGGATCAGCGGCAGGTCGCTGAAGACACGCACCTGCGACGAATGGCGAATGGCTCGAATGAGGATGTCTTCGATCGTCAACGAGATCGGGGTCGTCGTCTCACGCAACGGCGCGGCGACGAACACCGCCCACCAGGCGGCCGAGAGGTCTGGCACCTGCGCGTCGTCCTCGACATTGGCGGTCTGCGACTGACGTGGGATTGGAGCGAGCGGCGCAGAGTCCTCCGGAGCAGGAAAGTCTGACGGTGGAGCAAACGTGGCCACTCGCTGTGGAAACGGCTGCGGCTCGTGTTGCGGCTCTTCATTGGCGATGAAGCCCAGTTGCACCGACGCTCGCGGATCGAATCGTGGCGTCTGGCTCGACGGGTTTTGAGCCTGTGGACCGGCCCACGCCGAATAGCTCAGCCATGCGGCGGTGAGCACTCCGCTCCAGCAAATCAGTTTGACTCGCGACGACCAGCCTGCGCGGGCCGCGGCGCTCTCACTGCGCGAATACATCTCGACGATTCCCTGGCGAGGGCAACGCGAACACAGCGGCGTCTCGTGACGCAGCGCGCACGCCGTCAGGAATCGTCTTCGGAATGAGGGGTCACTCGCCCCTAGCCTCGCACCGACCGGCCGGTCGGCGTTCACAAAACTGTCGGCACGTCACAGCTAGCTTGAGCAACTCCGGCATAAGCGGAGTCCTTACAGAACCCGCACCGGGGAGAGTCACCGTCCGCCGAACCGGCGGCACAATCGGAACCCACGGACGATTCCGAAAAGTGATCGGCCAACGAGTTCGATGTGCGACAAGTCACATAGGGTGGTCGAGTCATCGAGACCCACCACGAGCCACGCTGGCGATTGCAACTCCCCTCTTCATTCCTCTGGCCCCAGTCCTCTGCCAAAACGGTTTGGCAGAGGAATGGGGCCAGAGGAATGAATTACAGGATTGTGAATTGCGACAAGTCGTCACTCACGGCGACTGGTTCGGCAATGTCATCGGCGATGGCCTTTGGTTGCAGCCGCGAGGCGACATCGGCCAGCCATTCGGCCGTGGGCGGACCATAAGGGCGGAACTTTTCGTTCGTGCCTTGATCGACCGAGTGCAGGATCGCTCGGTTCGGGCCGAGCTTGCTGGCCAGCGGGCCGTCGATCAGGTTGCTCGAATCGGACGCGCTGAGTTGGAAGACGATCCGGACTTCAAACTCGCGCAGCGTCTGCGAACTGAACCAGCGGCTGACGTTGTTATATGTGTCGCTCCAGACCAGCGTGTGAATCCCGAAGTTGGGGCCGTTCTTCAGCAGGTCCGTGAATTGTTTGCTGGTACTGACCTTCTTCTCGCCGCCGCCGAAGCTGAAGCCCATGTCGTCGTCGGATTTCTTCAGATCGCGGAAGCGGCCGAGATTGAAGATGACGACGAAGATCGGCGTGTCGTCACGCGAACCGGATTGTTCGCGGCGAGCCATCTCGGCCGTGAGCGTCGCCAGCACGGACGGGGTGTCTCGCGGTTCGCCGATCTGGACGGCGTGCGGCAGCGCGGCTTGCAGTTCCTTCCAAGTCTCCGCTGAAACGCCGCCGAAGTTGCCGTCGAGGATGACGAACTGCGGTACTGGTTGTCCTTCGATTTCGGTGGTTGTGATAGCGGCTTCCGGCTCTCGGCTCTCGGCATTCGGCCGGACTTGGCAGGCGAGGCTGATGATGCTGGTGGCCAGCAACCCGACCGTGGCGAGATCGCTTTGACCGACGACCAGCAGGTTCTGGCCTCCTTGCGCGTGAAAGCGAATGGTCGTCGGGTCTTTGATCGCAACCGCTTCGCCGAGCCACGCGACGCGCTCCAGCAGGGGGGCCTCCCACTGCGGCGCGTCGATCAGTTGCGAGAGATCGACATTGCGGCGCGGGTCGGCCGGGATGTTCCCTTCAAACACAATCGCGGGAGGCATCCGCACGTGCCGCTTCTCAGTCATTTGCTGCACCCGACCGAGATGAAAATCGCGGCGGTCGTCTTCCAGCCACGCGATTTGGAACGGATGGTTTCCTTCCAGCATTCCGTTGGCGTCGTTGTAGATTGCCTCGCCCGGCCGAGTCAGCAGCCGCGCGGCGGTGTTGTCTTCCGAGAGAATCAAGTGCGCGTCGCTCTCACTGCATTGCAGCGCGATGCGAACCGCCATTTGGCCGAGCGTGCTGCGTGCCAGCGAGTACGCTCCGCCGAGCGTTTGCGAACCGAGCAGCACATGAATGCCGAATGCTCGGCCTTGCCGCACGAGCCGGTCGAGCAGCAGCGCGGAGGTTTGCGCGTGCTTGTCGTCCTCGACGAAGAACTCCTGGAATTCGTCCACGACCAGCAGGATGCGGGGCATCTCCTCGTCCGGCCGAGCGCCGCGGAAGCCGGCGAGGTCTTGCACGCCGACATCGCGGAACAGATCGCCGCGCTCCTTTAGGATCGCGTCCAGCCGTTCGAGCACGCTGACACCGAACTCGCGGTCGCTTTCGATCGCGATGACGCGTGCGTGCGGCAGTTCGTGCGTCGCATAGGTTTTGAATTCGACCCCTTTCTTGAAGTCGATCAGATAAAAGTGAAGCTGATCCGGCCCGTAATGCAGCGCGGCGTTCGTGATGAGGATGTGCAGGAACGTCGATTTGCCAGAGCCGGTCTTGCCGGCGATCAACACATGCTGGGACGTCCCTTTGCCCAGTCGCAGGTGTTGCAGCTTCGTCGCACCCGCTCGGCCGAGTGGCACATCGAGTCCGCTGCGCGTGTCGCTGGCCCACAACTGCGCGTCCTTCGGCGCGATGCGTTCAAACGCGACTTCGACGCGGCGCGCGTCCTTCGATTCGTGCCCGGCCGCTTTGACGAGCTTTGTGAACAGGTCCGGCTCCGGCGGCGCATCGAGGATCAATGGCAGAGCTTTCAACTCGTCATCCGAGGCGGTGAAAGCGGTTCCGTTCCAATCGAAGACGGTCGCGTTCGTCGCCAGATCATGCAGATCGAAATTGAGCGGCAAGCGAAGCTTCGTATCGACGCTGGCCAGCAGGAACACACCGCAGCGCGGGCCGCTGGTCGCGATGCTCACCAGTCGCCGTGACGCGGCTTCACTGAAGTTCGCGGGAAAGTTTGCGACGACCAGGATGTGATAGGGCTCGGCGACTTCGCCGGCGTGTTCGTTGTATTCCTGAATCGAACGAAACTCGTTGCGGAGATATTTTTGGAACACGTTCTCCATGTGCTCGGTCAGGTCGGAGAGTCGGTGTTCGATCTGGCCTTGCTCGGTCCAGATGCGGCTGGTGATGAGCAACTCGTCGTAATCGGCCAGGTGCATGAACGCGGCGAAGTTGTCGCCCAGCCCAACCGGATCAAGGATCGTGAACCGCACCTTGCCACCGGGCAGCGTCGTCAGGAACCGCAGCATCGCGTTCTGCAACACTCCAACCGCGATCTCGCGACCATCATCCCGCGCCTTGAGCAGCAACGACGGTCGCTCTGGAAACGGCAAACAGGCCGGGAGTCCAAACGACAACCGTTCGGGAACGAGTTGCGGTTCTTTCGGCACACCGTCGGGCACGTTGGACAACGCGACCGAGAACTGTCCCAGTCGGATTCCCGGCGGAATCTTCGGCGGTAATTTGAGCGGCCCACTGCCGAGCGTCGCCCAATCGCGAAACCATTCATCGACAATTTGATTCGCCGCGTCGGCGTCACGTTCCAACTGCTGCCAACCTTCGAGCCATTCCTGAGCCATTCGCAGCCAGGTTTGCTGAAACCGCTTGGTGTTGTTCTCGACTTCGGAGTCGTGATTCTGCTGATACTTCTTGAGATCAAACTCGAAGCGCGTTTTGAGCTTCGTCAACCGTTGCGGAAATTCGGCATGCGCCCAGGCCATCTGCTGATCGCGCCGCTGTGTGATCGCGCCGAGCAGCGCGGGGTACTTCTGATTGGCCGCGGCCTGTTCCTCCGCGCGGCGAGCTTCAATCTTTTGCGCGGTGGTTTCTAGTTCGCGATCGGCCTTATTCAGTCCTGCCTCGCGCTTCGCGGTGACGACCTTCTGCCACGCGGCGAACTTTTCTTCGCGATGCTTCAACTCCGAGTCCGCCAGCTTCAGCCAGCGCTGTCGCAACCGTTGCGCGGCGAGATGCCGTTCAAAAACCAGCTCGTAGATCGGCGCGGTCTGTCCGCGTCCGACCGATAGCAGAATGCCCATCGTGATGCCGATCGGAAACAGCATCAGCACACCGGCCACGACGCGCCATTCCATGGCGTCGAGGTTGTTCTCCACCGGCAGCACTTTCGGGTCGATCGCGAATCCGGCGAACCCCCACAGCACGAACCAGGCCGCCAGCGCCGCTAAGTACGGCCGCTTTCCCTGAAACAGTGCCGGGATTTTGAGACGTTGCAGCTCGGCATGGTGCGACTTCACGGCTTCGCAGGCTTCGCGAAATTGCGCGGCGGCCGTATCGAGATCATTGGTCGGCGCGGTCTTCTCCGGTGTGGGAGGTTCGACTTCGATGCCCTGACGACGCTTGAGCATCAGCAGGTCGATCTGCAGTTTTTCCGCTTCGAGTTCATCCGCCTCGATCTTCAGTTGCTCCTTCGACTTCGCGACGTTTGTTTCAAACATCTCGAACTGCTGCTTGGGGCTCCCCTCGGCTTCCTCGTCAAAATACGAGGTGACCATCCAACGATCTTCTTCGTTCTTCTTCCGCGCCGTTTCGGTTGCGTCGGCCGCCTGCTGCTGAATCGCGAAGACAACGTCTTGAAACTCCCGATTGGCGACGGCGTGATCGTCGGCGAACTGCGTACCGGCCTCGACGACGGTTTTGTCGTATTCGGCTTGAATGGCGGCTCGTTCGCGTTCGTGAGTTTCCGTGCGCGCGACGATTGCGGCGGCCAACTCTTTCTCAATGCGCGCGGCGTCGGTGCGGAACTCTTCGGCCGACTCTCGTTCGGATTTCACGCGCTGCTCGACCAGAGCCTGCAATCGTCGCCACCAGTCGCGCTGAGACTCGGGAGCAAGCGGATCGGTGGTCGCGGAGTCGGTCGGTGGAAGCGTGCTGAGGTCGGATGTGCTCATGGTCTCAAGCCGAGTCGTCGGAGTTGCCCGTCAGCAGGATATCGGTCTCCGCCAGCCGACACTAACCCGAAGCGTCAGCGAGGGCGAACGCTTCACGAAACTTCGACCGCGAAATGATCGTCGTTTGGAGCGCTCGCCCTCGCTCACGCTTCGGGTGACTTCGCCTTACCCAGGCTGGCGATAAACGATGCCACAATCGATCTGCTGAAAGCCGACCGACTTGAACGTGGCGATTGCGGCAGTGTTCTCTTCCGCGATGTGCGCTTCCGCCAGCGAGACCTGTTCTTGTCTCATGCGGCGAATGACTTCAATCAGCAGCGTCTGAGCATGTCCCTGGCGTCGTGAGACATCTTTCACAACCAGCTCACTGAGTCCAATTGCACGTTCTCCCCACGGTTCCACATACAAGTCCATGCCGCTGACCGTCACGGCCGCGACGGCCTCGCCGCCCCCTTTGGGGACCAGGCGGAACTGCACGTTCTCCAGCCGGCCAAAGCGGCTGAACCACCAAAACGTCGGAGATTCCGGCGTTGCGAATATGAACGTCTCCATCTTGCGGCGAATCAGGCTCAACCGAAAGCTGATCGGATCGCCTTGCTTCAGGTTGCGCTGCAAAACCACGAACCGCTGCGCTGGCTGATACCCCAAGGCCGCGAGAAACGGCGCGGCGTCCACGCTGGATTCGAGAAACCCGGACACCTCCGAACCACCATAGAGTCCGTGATAGAACGAATCACACGGCGGCGCGGCTCCGACCTGAATCGACGTTGCGCCGAGCTGCCGCAGATACGCTTCGCCGCGCGAGAGCAACTCGCGGCCGATGCCGTGGCGGCGGAATGTCGGATGGACGATCACGGCACAGATCGCTCCCAACGTGCGGTCGATCCAGCCGCCTGAATCATCGCCACGAAAGCCGGCATGCACGAATCCGATGATCTGCGTTCCGTCACAGGCAACGATCAATCCCGCCCGATCAAAATAATGTTGACCCAGCAATAGCCGATCGAGCGCGTCGTAGCTGAACCCGCGAGCCGCTCCGCGTCCCAACCCGCTCTCGTGCCATAGCCGCACTAATTGAGGCGGATCGCTATTACGAAACGGCCGATACTCGATCACCGCGGACCCCCTGCGGGAAATCAGATTTGAAATCTCAAATCTCAAATCTCAGATTTCAAATCTGAAATTTGAAATCTGAAATCGCTTACTTCTTCGCCAATTGTTTCTTCGCCGCTGCCACGACTCCGTCCGGGGTGAACCCGAACTTGCCCAGCAGATCTTTCAGCGGAGCTGACGCGCCGAATGTCTTCATGGCGATGATTGCTCCGGTCAGACCGGTGTAACGCTCCCAGCCGAACGTCGAGGCTTGTTCCACTGCCACGCGAGCAGTCACGCTCGGCGGCAGAACGCTGTCGCGGTATTCCTGCGTCTGATGTTCGAACAGCTCCCACGACGGCATCGAAACCACACGAACCTTAACCCCTTCGGCCTTCAACTTTTCGTAGGCCGTCACGCACAGCCCGACCTCGCTGCCGGTCCCCATCAGGATCACATCGGGCTGGCCGGCAGCGGCATCGGCCAGAACGTACGCTCCCTTTTGGAGTCCACTGGCCGGCGCGAAGACGGTTCGATCGAGCGTCGGCAACGCTTGCCGCGACAGGATTAAGCAGACCGGATGATGCTTTTGCTGAGCGATGAATCGCCACGATTCGGTCACTTCGTTGGCGTCGCCGGGGCGGAGCAGAATCATGCCGGGGATCGAGCGCATACTGGCGAGTTGCTCAACCGGCTGATGCGTTGGGCCGTCTTCGCCCACGCCGATCGAGTCGTGCGTGAAGATGTGAATGAACGGGACTTCCATGATCGCGGCGAGCCGGAGAGCGCCCTTGGCGTAATCACTGAAGATCAGGAAGCCGGAGCCGTAAGCACGCACCTTACTGAGCGCCATCCCGTTGACGATGGAGGCCATCGAGTGTTCGCGCACACCGAAGTGGAAGTTGCGGCCAGAGTAGTTGTCGTAGTTGAAGTCTCCCGCGCCTTCAAAGGTCAGCCGCGTCTTCGTGGAGGGGGCCAGGTCCGCCGAACCTCCGATCAGCCACGGATAATTCTTGGCGAGAGCATTCAGCACCTTGCCCGACGAATCGCGACTGGCGATGCCCTTCGGGTCGGCGGGGAACGTCGGCAGATCTTTGTCCCAGCCCTCCGGGAGGTCGCGTTTTTGCATCCGCATGATGTGGCTGGCCAACTCGGGATACTGCTTTTCATATTCGCCATAGAGCTTCATCCAGGCGGCCCGCGCCGCGGCACCGCGCTGTCCGATCCCTTGTTGGAAGTGATCGTAGACGCCATCGGGAACCAGGAACTTCGCGTCTTCCGGCCAGCCGTAGTTTCGCTTGGCACCGGCGATCTCGGCATCACCCAGCGGTTCGCCGTGTGCCGAGTGATGTCCTTCCTTCGTCGGAGCACCGAAGCCGATGCGGCTCTCGGCGATGATCATCGTCGGCCGGTCGGTCGTCTTCTTGAAGCCTTCAAAGGCGCTCTTCAGGACGGCGAGGTCATTCACGTCGCGAACCTTCACGACGTTCCAGCCGTAGGCTTCAAAACGCTTGCCGACATCTTCGGTGAAAGCCAGATGCGTCTCACCTTCGATCGTGATCTTGTTGCTGTCGTAAATCCAGCAGAGGTTTGAGAGCTTGAGGTGCCCCGCCAGCGATGCGGCTTCCGAAGCGACCCCTTCCATCATGCAGCCGTCGCCCGTCAAGGCGTAGACGTCGTAGTTGAACATCTCGAAGCCGGGCTTGTTGAAATACGTCGCCAGCCACTTGGAGGCGATCGCCATGCCCACGCTGTTCGCGACCCCTTGGCCGAGCGGGCCGGTCGTCGTTTCGACGCCCGACGTCCAGCGGTATTCCGGGTGACCGGGGCAGCGGCTGTCGAGCTGCCGGAACTTCGTGATGTCATCCAGCGTGACAGACACTTCGCCGAGTTGTTCGTATTTCGTATTCACCGCCTTCACTTTGGTCAGATGCAGGATCGAGTACAGCAGCATTGACGCATGACCGATCGACAACACAAACCGATCGCGATTGGGCCAGATCGGGTCCGCGGGATCAAACCGCAGCATGTTCTGCCAGATCGAATAAACCACCGGAGCCATCGCCATCGGTGTACCGGGATGCCCGGAATTCGCCTTCTGGACAGCGTCCATCGAGAGGGTGCGGATCGTATTGATTGCCAGCATGGAAAGGTCAGAAGGCTGTGACATGGTGTGAAGTGACTTTCCGAAATGAGGTGGCCCGGTGGAATCACTGGGGCATGAACTCGGCCGCGACAGGTGGCCAGATTGGCCGCGAGTGTCTCCGCCTCTGTGCCGGATTTCAACTGACCTCACGAGCGAGCGCATTCGCGACGATGGCTTGTAACGAACCGATCATGCCGGACGACCCGGACGCACTGGCGATGGTGAGCATTCCTAACCACAATGATCCTGAATCCGATGATTCGATCCTCGCCCGTCCTTGATGTCCTTCACCGACACTCGTGAGTCGTGCGAGATTCGCCCCACGAACTTGAACAACGGAGTGCCTTCATGACCAAAGAAGAAATCCTGCAAAGAATCGAAAGCGGTGAGATTAGCGCAGAGGCATTGTCGCAATTACTGGAGAACCCACCTAAGGGCCGGCTGTACTGCAAGGTCAGCGAAAAGGGCGGCCTAAGTGTTTACGGTCTCCAACGCATGCCGGTCACACTCTACGTCGAGCAATGGACACGGCTGCTGGAGTTTGTCCCGATCCTCAAACAGTTCATGGCCGACAACGACGACAAACTGAAACGCAAAGAGGCGAAGTAGAAGTGAAGTTACGTAGCCGTCACCGCTCCGCGTGACGAGCCGAGAGCTCGCCAACGTCCGTGAAGCGTTCGGCTCATCACGCGGAGCGATGATGGCTACGTAGGTCGGTTCGTCACGCGGAGGTCGTTCAGAATGACATCGTTTCTGAAATTAGCACGACGAGTCTGCTCGTTCGCCCTCCTGCTGGCGAGTTGGTCCAGCGTGTTCGCCGACTCAAAGGATGAACCGGTTTCGTTTAACCGCGATATCCGGCCGATCTTGTCAGATGTTTGCTTCCAGTGTCATGGCCCCGACGCCAAAGAGCGCAAGGCGGACCTGCGGCTCGACAGTGACGACAAACTCTTCGCCGAACGGGACGGGCATCGGGTGCTTGTGGCTGGCGATCCCGCCAAGAGTGAATTGTTTCGCCGGTTGATCTCAACCGACACTGACGAGCGAATGCCGCCGCCGAGTTCCGGCAAGAAGCTGACGCCGCAGCAGATCGAAACGATCCGCCGCTGGATCGAACAAGGGGCGAAGACTCAGGGACATTGGGCATTCATTCCACCGACTCGGCCGCGAGTGCCGCAGATTTCCAATTTCCAATTTCCAATTTCCAATTCGGTCGATCGCTTCGTTCTCGCGCGGTTGGAGCGTGAAGGATTGAAATCGTCTCCGCCGGCCACCAAAGCCACGCTGCTGCGGCGAGTGACGCTCGACCTTACTGGCTTGCCCCCGTCGCTCGACGAGATCGAAGAGTTCTTGAGCGATGACTCGCCAGCCGCCTACGAACGAGTTGTTGATCGACTGCTCGCGTCACCACGCTTTGGCGAGCGGTTCGCTCGGCCGTGGCTGGATGCGGCGCGATATGCCGACACGTCTGGTTATCAATCGGATGGTGACCGCAGCATGTGGCGGTGGCGCGATTGGGTGATTGAAGCCTTCAACGACAACAAGCCTTTCGATGAATTCACGATCGAGCAAATCGCTGGAGACCTGCTGCCGAAGCCGACGCTGGATCAAGTCCTGGCGACCGGCTTCAACCGCAATCATCGCGGCAACGCCGAAGGGGGCATTATCCCGGAAGAGTATGCCGTCGAGTACGTCGTCGATCGTGTCGATACGACCGCGACCGTGTGGCTCGGACTGACGCTGGGTTGTTCCCGCTGCCACGACCACAAGTTCGATCCGTTCTCGCAGCGCGAGTACTACCAGCTCTTCTCGTTCTTCAACAACGTGCCGGAGAAGGGCCGCGCGATCAAGTTCGGCAACTCGCCGCCGTTCGTGAAGACGCCGACGCGCGAGCAACAACGGCAATTGCAGGAGATGCAGTTCCGACAAGGATCCCTCGAAGGCTTCAGCGAGCAGTTGATGGCAACCGTGCCGACTGTGCAGTCCGCTTGGGAGCGACGGCTGACGCAGAAGTTGCCGGGAGAGATTGACTGGACGGTGACTCGTGGCGAGGTGCTGCGTCTGCCGTTCGATCGTGATGGCCAGCCGGCTCCAGCCCGCAATGACGCCGCCAAGAAAGAACGGCATCAACCGCAGCCGCTGGGACCAAACTCCGGGCCGCCGGTCATCAAGGACGCGGATCGTGCCGCGGTCGAACTGGGTGCGGGTCGCTTCGGCAAAGCGGCCCAGTTCGACGGACAGCGGCGTTTCGCGGTCGGCGACATCGCCAACATCGGTTTCTTCGAGCCGTTCTCGATGTCCGCCTGGATTCGCGCGGATGTCGCTTCCGGCACAATCCTGTCGCGCATGTCGGACGATGCGAACTCGGACGGGTACAACCTTTGTCTCGACAATGGCAAGCTGCAACTCAACCTCATCAAGCGTTGGTTGGATGACGCGATGCGAGTCGAAACGGCCGACGCGATTCCGCTGAATCAGTGGGTCCACGTCGGCGTGATCTATGACGGCTCGCGGATGGCGGACGGCGTCAAGTTGTTCGTCAACGGCACATTGGCGAAACGACGCATCGTGCTCGATGAACTCAATCAAGCCTTCGCCTCGAAGGATCTGTTTCGTGTCGGCTATGGCGGACTGACTCCGCCGTTTCGCGGAGCGATCGACGAGGTGCGGGTGTTCGACGTGTCGCTGGACGATGACGAGATGGCGATCTTGTCGATCCCGGAATCGGTCTCGAGAATTGCCGAGTTGCCGGCGAACAAACGCTCGGCCGCTCAATCGAAAAAGCTCCGCGAATGCTTCTTGACGGAACACGCTCCGCAGAACATCCGCGACGTCCACGCACAACTTCGGCAACTGGAATTGGAAGAGCGGCAGTTCGTCGAGTCGTTCCCGACCACGATGGTCATGCAGGAAACTCCGGAGCCTCGGCCAACTCATCTACTACTGCGTGGAGCATACGACCGGCCGGGCGAGCGAGTCGCTCCCGGCGTTCCACAAGCGTTGCCCGCGTCGCTGGCGAAACGCGACCGAGTCAACCGACTGGATCTCGCTCACTGGCTGGTTTCACCCACGAACCCGTTGACCGCGCGAGTCACCGTGAATCGCTTCTGGCAACAACTCTTCGGCCAGGGACTCGTGAAGACCGTCGATGACTTCGGCTCGCAAGGAGACTGGCCGTCGCATCCCGAATTGCTCGATTGGCTCGCTGTCGAATTCGCCGGCCCGGCCGTTAGCCGAGAGCCGAAAGCCAAAAGCCGTTATCCCACTTTCCTGAATTGGAACATCAAACGAGTCATCCACGAACTCGTCACGTCAGCCACTTACCGGCAATCGTCACAGGGGACTGACGTGGCCCTCGCTCGCGACCCCGACAACCGATTGCTCGCGCGCGGCCCGCGTTCGCGACTCTCGGCGGAGATGGTTCGCGATCAAGCACTCGCGGCCAGTGGCTTATTGGTGCAACAACTCGGTGGGCCGTCGATCAAGCCGTATCAGCCGGAAGGCTTGTGGGACGATCTGCAAAGCACCGAGAAGTACGTGCAAGACCACGGCCCGGCGTTGTATCGCCGAGGCATGTACGTCTTTTGGAAGCGGACGATTGCTCCGCCAATGATGGTCACGTTCGACGCAGCCGGCCGTGAGACGTGCATCGTGCGTGAGACACGGACCAACACGCCGTTGCAGGCGCTGACGCTGCTCAACGAAGTCAGCTTCGTCGAAGCCGCTCGCAAGTTGGCCGAGCGGACGTTGATCAACGGCAGCACCGATCGTGATCGCCGCTTGCGATTCGCGTTTCGAGCGGTGCTGACTCGCGAACCCAACGACCGCGAGTTGACCGTGCTGCGCCGCGGACTGGAACGGCACCTCGCCAACTATCGCGAGCATCCCGCCGAAGCGGCCGCCGTGCTGCGCACCGGCGAATCGGCCGCTGATGCGGTGCTCGATCCGGTCGAGGTCGCGGCCTGGACGGCGGTCAGCGGGTTGATTCTGAATCTCGATGAGGCGGTCACGAAAGAGTGACCTTCTAAGGCTCGTCACTCAGATCACGAAGACGGTGAAAAATGGTTGGGTGAAAAATCGGACAAAGAAAGGCAGGGGACTGCGCGGCGCTTGTCGTTCAAGAGTTCTCCTTCTGCTCCTCCCATTTTTCACCCAACCATTTTTCACCTTCTTCCGAAATGACGAACGCCGCTTTACTCAAGTGACCGGATCTTCTCTTCCGAGATCGCGCGGTCGAACAAGCGCACGTCGCGGAGCCCGCCGTGAAGGTAGTCGGTCGGACCGAAGCCGATTCGTAACGGTTCGTCGGTTGAAAGATCGTAATCGCCGGGATTGAACGACGCTGATTTCGCGACCGGCTTGCCATTCAAGAACAGTTTCAGTTCTCGGCCCGCACGTTGAGCAACGATGTGCTGCCAACCGGTCGGCAACGAATGATCGTGAGTCACATTGGCTCCCGCCGCGATCGACAGCACGCGACCCGATGGCAACGTGCCGACGAACAGACGGCCTTGTGACTCGGCCATCGTCCAGGCGCGGCGGTACATCACGTCGGGGGTGAAATCGACTCGGCCGAGGCTGTCCCAGCGCGGATCGGCGTCGGTACGGAATCGAAACACTTCGGCCAGCGGCAACGAACCGGCGAACAAGCCGCCGTTGTGAACCAACATGCCCATCACTTCCAATTCTTCGCCCAGACGTCCGCAGTCAGCCCAGCGATCGTCGCCGTCGTAGCGGAAGACTTTGCCCGTGCGCCACGTGCCGACGTACATCCGGCCGTGATGAATGGCGAATGAATACGTTTGAGTGTTCTCAACCGGGCCGACTTGGCCGCAGTCGGTCCACGACTCGCCGTCGTAGCGGTAGATGTGAGCTTCATCGTAGCTCGACGCGAAGAGTTGTCCGTTGTGGACGCACATCGCTTCAACGCGCTTGCCGTTGGGCAACGGTCGTGGAGTCCATGTTTTCCCGCCGTCGTAGCGAAAGAATCCCGCCGGCTTATACAGCGAGCCGGCGTGCAGCTTGCCTTGAAACACGACCAAGCCGCCGATCCCTTCCGTCTCCGGCAATTGGCCGCAGTCGATCCAACGTTGCTCGCCTTCATAGCGAAAGACTTTGCCGCCGAGGTTGGGATTCTCGGATTCCTTCTGAGCCGATCCGGCCAGGCGATATTTCGACACACCCGCGTAGAGTTGCCCCTCGAAGACCGCGAATCCGGACACCGCGTTGCAGGGAGCCGGACTGCCACAGTCGATCCAGCGCTCGCCACCCGCGAAGCGATAGACATGACCGGCCGCGTCTTTACCCGACTCGCAGGTGCCGGCGAAGAGTTGTCCGTCAAAGACCGCCAGCGCTTTGACGAACATGCCGTTGCCGACACGGCCATGATCGGTCCACTTCGATTCGATCCGCCCGTTGTCGATGCCGAAGTGCAGCGTCCGCGTGTTGGCCTGACTGGCCGTGGTGGCATGCTGCTTCACGCTCAAGTTCCAGCCGCGACGCTTCACCGGATCGAACTGGCTGAGCAAATCTCCCGGCAGGTCATCGATGTTGCCGTCGATGTTGACCGACAGCGACACCGTGAAATCTTTCGTCCCCAGCTTGAGCGCATCGGCGGCCGGCACTTCGAGCCAATCGTGCTGGCCATCGAACTTGGTTCCGTCGGCAGACATGACGGCGGTGCCATGCGGTTTGGTCGGCAACGACCGCGGGCCGTGATCTTTCAAGTCTCCCTTGAGCGGCCAGTGAGCCACGAGACCGTCATCGGCGAACCCGAATTGAGTGACGCAAACACATGCAAGAAGAAACGAGAACGCTACCAAACTGCGAATGACGGGCATTGATTCGCTCCGATGCCTGGGGGTTTTCATTCGCGTTCCACTTCATTCGCGCGGCCCTGCATTTGGCCGCGCGAATCAAGTGGAGCGCGAATGGTCTTCATCGACTGCTTATTCTGAACGAAAATCTTTCGCGAACGCTTTCGGCGTGAGTTCCTCGCCGGTCGCGAACTTCGTCAGTTCGTTCCAACTCAGGACTTGGCCGGGAGCGATGACTTTCACCTTCATGAACTCGCCGACCTTCTTGTCTCCGACGTAAGTCACCGTGCGCGGGTCGCGTCCGCCGCAGACTTCGCGGGCGATCGTGTGATGCACCTGCGAGGCGAACAGTTCGCCCATCATGTAGTTGTGGTAGTAAACCGGCGCGGCCACGATGTGAATCTTGCTGGCGAAGTCCGGTGCGTTACGGCCTTCCGGGCGGTGCAGCAACTGATACTTCTCCACCAGATCCCACCACAGCTTGTTGAGGTCTTGGTCCGGGTTGTCGTACAGCCCCTTCTCGAATCGCAGCATGACTTGGCACCAGCGAGAGAAGATCAGCAGTTGATTGCGCAGCACTCGCGCCCCGGCATCGCTGAGCTGCTTCCGTTCGACGGCGTCTTTCGACGCGATCCCCATCGCCTCCTGCCATGCGCCGCTCTTGGCGAGCCGGCCCATCTGCATGGCGACACCTTCCGTCGTGAGAATGTGCGAAGCATTCCGCAGCACGTATGGCACAGACTCCGGGATGTTCTTGCTGGAATAAACCGAATGGCCGAGCTCGTGCAGCATCGTGTCCATCCAGCGCTCGGAGGGGACGATGTTGGCCAGCACGCGGACGTCTCCCTCGCGGTCGATGTCGGTGCAGAAGGCGTGCGGTGACTTGCCCGGCTTCTCGAACAGGTCGCTGCGCTGCAGCACATCGTTAATCGGCAGTCCGATGCCGGAGTAGAAATCGCGGCAAAGTTTCAGGATGTCAGCCTCTTTGTAGATCGCATCGAGATCCGTGCCGAAGACGGTCGGTGATTCCTGGAAGAACGGATCGTGATAATGCCACGGCCGCAGATCGGCGACTTTCACTCCGCAGTTCGCCGCCAGCCGCTCGTCGATCTCCGCCTTGGCCTTGGCGAACGGTTCCCGCGTGAGAGCGTCGAGTTCATCAAACAGCTTCAGGATGTGTCCCTGCTCTTGCTCGTTGAGGTGCAGCATCATCTGGTGATAGTTGTTGAAGCCCAACTGCGCCGCCGCTTGATTCCGCAGCTTGGCCAGCGCGATCAAATCGGGTGCGACATTGGCACCGACGCGCTTGCTTCCCTCCCAGACTTTGCGGCGCTCGTCGGAAGACTTCGATTCCTTGAGCGTCTTCCGCACGTCATTTTCGCTGAGCTTCTTGCCGTCCACTTCGGCTCGGAAGACGTTGAACGCTTTCTCGATGGCGTTCGCTTTGGCGACCATCTCACGCAGCAGCAGCGGATCGACCTGCTTTTCGAGGTAGCCCAGATACAGCACGTCAATCTGCCGAGCCAGCAGTTTGTCGCTGACCTTTTCAGACTCCTTGATCGACTTCAGTTCGCGGAACACGACGGGATCGGCCAGCGCGGCGTCGATCTTGTTTTGAGCCACTTCCTTCCGCTGGAAGTCCTCATCCTTGCCGGAGGTGTTGGCATTCCACCAGGCGATACCGGACTCTTTTTCGAGCGGCCGCATCTTGGAGACGTGAGCTTCAATAAACTTCTTCGCGCGAGCATCCATCGCATCATCTCCGTAAGCCAAAGAGTGCTGCATCCAGAACCCCAGCAAGACGCCGGCCAACCACAGCCAAGTGCGTGAGAGCATGTTTCACCGTTCCCTCGTGAAAGACAAATGGGCCAAGCACAAGCGAGTGATAGCCGGTCGAGCGATTTCGTCCAAGCAAGCGGCGAGCGTGCGAAGATATGGCGAACGGAGCCGACTGCGGTTCAGCCGCAACGCGGCGTAATTCGAAAGCCCAGGGCGCTAGTCCTGGGATAGGTGTCGAAACAAACCTGGAAGGCCCAACGGGCCGTGACTCGTCGTCATCCCCGACGCCACCGTCGTTCGCGATCGTTGGAGTCACGGCCCGTTGGGCCTTGTCGCTCGTAAATGTGTCCGTTCCCCAGGGCTGTCGCCCTGGGCTTTCGAGTTTGGCTCCGTTGGAGCTAAGGCAATCGCAAGCGTTGGGCTCTGGTGCGCTCGTCGCTGGACCGGGCGCATCAGAGGTCCGGTCACGCCGCCTGTGACGGTGCTTCTGCGAGTGCTCAATCGCGCGGGAAAGCACGCGATAGCTGTTGTCGCGGAACGCTCGGTCGTCCGAGTTTCATGCGTTCTGAGCGTCGTTCGGGCGGTCACGCTTCTGAGCAAGTTCCGGTTGCGGTCGTGCCGTTAGAAGCGGAGACGGCGCGAATGTCGGTCTGCTCGGTTCTCTCGAACGAGCCTCCGGCAACAGAGACACGGATTGTCGCCGAATGCACGAGTCTGCCTGCCGTGGCGGACGTAATTCGTAGGACGGGTACTCTTGCCCGTCTTCGTTCGTGGAAGCAATCGCCGACGGGCAAGAGTGCCCGTCCTACAAGGAACAATCCATGTCCCTGACGTCTTGGTTGCAATCGTTACGAATGGGCACGGGCTTGAATGGGGGGTCGGGTGTTCGATTTTTCGGAATAGGCCGACGAAACCGCTTGCCACGACGACACGCTGGGACGGCCAATTTCGAAAAATCGAACACCCGACCCCTGAGCGGTGAATGCCTGGAAACAAGGGTTCTACCGACCGTAGCGGCCCTGCTGATTGGTACGGAATTGAACGTCGTGACGGACGGCGCGGACTCGATTACCGTGCGGACCAACGTTGCCTTGCAGGTGGAGATTCTGGCCAACGGCGTCGTACTGAATACGGCTCCGACGGTGAATGCTTCGGCTATCGGAAAATTGGTCGTGACCGGCAGCGATGCGGCCAACGTGATCGACCTGAGTGGCGTGACGGCGGCGCAGTTCACGCTCCTGCCGAGCATCTTGGTCAACGGAGGCGACGGCAACGACAGCATCACCGGCTCGCCCGATTTGCCCAACAGTCTGTTGGGAGGGGACGGGACCGACGTGCTGTTGGGCGGCGGCGTCAGCGACTCGCTGGATGGCGGCAACGGAGCGGACACGCTGACCGGTGGCTTGGGCAATGATACGTTGCGCGGCGGCAATGGCATCGACTCGCTGATCGGCGGCGGCGGCAACGATCAACTCGATGGAGGTGACGGAGCCGATTCGCTCAACGCGGGGGACGGCGATGACAACGTGCTGGCCGGCAACGGAGCCGACAATCTCGATGGCGGTCTCGGCAACGACACGCTCAATGGCGACGGCGGCAACGACACCATCAACGGCAACGTCGGCAACGATTCGATCCTGGGGGGAGCAAACAACGACTCGCTGCTCGGCGGTGATGGGAACGACACGCTCGACGGCCAAGCCGGGTTCGACAAGATCAACGGCGAGGCCGGTGACGATTCCCTGAACGGCGGTGACGGCAACGACAGCATCTCCGGCGGCCTTGGCAATGACACCGCGAACGGCAACGCGGGGAACGATTCGATCTTGGGCGATGCTGGGAACGATTCGCTGATTGGCGGCACCGGCGACGACATCATTCAGGGGGTGGATGGTGATGACGTCGGCAACGGGCAAAGTGGCAACGACACGCTGATCGGCGACTCCGGCAGCGACACGTTGGACGGGGGCGCGGGCAATGATCTCGTCAGCGAACAAGACCCGACGCTCACGCTGCCGCCGACGCTGTCGGTCTCGAATGTGAACGTTGCCGAAGGGAGTCTCGGGACGGTGAATGCCAATTTTTCCGTGAGTTTGTCGTCGCCCAGCGCAGCGATCGTCACGGTCAATTACTCGACCAAGAATGGCACTGCCATCGCGGGCAACGACTTTGTGACACAAGCCAATGTTCTGACGTTTCAGCCCGGTCAGACATCCAAGACGGTGAGCGTGGCCATCAACGGAGACCTGCGAGGTGAAGTCGATGAAGTCTTTTTCTTGGACCTCGACACACCGACGAATGCCGTGCTGCTCGCGCCGACAGGGACCGCCACGATCCGCAATGATGATGGCCTGACGACCAACCGGCTGTTGGGTGCTTTGACCCAATTCCCCGCCGAACTGTACGAGGTCGATACGACGACCGCCGCCGCGTCATTCATTGGCAACATTGGAGTTGATTTTGTGTTGGGACTGACGGCGAGTCCCGCGAATGTGATCTATGCCACTCGTCGCGATCCACTCGTCGGATTGATCACCGTCAACACGACGACGGGACAGGGAACACTCATTGCCGAACTCAATCCGCAGCCCACCGAAGTCATTGAAGGGGACTTGGCGTTCGATGCGGCGAACAACGTGATCTACGCTTCCTTCAGCGGCCCCTCGATCAATCTCTACACGATCAATCCGCTGACCGCTGCGACGGTCAATCTCGGTCCGCTGCTGTTTGGCGGTGTCCCGCTGCCGCCGCAGGCCAACAACATCAACATCGACGGGATGGTGTTTCGCGGCAATCAACTTTATGCGTACATCCCTGACAACATTCCTGGTGTCGGTGACTCGCTGCTCCGAATCGACGTGAATACTCGCGCGATCACCAATGTCGGGCCGTTTGGAGTGGACCTGCCGCGCGGTGGCGGTGGATTGGCTTACGATGCGATTGATGATGTCTTTTACGTGACCTCGTCATCGCAATCCGCCATCAATGCCGGACCGATTTATCGAGTGGACCCGTTGACGGGTGCCGCCACGATCGTCGGGGTCTCGAACACACCGATCGGGGTTCCGGGATTTCGCGGCATGACTTTTGAGACGGTCCCGGTGACCGCGCCGGTGTCACTGTCGATCTCCGATGTGACCGTCAGCGACGCCAGCAGCGCGCCGGTGACGGCCACATTGACCGTGACTCTCTCGCGCCCACTCGTGACGTTGGTCACGGTCGATGCCACGACTTTGGCCGGTTCCGCAGTGGCCGGGACGGACTTCACTCCAATCATGCAAACGCTGACCTTCTTGCCGGGACAAATCAGCCAGACGATCACGGTTCCGATCTTGCCAGATTCACTGGCCGAACCTTCCGAATCGTTTTTCGTCCGACTTTCCAATCCGAGCGGGTCACTAATCACGGACACCCTTGGAACGATCACGATTTCAGACGACGGCCTCGGCAACTCGCTGTTCGGGGGCAGTGGACGGGATACCGTGATCGGCGGCTCTGGTGACGATCTCCTGAACGGCGGCGACGACGCCGACCTTGTGTTGGGGCTGGCCGGTAATGATTCGATCCTGGGCGGGGCCAGCGCCGACACGCTTATCGGCGGTGACGGCAACGACACGCTCAATGGACAAGGTGGTTCCGACGTCAGCGACGGCGGCGCGGGCGATGATCAACTCATCTGGAACGGCGCGAGCGACGGCAAAGACACGCTGTCGGGAGCCACCGGGTTCGATGTTCTCACCGTGAATGGGACCGGCTTGAGCGACTCGCTGACGATCGGCCAGGCGCTGGTCGCTGACGACGTGATCCCGCGGCTGACGGTGACGGACAGCGGTATCACGTTGGTCGTGTCGAACATGATCAGCCTGATCCTCAACGGCAACGGCGGCAATGACTCGATCACGATTGGCTCGATTCACCAAGTGGACGGGTTCGTGCTGACGGTCAATGGCGGAGACGGAAACGATTCGCTCAGCGCGGCGAATGCGTTGTTGGGAGCCGTGAAGCTGCGGCTCAACGGAGTTGCGGGGAACGACACGCTCACCGGCAGCGCCGATCGCGAAACGCTCGACGGCGGCGACGGGGATGATTTCATCAGCGGCGGGAAGGGGAACGACTCGCTGCTGGGAGGACTCGGCAACGACGTGCTGAATGGTAATGACGGCAACGATTCGCTGCTCGGCGGCGACGGCGACGACGCGCTGCGAGGCAACGCCGGCAATGACACGATCACCGGCGGACTCGGCAACGACAGCGTCTTGGGCGGCGATGGAAACGACACGGCGACCGGCGACGCGGGAGACGACACACTCAGCGGCGACGCCGGTAACGATTCGCTCAACGGCGGCACCGGGGCCGACACGCTGACCGGCGGCGACGGAGCCGACACGCTCGACGGCGAAATGTTCAACGATTCGCTGACCGGTGGGTCCGGCGACGATTTGATTCGCGGCGGCGACGGCGATGACACGCTCGACGGCGGCGACGGCAACGATTCGCTGATCGGTGGCGACGGAGCCGATCAATTGCTCGGCGGCAACGGCAACGACGCAATCAATGCCGGTCACGGCAACGACGTGGTCAACGGCGGAGCGGGCAACGACACACTGCTCGGCAGCGACGGCAATGACACACTGCGCGGTGGCTCCGGCAATGACGTGCTGCTCGGCGGCGACGGCGACGACAACCTCGATGGGCAAGGAGGGACGGACACGCTCGCGGGGAACGAGGGAGTGGATACGCTCAACAACACACTCGGCGATCTCATCAACGAAACGTTCGCGTTGCCAGCGGCGCTGCTGGCGGCGTTGGAGGCGTAATGTAGCCGGTTCCGCTCTCGGCGAGAGCGGGCTACACTTATTATCGAAACGAGTCCGCCCCGCAGAGAAGTTCAATTGTCTTGGAGCCAACCGTGAAGTCGCGATCAATGACAACACCATCCAGTGAGATGGGAATTCTTCGGCGAGTGGTTGATCCCGATCAACCGTTTCTTTCCCCAGACGCAGCTCGTGCAATTTTGCGGTTGAGTTTTAGTGCGGCCGATCGCAAGCGGATGACGCAATTGGCGAGCAAAAACCGCAGTGGGACGCTCAAACCCGCCGAGGAGACGGAACTCGACAATTTCATCCGAGTGGGACAGACATTGGGGATTCTCCAATCGAAGGCACGCCGGTCATTACGAGCGTCTTGTAGCGCAAAGTCCTCGCAGTCATGAATCGTGATCTGCTGAAACGCATTCGCGAGTTGTCGGGTGGTCGCTGCGACTACTGCCGGATGCCGCGACACTCTGATCCCCTGCCGTTTCAGACCGACCATGTGATCGCGCGGCAGCATGGTGGCGATACCGTGCTGGAGAATCTCGCTTGGTGCTGCCTGCATTGCAACAAGTACAAAGGCCCCAATATCGCCGGGATCGATCCGCAGAGCGGCGATGTCGTCCGGCTGTTCCATCCGCGAAAGCAGAATTGGAGCCGCCACTTTCAATGGAATGGCCCGACACTTCTAGGTCTGACGAAAGTCGCCAGAGCCACCATTCGAGTCCTGGCCATCAACGACCCGGACTTCATGGCATTCCGTGCGGAACTCATGGAAGAGGCCATCTACGAAAGTTAGCGTGCGACAGCTTTGGGCTCCTCAGCGAAGCAATCACCGTGTGACTTTCGCTGATTGATGGTGATTTGCGATTACATCACCGCGCGATTTCGACGGCTTTGGTTTCACGCAAGACCGTGACTTTGATTTCGCCGGGGTAGGTCAGAGCTTGCTCGATGGCGGTCGCGATGTCTCGCGCCATCTTGGCGGCTTCGCGATCGTTGACTCGGCCGGAGTCGACGATGATGCGAATCTCGCGGCCCGCTTGTACGGCGAAGGCTTGCTCGACGCCGGGGAAACCACAGGCGACGGCTTCAAGTTCTTCCAACCGCTTGACGTAGCGGTCGAGGCTTTCGCGCCGAGCACCGGGACGTGACGCGCTGACCGCGTCAGCGGCGGCGACCAGCACCGTGTAGATGTATTCGGGGCGGATGTCGTCGTGATGTCCGAGCGCGGCGTGAAGGATCTCCCCTTTCTCGCCGTACCGTTTGAGAAGTTCCGCGCCGACCGCGGGGTGTCCCCCTTCCATTTCGTGGTCGGCCGCTTTGCCGATGTCGTGCAGGAAGCCGCAACGGCGGGCGATGTCGCCGTCGAGTCCGAATTGCTCAGCGAGCAAGCCCGTGAGGTGCGACACCTCGATCGAATGCCGCAGCACGTTTTGACTGTAGCTGGTGCGGAAGTGCAGCCGGCCCATCAGATCGACCAGCTTCTCATGCAAGCCGAGAACGCCCACTTCCTGACAGGCGGCTTGTCCGGTTTTGCGAACGAAGCCATCCATCTCTTTGGTGGTCTCGGCGACGACTTCGTCGATGCGCGTCGGATGAATGCGGCCGTCCTCGATCAGTTTGACCAGCGATTGCCGAGCGATCTCGCGGCGGACTTTGTCGAACGCCGAGACGATGACCACGCCAGGAGTGTCATCGACGATCACATCCACGCCAGCGGCTTTCTCGAACGCGCGGATGTTGCGCCCCTCGCGGCCGATGATGCGGCCCTTCATCTCGTCGTTCGGGATATCGACGGTGCTGACGGCCAACTCGGACGTGTGCTGCGAGGCGCAACGCTGCACCGCCATGCCGATGATCTCGCGGGCTTTCACTTCGCATTGATCGCGCAGTTCCGCCTCATGCTTGAGGATCAGTGTGCCGGTTTCATTCTTCAACTCGCGGTCGAGGCGATCCAGCAGTTGATTCTTCGCGGTCTCTTTATCGAGGCCGCTGATCTTGTAGAGTTGTTCCTGTTCATCTCGCAGCAGGCGTTCGAGCTCTTTGTCGCGAGCCTCGATGACCTTCATCCGCTCGGCCAGCTTCGTTTGATTGGTTTGCAGGAACTTCTCCTTCTTGACGAGGTCGTCCTGCTGGTCCTTCAGCGAGGACTCGCGCTTGTCGAGCTGCCGCTCGAAGTCGCGGATTTCGTCACGCGTCTTGTTGATCTCCCGTTCGAGTTCCTCGCGACGCTTGAGGACGATTTCCTTGGCCGCAATCTCTTCGGTCCGTTTGAGATTGTCCGCCTCACGCTGTGCCTGAGCGATGATCGCGTCGCGGTCTTGAAACGCGGCTCCACGCCGCAACCGCTCAAAGTAGAAACCGCCGAAACCGCCGAGTACCAGCGCTAGCAAACCCGTGAACGCGTAATCCATGGCTGCGCAGCCCTTATCTCATCTGCGAAGCCACACGCTCAATTGACGCGGCCAGCCGATGACAAGTCATCGAGGCGACATCAGACCGGAATGAATACGGAACAGCGGCGGAGCGAATTCAACGGCCGTCAGACTGCCAGCCGCGGAGTCCAGTCCCGGCGCGAGGCCGAAATTGGTCAGGCGGTTCTGTGCGAACACTGACAGAGGCGGATCGGATCGGGCAACGGGCCGGAAGCATCGCTCCCAACCACGATCGCTCGCCCGTCATCTCTTGCAGCAGCGCAGACGGAGACAAAACGATTGCCGTCAGAAATCGCCGGGCAGAAATGGCCAGAGGCAGCGCGATCACGATCGCACCACACACAAACGCCACAGCCCACTCGATGACCGTCAGCAACGTCTCGTCGGACATGAACAACACGATGACACCTGCAAAGACCGTTGAAGTGACACGTTCCAGTCGCAGCCAATTCGTCCGCGAACCCGAACGTCGTGCAATCTCGCCCCACCGGCGATTGAGCCTGTGGTTCTAGGAGTTGTGTTTCGCGCTGGCCTTGCACAGTTGCTCGGCGAGCGGCGGCGGGCATCCTAACGTAGTGCTTTCGTCGGTCAACTAACGTCAGACGATTCGACGCTTTAAGGAGTTCTCCGCTCCGGGGACTTGAACCTCAGTGGCCTGATGTTATTTTGACAGGCGCAGTTGTCGAAAATGAAACCGCAAGCAGCCTGTCGGACGCAGCAAGCATAGGTGCCGGAGTGAATGAAGAGCTTTACGACGATTACATCCTCGATCATTACGAGTGCCCGTACCACAAAGGACACCTCGCCTGTCCGACCTGTGCGCACAGTGAAAAGAACCCGCTCTGCGGCGATCAGATTCGGATCGAACTGAAGCTGAACGACACCGGTCGGGTTGAGGAAGCGTTCTTCAACGGAAAAGGCTGCGCGATCAGCCAAGCGGCGGCGTCGATCCTCTGCCAGCATGTCGAAGGCAAAACGGTGGACGAGCTTCACCACTTTCAAGCTCCGGATATGTTGAGGCTGCTGAAGGTCCCGCTGACGGCGACTCGGCAACGCTGTGGGTTGCTGGGCTTTAAGGTTCTCAAGGCCATGATGTATTCGCTGGATCAGCCGACTGCGGCCCCGGCCCCGCAGCCGACGACCGACGATGAGTCGATTGTCGCGACATCGGGTTAAGCCGACCGCGAATCACATTGAAAGGGAGAGTCAGGTGAAAAATTGTTGGGTGAAAAATGGGGAACCCTGATGTCGATCTTTTGAAGTCGCATCGCCCCAAGTTCTGGCGACTTTCTGCAACTCATTTTTCACCCAATCATTTTTCACCTTCTTTGCGTTTGCAAATTCGCAGTGCGTGTGCCGCCCCGTTACGAGCAAGCTCATGAATACGCCTTCTGAATCTCCGTCGCACCCCTTCGACGTTCACGATGTGCGACGAGATTTTCCGATCCTCGCGCGACCGCTGCCGAACGGCGCGACGCTCGTCTACCTCGACAACGGAGCGACCTCGCAGAAGCCCCTGCTGGTGCTCGACAAGCTGCGCGAGGTTGAGGCAACCTACAACGCCAACGTGCATCGCGGGATTCATCAGCTCGGAGATCGCGTGACCGTCGAACTCGAAGCGGCTCGCGAGAAAATCCAGCGGTTCCTCAACGCGGCCGAGTCGTCGGAAATCCTTTTTACCTCTGGCACGACGATGTCGATCAATCTCGTCGCCTACGCTTGGGGACGAAAGTTCCTGAAGCCCGGCGACGAGATCCTGATCAACGAAATGGAGCATCACGCCAACATTGTCCCCTGGCAGCAAACGGCCAAGGCGACCGGAGCGAAGCTGCGGTACATCCCGTTGACGGCTGATGGCCGCTTGGATGCCTCGCACTTCGACCGGCTTATCACGGCCAAGACAAAGCTGGTTGCGGTGACGGCGATGTCCAATGTCCTCGGCACGCTCAATCCGATTCGCGAATTGGCCTCGCGAGCGCATCAAGTCAGCGCGGTGATCTTGGTGGATGGAGCTCAGAGCGTCCCGCATCTACCGACCGACGTACGCGATCCGATCATCGACTTCTTTGCGTTCTCCGGCCACAAACTTTACGGACCGACTGGCGTTGGCGTGTTGTATGGTCGCCGCGAATTGCTGGAAGCGATGGACCCGTTTCTGTGCGGCGGCAACATGATCAACGAGGTGCATCTTGAAACCTCGACGTGGGCGGATCTCCCCTCGAAGTTCGAGGCCGGGACACTTCCGATCGCCGAGGCGATCGGTTTGGGTGCGGCCATTGATTACGTGCATTCGCTCGGCTTCGCCGCGATCCACGCTCAGGAGTCGAAGCTGCTGGAGAAGGCGTTGCGACTGCTGCCACAGACGCCGGGAGTCACCGTCTACGGCCCATCGCTCGAGCATCGCGGCTCGATCGTCAGCTTCACCGTCGAGAAAGTTCATCCGCATGATCTCGCGGACCTCTTCGATCAAAAAGGAGTCGCGATTCGAGCCGGTCATCACTGCACGATGCCGCTCCACGATTGGCTCGACGTGCCCGCCACCGCTCGCGCGAGCTTCGCGTTCTACAACACTGAGGCGGAGGTGGACGCGCTGATCGACGCGATCCATTATGCTCGCCACAAGTTTCGGCTGGAGTAATTCGATTCCCGAAGGGGGCTCCGATGCAGCGATCACGAAGTAACTTCCTCGCGATTCTCGGAGTGATGCTGTGCTCGGCAGTCGCAGCGGAGGAGGCCGCTCGCCCGGCAGACGATCCTCGAACAGACGCAGCGATTCGCGAACTGGTGCGACGCGGTGCCGTCGTGAAACGATTCACGGTGCTCGAATCGGAAACCGTGGGATTGCTGGTCCGGCTGAAAGCGGAGCACCTGGATCACGAGGGAAAGATCGACTCCGACGTCGTGATCGCGCTCCGTTCGTTGGGCGAGTTGTCGCTCGAACTGCGCAACCTGCCGTTGAACGACAAAGGACTGAAGTTGCTGTTGGCACAAGTGTCGCTCGTCGGATTGGACGTTTCGGGATCAGAGATTTCGGATCGCGGCCTGCAAGAGTTCGCGGCGGTGAAGTCTCGTTTGCGATTGCTCGATTTGAGTTTCACGCGTGTCAGCGATGAGGGCCTGAAATTCCTGGCGGCGTTGCCGGAACTGAGGTACGTGTCGCTGATCGGCTGCCGAGTGACCGACAACGGCACTGATTCTTTGATGCGGCTGGAACGGTTGCGTGAGATCTATCTGGCCAAGACGGAGGTCACGCCTAAGGCCGTCGAGAAGTTGCGACGGCGATTTCCCATGTGCCGCGTCGAGCGATGACGGCGGCAAACGGTCGCATCAGAATAAGCCTGGCGTCGCGGCCTTTTGGGTTTTCTTCTGCGGTGGCTGCGACGGAACTTTGAGCCATTCCAACGTGTACTTCATCCGGTCTTCGAGATGCAAACTGGGATCAATGTTGCGCGGATAGATCAGCAGCAACCCGACCTGCACGTCTTTGATATCCAAACGATAGAAGACGGCGTTGATCGGCTGCTCTTCCGGCGGGACCGCGATGGATTCGAACTTCTTCTTGCCAACGTAAGGCGAAAAGCCACGCATCGGATCCCAAGGCCACGGAGCGTCGGTGGTCTCTGTCTGCACGTTGTAGGCGTTCGCCAACACGTTGATCAGGTCGGGAAAGTAGCGCAGCGGGTCGACATCGACGTCGGATTGCTTCGCCTCCCAACGTGCCAAATTGCTGAGCAGATGCAGGTAAGCGACCCCCTCGCCCCAGTTGCTTCCGGGAGCTTCGGTACGCACGGTCGCCTTCCACGAGGCGATCACACCTTCGAGCTGGACGTTGGAATGATGTCCCAAGCGGTTTGGGTCTTCGCTGGGTGGCACCGGCGGCGGAGCGGGCTGGCCTTCGGCCGGTGGCGCAGGAAGTTCGAGCAGGACGAATGGCTTCGGAACTCGAATCTCGATTCCCTCGACGGGTGGCACGTATTTGGGACCGAGAGCGGCATTCACCTTTTCGAGATACTCGAAATAGGTTTTCGTTTCTTTGAGGCGATATTCGTAGGTGTCCGACCCGCAGCCGATCGCGATCAGCGACAAGCCGGCCAGCCCGGCCAGAAACGCGCGGCGATCAAGATTGGGAGATCGCTCAGAGGAAAGTTTGCGCGACATGCTGGTCTCAGGGCGTGGGAAGAAGCGGAAGAAATCTAGCGAGCGGAACGGCGTCAGCCCAATGGCACTCACTTTGGCGTCAATGTAGCAGGCACATCCCATGTGCCGTCGGCAATTCTCGGGCCGACGGCACATGGAATGTGCCTACTACTTTCTAAAGTCAGTGCCTTTGGGCTGACACCCGCCCGGCTCGCCTGTTTCATGCGAGGCGCGCGATTGTGCGAGTGACCCTGTGGAGCGTCAAGGCAGCCCCGGAACGAAGTCGCCGATCAGACTCAACGAAGAGCGCATAAAAAATCGGGCTGACTCAAAACGAGTCAGCCCGATCATTCAACATACTCAGTCGCAAAGGAAACTAAGCCTTCGGAGCCGGAGCGGCTTCTTCCTTCGGCGGCGGAGGAACTTCCTTCACGGCCGGAGCAGCACCGTGAGCAGCCGGAGCCGCGGTACCACCACAGCTCGTCGGAGCTGAGCAGCACGTGGTCTTGGCGGCACAGCAGGTCGCGGCTGGCTTGCAGCAGCTCACGGTCTGGGTCTGGCACGCGGCCGGAGCACAGGCGGTGGTTTGCGCACAGCAGGTGGCCTTCGGAGCCTTGCAGCACTTGATCTTGGCGGGCTTGCAGCAGTCTCTGGCTTCAGCGGCACCGCTGAATGCGGCCAGGACGGCCAGGGTCGCGCTCAACGCGACCAACTTCAGTGAACGACTCATGTTGTCTCCCTTTCATTCCACTATGATGGCTGGGCCTCTTGGCCTCCATCGAGGCGAACGAGCGGTGCCATCATGGTTCCGCTGTTCAAGACGATTCGCGTCCGACACTCCTTGGACGCTCGGTGATACGCAATGTTGCCGGTCGGACAAACTTTTCCGAATACGCAAACTGTGCGGGCGTAGGATAGCCACGATGACCTCCCTGTCAAACGACTCAGAGCTTCCACGTTCGCCAGCTTCGGCGTTCATCGCCGATGCCTCGCGACGATGGCGCATCGGGCACGAGCTTTGGGAATTCGGAGGTCTTCCCAAGTTGATGGGAATCGTCAACGTGACTCCCGATAGTTTTTCAGACGGCGGCCAGTTCGACTCGGTGTCAGCCGCGTCCCAACATGCGCTGCGACTTGTTGACGAGGGTGCGGATATCCTCGACATCGGCGGTGAATCCACTCGCCCAGGCGCGACGCCGGTTACGTTGGAGGAAGAGTTGCGGCGCGTCGTCGCCGTCGTGCGTGAACTCGCTCGACAGACTCGCGTGCCCATCAGCATCGACACTTCCAAGGCCGAGGTCGCCCGTCAATGCCTCGACGCCGGAGCGGTGATCGTCAATGACATCTCCGGCCTGACGTTGGACGCTGATATGCCGCATCTCTGCGCCGAGTCCTCCTGCGGCGTGATCGTCATGCACATGCAAGGCACACCGCAGACGATGCAACTCGATCCGCGCTATGACGACGTGGTCGCCGATGTCTGCCGCTACTTCTCACAGCGGCTCAGCGAACTCGAAGCCGCCGGCATCGCTCGCGAGCGAATCGTGCTCGATCCCGGCATCGGATTCGGCAAGACCGCCGAGCACAATCTCGATTTACTGTCGCACATCGCCCAGCTTCATCAGCTTGGCAGGCCGCTGCTCATCGGGCATTCTCGAAAACGATTCTTGAAGAAGGTGCTCGGCCGCGAAGTCGAGGAACGCAACGCCGGCACGCTTGGTGTCAGCCTCGCCTTGGCGGCTCAAAGCACGGACATCCTGCGAGTTCACGACGTGCGAGCCACTCGCGATGCGCTGCTGGCTTGGCACACCGTGATGAACTCCACATTCAAAAAATTGCCCGACGAATGAAAGGAGACGACGAATGCCCCCTTTCATTCGTCGTCTCCCTCGATTCGTCGGGCACTTCAAACCGCGTCGATCCAACCAGCGAGGAATCATGAGTCGAGCCTCTTTGGCATTGTTGTTATTGGCCTTCAGCATCAGATCTGCCGCCGCAGACGAGTTCCCCGCGCCGCCGAACACCGAGCAAGGCGATCCCTCGCCGATCTCACCGCAAGAAGCATTGGCGGCGATCAAGTTGCCGCCGGGGTTTCGCGCGACGTTGTTCGCTGCTGAGCCAGAGGTTCAGAACCCAATCGCGATGACCTTCGATTCTCGCGGGCGGTTGTGGGTCGCGGAGAATTACACCTACGCCGAGCGAACTCAGCGGTTCGATCTGCGCTTGCGCGATCGGATTGTGATCTTCGACGATACCGACGGCGACGGGCAGGCGGACTCGCGAAAAGTCTTCACCGACGGCGTGCAGATGCTGACCAGCGTCGCGGTCGGACACGGCGGCGTATGGGCGATGTGTCCGCCACAGTTGTTATTCATTCCAGACAAGAATCGCGACGACGTACCGGATGGTCCGGCGCAAATCATGCTCGACGGCTTCAATGTCGCGCCGGAGAACTATCACAACTTCGCGAACGGCTTGAAGTGGGGTCCGGACGGCTGGCTGTATGGCCGCTGCGGCGGATCGTGCCCCGGTGAGCTGGGAGTGCCAGACACACCGGACGAGCAACGAGTGCCATTGCGCGGCGGACTGTGGCGATTTCATCCGCAACGAAAAGTGGTCGAGGTGCTGACTCACGGCACGACCAATCCGTGGGGCCACGATTGGGACGAGCACGGCGAAGGCTTCTTCATCAACACGGTCAACGGGCATCTGTGGCATCTGATTCCCGGCGCGCACTTGATGCGTCCGCATACACTCGATCCGAACCCGCATAGCTACGCGCTGATCGACCAGCACGCCGATCATTGGCACTTCGACACCGGCAAAGGCTGGGCGGCGTCGCGCGACGGCTCGGCCGATGAACTCGGTGGAGGACATGCTCACTGCGGAGCGATGATCTATCTCGGCGACAATTGGCCGAGTGAGTACCGCGGCAAGCTCTTCACGTTCAACTTTCACGGCCGGCGTGCGAACGTCGAACGGCTGGAGCGGCACGAGTCGGGCTACGTCGGCAAGCACGAATCGGACTTCGCAAGTTTCGGCGACTCGTGGTTTCGCGGCATGGATTTGACCTACGGCCCCGACGGAGGCGTGTTCGTCCTCGACTGGAGCGACACTGGCGAATGCCACGAAAATACCGGCGTCCATCGCACCAGCGGACGCATCTTCAAGATCACGTTCGGCGAAACCAAACAGCCGGCGCGTGACCTGACCAAGCTGAGCCATGTCGAACTTGTCGAGTTGAATCGGCATCCAAACGAATGGTTCGTTCGGCACGCGCGGCAGCAATTGCAAGAACGCCGGCTCGAAGGAGCCGACCTTTCCGACGCGGTAGCCGTCCTGCGCCGGCAGTTCCGCGAACCCGATGTGCGATTGCGGTTGCGCGCCTTTTGGATGTGGCAGCTCATTGCGCCATTCGAAGACCGGACGTTGCTCGCGATGACGTTCGACGATGACGAGCATCTTCGTGCGTGGGCCGTCCGCATGTTGACAGACCAAATGCCCATCGACACGAGCGTTGGCAGTCGACTGACTTCGGCCCGTGGTTGGGTGAAGCGGCCCAGGGAATCGCGAGCGGACGACTTGATCCCCTTGGCTCAGCGAGATGATTCGGGACTTGTGCGGTTGGTGCTCGCTTCGACGTTGTGTCGATTGCCAATCCATGAGCGGACGAAGGTTGCGGTGGCGTTGCTCTCGCGAGTCGAAGACGCTGACGACCACAACATGCCGTTACTGGTGTGGTACGGACTGACGCCGCTGGCCGATGTCAATTTGCCGGCGCTCGTGGAACTGGCGAAGGTCTGCGAATGGCCGACGACGCGACGATTCATCGCGCGGCGAATTGCCAGCGAAGTCGAGAAGCAGCCGAATGTGTTGAACGCGCTGCTGGAATTGGCAATCAGTCGGTCGCCGGAATTTCAAGCGGATGTGCTGGCCGGGATGAGCGAGGCGTTCGTTGGTTGGCGAAAGGCTCTGCAGCCACCGGCTTGGGAAGCGTTTCACGCTCGAATCGACGCGGGCGACGATGAGCAGTTGCAAGCCAAAGTTCGCGAATTGAGCGCGCTGTTCGGTGATGGGCGGGCACTCGATGAGTTGAAGCAAGTCGCGCTCGACAAGGACGCGGACCTCGCTGCCCGCAAGGTCGCGCTGCAAACATTGATCGACGCGGATGCTCCCGAAGTGCGGAAGCTGTGCGAGGAGTTGCTCGGCACGCGGTTCCTCAACACGATCGCGGTGCGCGGATTGGCGAGTGCTGACGATCCGAAGTTCGGCACGAAGCTCGTGAAGTCGTATCGGTCGTTTCATGCACTGGAACGGCCGCAGGTGTTGGCGGTGCTGGTGACTCGGCCGGCCTGGGCCGACGCGCTGCTGGATGCGGTCGGCGAAGGAAAGATCCCGCGCGACGATGTCTCGGCGTTTCACGCGCGGCAGATTCGCAACCTCGACAACGAAGAGTTGACGCAACGGCTTGGCCAAGTCTGGGGTGAGTTGCGCGACAGCCCGGCCGACAAGCGAGAACTCATGGCGAAGTTGAAAGCGGATCTGACGCCGCAAACTCTCACCCGCGCGGATGCGTCACGCGGCCGAGCGGTGTTTGTCAAAACGTGTTCCGCGTGTCACACGCTGTACGGCGAAGGGGGCCGGCGCGGCCCGGACCTGACCGGTGCGCAGCGTCAGAACATTGACTACTTGCTGGAGAACATCGTCGATCCCAGCGCGGTTGTGACGGCCGACTTCCGCGTGACAATTCTGGAACTCGCCGACGGCCGCGTGCTGACCGGAGTCATCACCGCGAAGAACGACAAGACCGTGACGCTCATCACGCCGACCGACACGCTGACGATCGAGCGGGCGGAAATCGAAGCTCAAAAGGAATCGAAGCAGTCGTTGATGGCCGACGGATTGCTGCAACCGCTGTTGGCCGAGCAGGTGCGAGATCTATTCGCGTATTTGATGACTCGCCACCAAGTGCCGTTGGCCGAACCACCAAAATGACCAGGCGAGCGGGGCGGCGTCAGCCCCCCGGCCCTTCAACATCAAACTCGTAACATCATTCGGCGAACTCACCGGGGGGCTGACGCCGCCCCGCTCGCCTATTTCATTTTTGCTGACGCCGGTTCGACGCGCGATTCGCCTTTAGTTTGCTCGGCGCTGGCTGGAACCGCACCTTCCTTCGGCGCAGCTTTCGCGGCGGCTCCGTCCTGAGCGGCCTGGCGAAGCACGGCCATGACTTCTTCAAGAGAGACTTCACGGCGACCGGTTTGCCGTTGCAGTTCTCGGCGGCGGCTGGCGATGTTGGCGTTTAACGCGAGCTTCATCAATTGGCCGCGGCGGAGTTCCAACACGCCTTCCATCTTGCCGGCCACTTGCTCGATCCAATTGGGTTGTTGCACCATCGCGACGTTCATCATCGCCATCCACAGGCTGACTTCACGAAAGTTGCGATCGGCCATCGCGTGACTGACGGGCGAGATCAGTTTGGCGGTGATATCCACCGGCTGCGACGGGAACGACACGAACATGTCCAGCGTGTGCGTCACGGTCGTCTGGCCGTCGTCCGTCTTTTGAAATGTCGGTTGCAGGTGCAGCAGTGCTCGCGCCTTGATCGGCTTGAACAGCAGCGGGCTTTTGAACGAGCCTTCGCAGACAACGATTTGCCGTTCGGCGGACGCATGCAAGACTTCGATGGTCCCGGTCGAGCCGTCGTGCGAGTCCGCCTCGAAGTCAGTCGGACTGGTCTGCCACATCTCGAACGTCGAGATATCCATCACGCGCCAGATGCTGACCGCGACATCGGGATGACTCAGGAAGAAGTTGTAGACATCCGGCTCGGAGACAAACTTCAGCGTCGGCATGCGTCGGAACAAGCTGACGTTCTTGATGATCTCGTCCGCTTTGGGACGCACATCGGCCGCGATCTTGTCGAGCGGCAGGTCTACCAGCGCCTTCTTCCGAGTCGCCGTCACCGAACTGCCGGGAGATGTGACCTCGACTTCAATTTGAGGCTTGGCATCTTCAGCGGGGCAGGGCATTGCGCCGAGCCACCAGAACGCGCCGAGAGCGACGATTCCCCCGACCCAATTTCGTCGCGGCATGTCTCGAACCTTCCTTGGCCAACTTGCCTGGTTTATCTCGGCGAGCGTTACCGGCAGCGCATCCGCAGCAGACAGTGATTCATTTCATTCAATCGGCAAGCTCTTCCCAGCATCCGCATGGAATCTCGGCGGCAGAATTTGCGCCTCTCCAACCGTGCTGATGGAGTTCATTCGCGCTCCATTTCATTCGCGCGGCCAATGCGAAGTGCCGCGCGAATGAAGTGGAGCGCGAATGAAACACGGGATTGACGAATCGCCGCGTTATTGCGGCGACTTCGCTGGCGAGGCACTGGTCAACACTTCGCGCAGGGCGTCTCGTAATTGATCCGCCAGCTTTGGGCCGCCTCCGACGAACAGTCGCGCGACTTTGCCCTCACGGTCGATGATGACCGTCTGCGGAATGGCGTTGGCCTGATACTTCGTCGCGGCCACACCGTCGATGTCCAGCGCGACGGTCAATTGCAGCTTGTGACGTTCCAGCATCGCGGTGATCGCTTTAGCCGGCTCTTCCAAATTGACGGCGATCAGTTGCACGCCCTGGTCGTCGAATTCGTGAACCACCTTCTCCACCAGCGGCATGGATTGCAGACAGGGACCGCACCACGTCGCCCAAAAGTCGAGCACGATCACCTTGCCCTTCTGATCGGCCAGATGAAACTTCTTGCCGCCGCTCCCCAGCAGTTCGAGATTGAAGTCCGGTGCCGGTTTCCCGACCAGCGGCGATTCGATCCCCGGCGCGCGGCCGTCGGGATTCGAGCCATCCACATCCATCGCGATCTTTGGTTCGACCGCGCGATGCAGCCTCCAACGATGATAGGCCAAGTCCGCCGCCGACTTTTCGATCTCGGCACCGATCAGCAATTGATCGACTTGATCGACTTCTGTTTTGCAGTTTCCCAGCACGTCGCTTTTGCCAGACAGAGCCTTGTCAGCGAATTGATCGGGGAAGAACGTCAGCCGGATTCCGTCACTGCGCAAAGCCTGCACGCGAGTCGGCCCCGTGCTCTTGCCTTCGGCGAGCGGGGTCCGCCGCGGCGGATCAGCCCCCCGGTTCATCGGCGTCGAGTTGACTGCGTCCGCTGACGAATTCACCGGGGGGCTGACGCCGCCCCGCTCGCCAGTTGCGTTTGCAGCATCTGTCAGTTCATCCGGATGAAACCAGATGATCTGCGAGATGCGATCGCGCGGAATCTTTTTCGTCTCGATGCGGACTTCGAGACGCAGTTCCAGATCATCCATGTCGATGATTCGACCGCGCAGGAAGTCGCCGCTCTTCGAGCGGATCAACTGCGTCGGCGGCGAGTCGCGTTGCATGCGCGGCAGCGTCAGCAACCGTTCGCGTTTCGTTTTGTTGAGCTTCGGCGGACCATCGACCACGGTCAGTTCGACGGCTTTGACTTTGTCGTGCGGAACGAACGTCGCGTCAGACAAAGTCGTTTTGAAGTTGACGCCTTCCTCGGTGATCTTGGTCACTTCGCAGGGGATCGTATCTCCGCTTCGGAGGTGCATCGTGCGTTTGCCGATCGCGGTTGCTGGCGCGGCGGCGTTCGGACCGCCGGCCAGAGCTTTCAAAAAGGCATCCGCGAAGCCGACGGGCTGCGGCTGCGGCTGTTGTTGCTGCACGACCTTGGGCTTCGGCGGCGGCGGGTCGCGATAGACAATGCGCCCTGAGACTCCGGAGCGCAATGGGCTGGAGGTCGCGCTGAAGTCGGGCTGCCAGACGAGACAGCTCGCGTCCGGTTGTTCGCGACCGGCCATCAATCGGCCGTGCAGACGCAAGCCGTCAATTTCCAATCGGCCTGCGCGACCTTCGGGTGAATTCGTCGTTGAAAGTTTCTCTCGAGTCCCTACGGCCAGCGATCGCAGGTCCGACAGCGGCAATCGCAATGGCTCTTGGATCGCGGGATTGGTCAGCCGCAGATGATCGTCAGCGATGCTAGTGAGTTCGCCGCTCAGCCGCGTGCCGTCCAGATAGACCGCACGGAACGCGCGCGCGGCTTCGTCATCCGGCGGTGAGAGAAACACGCTGGCGATCTGATCGGCCGCGACCTGCGTTTCATCATTGCCATCGCGCACGGTGAATTGTTTCTTGCCGGCGTCGAACGCGGACAGTTGGCCGTAAACGATCGAGCCGTCGGTACGATGCAGCCGCGATTTGTCCGCCTGCACTTCGCGCGGCGGCACTCCGTTCCAGCGGCTGATCCGCAGTCGTTCCAGCCGCAAGTCACCGCGCTTGTTGGTCAATCGCAGGCCAGAGTGAACCTGCGGCTTGCGCGGCGTGACATTGATCTGCCCGCGCGGCACACCGCTGGGCGAGTACACCAGCAGCCGGCCCTTCTCCTGATCCAGATACGCCAGGAAGTGTGCTCGGCCCGCGCCCGACGGCGTTTCCTGAACCGAATCGACGTCCGCTTCTCTTCCGAGCTCGCAGCGCACGACCAACTCGTTGTCCCAGATCTCGAACCGAAACGCGCGCTTGAAGACGGACTCGTCATCGGCGTCGCTGACACCCAGCGCGAACACGAAGTCGGGCTTGTTCTTCCAGGCGATTTCAAACTCGATAATCGCCTGAGCCGGGATGCCGAAGTCGCCACGAATGTTGGCTCCTTCTTGGTCCGTGACCGGCTGGCCCCCTTCTTCTCGCCAGAGCTTGTTGGCCGAAGTTTCTTTCCACTCGGTCAAACCGCTGGGGCCGAGATAAATCAAATCGGCCCCGCTGCTCCAGCGATACAGCCGCCGAATCTGGTCCCGCTTGACGTGCAACCGTCCCAGTCGCGCGACTTCCACTTCCGCCGCGTCATCCGTCAGCGCCAGCAATTCGCCGAAGAGCACATCACCGGCCGCGAGTTCCAGACAGTACTCACCGGTCGGCTTGGGGAGCTTCGACGGGATCAGGTACTGCACCGCGGTCACGCCACCCAGCGAAAACTCAAACGGCTGCGTGAACCGCGACGCCTGCCAACGTAAGACGCTCGGTTGCTCCGAACCCTTCAGTTCTCCGGGCACGAAGCCGCCGTTGGTCAGATGCAGTACAGAGTCATCCGCGCCGAATGCCGGCACGCACAACAACAGAACTGTCAGCGAAGCAATCGTTCTCATGGCGTCTTCATTCTGTTCGGCTGAAGGCTGTGGGCTGATGGCTGTCGGCTGTTATCTCAACCACGAAGATTTGGGATCACGGCCATCAGCTTTCAGCCAACAGCCATCAGCCCGGCCAAAAACTATCGTTCATAGATCGGCAGGAACCGGTAATTCAGAGCGATGGCCAACAACGACAGCGTGGTCGAAGTCGCCGGGCCGAACTGACCTTTGAAGCTGCCGTCGGGGAGTTGTTGCGCTTTGAATTGTCGAATCAGCAACTTGTTCCATTTCTCCCAAGTCTCGACGTCTCCTTGGAACAACGCCTGAGCTTGATAGTAGCGCTGATACTCCATCCAACCGAATCCAGACGGCCCGGTGAATTCCCACTTGTTGACGAGATACCCCAGCGTCGCCTTGTACTGCGGCAAGTCTTTTCTTCGAGCGACCGCGTACACGAGCGTGGCGATCGAAATGCGTGCCAACGATTCATCGAACCCGCCGATGCCGCCAGCGTAAGCAACCTGCCCCGACGCGGCGGTCATCTTCGTGTAATAGGAGATCGCCTTGTCGATGGATTCGTCAGGAATCTCGATGCCGGCATTCCGAGACGCCAGCAAGCCAACCAAGATCGCTCCACTGACCGACGTGTCCGCATCGGTCGCGTCGGGCGAGTATCGCCACGCGCCCGTTGGATTTTTCTTCTGCGAGGTAATCGCCGCACGGACCGCCAGCTCCAGCGCGGCTCCAATCGAGCGTTGATCTTTCCCCTTCCCTTCCGGCCAGAGATTTCGGTCATCGACCGCCCCATAAGCCTCGGCCAAACCCAACATGCCAAAGCCGTGGTGATACATGCTGCTGCCGAGAATCCCGGTCGTCGCGCTCTGCTGCGAGATGATGTTACGGCACGCCTTCCGCACATGATTGCTGTACAGCCCAAAGTTCGGGTCTTCCCCCGAAGCCAGAAACACCATCAAGCCCAATCCAGTGACTCCCGGCCCTTGCTCGCCGCCACCACCCGACCAGTCACCATTCTCCGACTGCGTCGTCGCGAGATACTGCAACCCGCGGTCGTACATTTCCCGCACATCGCGCGGGACGACCTCGCCGATGCGTGCGTTGGGTGGCTGGGCCGCGGCCGGTGTGTCGAAGACGCCAAAGATCGAAAGCCCTGCGAGAAACGAACACAGTGCAAAGTGACGAGTGCAGAGTGCAAAGTGCAAAGTGCCGGACATGGCACCGCCTTCCTCACTTTGCACTCTGCACTCTGCACTTTGCACTTTGCACTGTTTTGCTCGAATGCTCATTCCCCTTCCTCCTCTTTCGCCAGCGCCCCGCTCTGCTTCAGCCACTGCTCCAACCCGCGCACCTGAGCGAACTGCTGATTCAAAACTTTCCATTCCGTATCGCTGAACAGCGGCTTGAGCGTCTTCTCCGGGATCTTGGAGATGTTCCACATCACAATGTAGTAATCCTGCTGCTGACCGAAGCTGCGGGGCGGTTTGGTTTCTTCGACGATCAGCGTGATCACCTTCTGCCGCTGCTCATCGCGCATCGGCAACGCGTTTTCGAGCATCGCCACGACCAACTCGACCTTCGCCCGGTACTGAAACTTCCGCCGCTCGCCGTCGATTTGCGAGTACTTCGAGAGCTGCTCCCCCTTGAGCATGTTGCGCAGCGTCTTGTGATAGAACGAGTCATCGCTAAACAACCCCGCTTGAAACTTCACTTGCAGCGGCGAGATGTCCTGCCAAATCTCGTTGAACTTCTGCTGGTCCTTGCGCACCAGCAGGAACTTCTTGCGGACGACCTCGACCGACTCGAAGAACCGCAGGATATCGCCACGTCCCGCCAACAGGAGTTTCTTCTTCTGAGCTTCGGAAAGTTGACACGCGCGATCCACGTCGTCCATTTGCAGCGTCAGCATCTGTTCCAACTTCTTCCGCGCCGCCACAGCCGTCGGGAAATTCTGAAAGACCCACTGGTCGAACTGATTCTCCGGCATCTCGAAGTTCTGCACTTGGGGTTGTCCCAAGACCGCTTCCTCCGGCGGATCGTCATCGTCTTGAGCGAACGCGCTGGAACATGCGCCAAGCAAGAATGCCATTGCTGTCAGCCACGAAGTGGCGGCGGAGTAAAGCCGTGGGCGCAAGCCCACGGAAAGGCCGGAAAACGATTGGGCCAGCCCCGAAGGGACGAAGCTCGATCCCGGCGTGGAATTCTGGTGTCGCCCCTCCGGGGCTTGATCACACAGAGTACGACACAACTGGGGGTTTGCGCCCCCGGCTAAATTCCGTCGTCGCTTCGCGACTATTCTCGGTGGTTGCCTCTTCATCAGTCCTTTGTCCCATCTACCTTCGAGTCGGCCACGTCGTCCTCCTCGGCACGCACCGGCCATTGGCCAGATCTGCGGAGCGTCGCTTCGATCTGCTTGGCCTGTGTAATTTGCTTCTGGAGTGTTTCCCAAACCTCTTCGTGCAAGATCGGCTTTAAGCGATCCTCCAGTTTTCCCGCCTCCACAAGCACGACGTAATTGATGTAAGTGTGCCGAGTTTCCGGCAGATCGCCGTATTCGACCAGCACCTCGACGAATTTCTGCCGGCTGGCGACCGGGATCTTGACCCCGTTGGGCGTCCGCTCCCAAGTCAGGATCGCGGATTCGATGACCGTTTTTTGCCGCTCGCGTTCGAGCTTCTGCCATTGAGCTCGCTGCTCGTCGGTCAGAATGTGCCGCAGAGTTTTCCGAAACAGCGAGTTCTCGCCAATGACGCCGATCTGCTGGGTCATTCGGAGTGGCCGCAATTTCTGAATGAATTCGACGTACTGCTGCTGGTTCATCGGTTTTGATGTCAGCTTCAGCCGCAATTCGGCCGTGCGGCTGATGAACTGTTCGACGTCCCCGCGTGCCGCCAGCTTCAGCTTCTTCTTCTGAGCCTCCGTCAGCGACACATGCCGAGCGACCGCTTCAATCTCCACACTCGCATTGGCTTCCATCCGCTTCCGAAAGTCCGTGATCGAAGATTGTGGGTCAAGGTTTTGTACGACTTCCGCGACTTGCACCAACTCGATGACCTGCACGCCGTTCACTTGTCGGACCACTTGTGCCCTCGGAACCCCTTGGACTCTCTGCACCACATTCTGTTGCTGTCCGCCAAACACCATCTGATCGAACTGCTGCTCCGTGATCATGAATTGCCGCTCGCCAGGCACGACGACCGCCTCGTCGTCCTCTTCGTCGGCGAGAATCAGAGACGGTGTCATGAGGCTCGCGAACAAGCTCACCGTGAGCGAGAGGGCCAGCGCGAACTCGAAGTGCTCGCGTTGTGCGAGTCTGCAAGTCACGTCACGTTGTTCCCGCCGAAGACTCATCATCAGTCCTTCGTTTCACCGTCGTCTGATGGCGTGACTGGCCAAGCGCCAGCGCGTCGCAAAGTCGGTTCGAGTTGCCGGGCCGCGAGCACCTGGGCTTGCAGCTTGTTCCAACTTTCATCGCCGAGCAACGGCTTGAAGCGGTTTTCGTGCCGTCCAATTTCTAATAAGACGATGGACTGCAAATGGGCATTCTGACTTCGCGGCAAGGTTGCGTGCTCAAGCAACTCGCCGATGAATCGTTTGCGATTGGCTTGACGGCGTTCGGTGATCGGCGTGTTTGGGTCGCTGTCCACCGCCCATTCGATGTTGGCTGTTGAAGCGAGGTTGATCAAAACGCCGTCGATCATTCGTAACTGCCGCTCGCGTTCGAGAGTTCGATACCCCGCCCATTGACCGGGCGTCAGCGTGTTGTTGAGCGTCTTGCGGAGCAGAGTGTTTTCACCGAACTGCCAAGACTGGATCTCCAAGCGGAGCGACTGCAATTCGATCATCAATTCCGAGTATCGTTCGCGGCTGAGCGGAGCCGACGTGAGCTTCAATCGCAAATCGGCGACGTGGCTGGCAAGTTGATGAAAGTCTCCCTTTCCCGCCAACAGCAACTTCTTTTTTTGCGCTGCGGTCAGCGAACACTGCGAATCGACCGCCCGAAGTTCGGCAGCCAAACTCGAATCAAGCCGTTCTCGGAAGTCAGCCAGCGAGTTTGACGCCACCATCTCCGCCCGCCGGACGCCGTTAACCACATTTACCACTAGCACCGCACGACCACCACCGAACAAGATCTGGTCGAATTGCTGCTCGGTCAGCTTGAAATTGGCCATGCGCGGGTCCGCGACAGCGATGTCATCATCCTCGTCAGCGGATGTGACGGACGCGCTGGTCAACATAGCAAACAAACAAAGGACCAAGCACGCACGCCAACGTCGGCCGTGCCGCTCGTTGATTCGGCGTGTCGAGTTCGCGCGAATTGTGGCGAAGCAACGACTCACGGTTTTTCGCCCTTCTTCTCGTCAGCCTTCTTTGGCTCGTCCGACTTTTCCTCGACCGCTCGCACTTCGGCGGCTTGTTCGGCAATCGCGCCCGCTTCCTCAGCGACATCCATCACCTGCACGAAGCCGAAGCCAGCCCAGCCCCAGATTTGGTTGTGTTGTTTGGGGATGCTGGTCCAAATTTGCTTTTGCTTCTCGGTCAGCACGGGCAGGACTTGAGCATCGGGGATGACCGGCATGTAGGTGTCGCCGTACATGAAGACTTCAATTTGCTGGCCCCAGGCGTCCTGCCAATTCGTGCTAAGAGCCTCGGACAGCTTGCCCCGTTGATCGGCGGTCAGCACCAAATCCTTATCGAGCTTCGCGACGAGATTCAGCAGGGCGGCTCGCTTGCGTGCGGCCGAGCGTTTCTCCAACTCGGCTTCGTAGCGCTTCGCCTGATCGGCCGAGAGCGATTCCTTGACCGACTTGAGCAGCGCGTCGGAAATGATCTTGCGCGGGTCGGGCCATTGCGGCTCCTGGCCGGCGCGGATGCCTTGCTGCATCTTCTTTTGAACTTCGGCGAACTTCTTGACGGCCGTTTTCAAACCAACATCGCCGGCGGTTTTGATCTTTTTGGATTGCTCGGCGTTCGGCTGGCAGACCGCGCGGACGAAGTTCAATTCCCCCTTCGAGAGTTGGCGAAACTGCTGACGGAATTGCTGCTCGAACGGATCGCCGCCGGCCGCGTCCGCCGCCACGGCACCTTCGACCAGAACTTCGCCCGCGACCACCGCCTCGACGGCTGCGGGAACTTCGAGGTCGAGCCCACGACCACCCAACGCCGCGCCGAAAACCTCGAAGACTTTGCCGAGCGCTTCGATTGTCTCTACAGCCTGTTTGGCTTTCGCCTCCGGATCGGCAGCGGCCTTGGCTTCCGCCTTCTTCTCAACGACCGGCTTCTCGTCGACAGGTTTTGTGTCGTCGGCCAACACCCACGGCGAGACGATCAATGCCGCTACCATCAGACTCAAGACGCGCGTCATCATCCGCTCCGCCCTTCAATTGTTCGTGTCCGGCCGAATGCTGATGGCCGGGAGCCGATGGCCGTGATCCCATTTCCAGACTGTTGGCAAATGTTGGGATAACGGCCATCGGCGTTCGGTTCACGGCCATCGGCCGGACAAGTCGGTCACTTCTTTCCACTCTTCTCCAACCGATTGAAGTACTCGTCCAAGCCGGAGCGAAACTCTTCGGGGAGCTTCGGTCCCGAATCGCCGGTGGCTTGTGAGACACCGTGGTCCTCACGGTTTTCCTTTTCGTTGACGCCAGTGCCGATCAGCGTCAGCGCCGAATCGTTGGTCGTGCCGCCCCCACCGCCGCCGGGGTCCGCGCCCCCACCGCCACCACCTTTGGGATTGATGCGCCGCGATTTCAGCAACAGTTCGATCACTTCCGTCTCGGCCGCGATCGCGGGTGAGCCGGTGTCCGGTCGCGCCAGAATCGTTTTGGCTTCGAGCATGACACCAGCCACTTGCCGGAGCAGACCGATCTCCTTGGCGAATTCTTCCTCACCATTTTCGAGCGCGCGAATGCGATCGACGACGTTTTCCGTGCGTTCGCCCAGCTTGTGCTGCGTGCCGGCGAGTTGCTCGGCTTGCTTGGCGTGCTCTTCGGACTTGATGGCCGGCTTGGCTTGTTCGGCGACGCGGGTTTCTTCTCGCAGATTCACTTCGCCTTCGAGGATTTGCAGAACTTCCAGAACGATGGAGGGCGGCAAACTGCCGCGCGATTTGCCGCCGGGTCAGGTGCCCCCTTTGGTCGGATCGACCAAATCCTCCGCCCAGCGGTCCATCGCGTCAGACCAGAACTCGCATTGAGCCATCGACAAGCCGTTCTCTTTCTTGAGGTCATCACCGAGTGCTCGCAGGCCACCGATCACGTCTTGCGTCCGCATGTCATCGAGCACCGCTTTGAACGACATCATCCGACGCCGCTCGAAGTAGGCTTGCAGGTCGTCCATGATGTTGGAGATGGATTGGCTGCTCTTGGCTTCCTGAGCCACCAATTCCGTGAAGAGCTTCGTGGTCGTTTCTTTGGCCGCGTTGGGAGGCAGACCGAACGCATCGCTGACCTGGTCGCCAATGCGGCCTCCGATCTTGTACTGCAATCGCGACTCGGCCTTGAGCCGTTTGACCAGCGTGCTCCCTTCGAGATTCGCCAGCACCTTGTTGAGTTCGTCGGTGAGCTTCTCGAATTCGGCGAGCAAGTCCTGTTGCTCTTTGACCGCCTCTTCCACTTTCTGATCGGCGGGGCACGAGTCATCTCCTTTTTTCGGCGGGCCGATCAGCGTTGTGCTGGGCAGTCCCAAACTTGGCTTCCCCGATTTGCTCGGTGCCGCCGCTGGAGTGTTCTTGTCGTCCTTCTTCGCGAAGCCGTGCGACGATTCGACATCGTTGATCGACGGGACTTTGGTCGGCGGCTTTTTCTCTTTGTCGTTCGGATCAGGCTCTGTTGGCGAGCCGGCGGCCGAGGCTCGCGTCTCGCCCGCCTTCGGAGCCTTGTTGCTGGGGGATTCCGAATTCGACGCGGTCTTCGGAGCCTGCGCCGCTTGCTTGAGCAAGTCGGCAACTGACGGCATCCGGTTGCCGGAGATGTCCTTCAGGATGCCCAGCATCTCGGCCCATTTTTCGAGATGGCCGACGCCGATCTCCGGATTGCGCATCGCCTGCTTGACCAAGTCCTCTCCGTTGAGTGTGAGGTTCGACAGTCGCCGGCCATTCGCTCGTTCGGCCGCGGCTTGACCTTCGATCCGTTTGCGATTCTCCGGTTGATCCAGCTCGCTGGGCGACATTTCTCTCAGCGTCTTGTTCGTCTCGTGCAACGCCATTTCTTTGTCGCGCACTTCCAGCGACTGCCGATGCCACTTGCTGAGCATCTCCGTCACCCAGATCGCGTGCTGTTCCGCGTTGAGCACATAGAACGTGTAGACCGGCGAATAGACTCGCTCGCGGCCGGGGAAGTAATCCTCGACAAACAGCCGCACCTGAATCGGTTGCGGTTCGATCCCCAGCGACGATGCGGAGAACGTGCCGGCCAACTCGAACATCTCTTTCTCGGTGCCGCCCGCCGCGAGGATGCGTTCCCCCTTCGCCGGGTTCTTGAAGTTGGTCGTGTCGATTCCCTGCCAGTCGATGCCGACTTGTTTGACTCCGAAATCATCCTGAGCGCGGACCTTGAAGTTCAGCGCTTCCGAGTCGAGCACGACCCGCTGTCTCGGCAAGTCTTCGCACGAGATTGACGGAGCTTCGTCCTCGCGGCTGCTGATCGTCAGCGTGAACGGCTCTTTGCCCGCGAGGTCGTTTTGATCTCGCCAGGTGAACTCGACCTTCCGAGATTCCTCGACGCTGATGCGGGGACTGACAACCTTCTCGCGTGTCGGTGCCAGCGGCTGCCCGTCCAACTGCGCGGAGGCCAGCGGCCGAGTTGCCGTCGCGGTGAACGTCGCGCTGCTCCCTTTCACCAGCGAGATGGTGCCGCCCCGCACATCTTTCTTCTGCGGCTGCGAGCTGCCGAGATATTCCGGCAGCGCGACTTCCGCTCCGATGGAAGCCAATTCCGGACGCAGCATTGGCTGCACTTGAACTCGCTGAGAAAGATCGCCAATGCGAATGCTCAGCCAGCCGTCGTCGATCTGGCCAGGAAGTTCAAACTCGTAACGCCCCTCACGCAGCTTGGCCGCGACCGGACGTTGACCGCCGAGCTGCACTTCCCCTTGCTCCGGCCGCCAAACGGTCTCTTTCGCTAAGGCGACTGCAACGGTGAACGGCTCGCCGTGAGCGACCACCAAATGTTTCGAGACCGGCTCAATCGACGTGAACGTGTAACGCGGCGTATCACCCCACGGCATCAGCAACCGCGCCCAAGCATTCGTCGCCGCAGCCGGAAACATCGCCAGCAACACGACCGCGATCATTCCGGAAATTCCCGCGAACACTGCGCGACGGCGATGCTTGGGGTTCGGCACCGAGTCGCTGAAGTCCCGTTTCGTCGCGACCTCGGCCACTTGCTGCACGGCCGCTTCGCACAAGGTCAACGATCGGGCTTGCTCCGATTCGCTGTGAACCAATTCGATGATGCCGAGCAACTGATCGCCCACGCTCGGATGCTTGCGGCTGAGCAACATCGCAAGTTGCTCCAGCTTCCGCTGCCGCCAAATCCAGCGATGCAGCGCCAGCGGAATCAACCCGCAGCCAACCATCGCCGCCACGAAGATGCCGAGACGGACCTCCCACGGCGTGTCGAACACCCGGTCTAATGCGAACGTCGCCAGGAACGCGATCAAGATGCCGATGACCGAGCCACAAACGGCCTCAACCAATTTGATCGTCCACACGCGCCGCCGAAAGTCGAGCAACTGCGTCTGCAACGATTCCGGCAACGTCAACCGATGATGAGCAAGACTCATGGGACACTCCTTCGGCTCCAAGTGGAGAAGTTGGACCACAATTTCAAGACTCTTATGTCATCCGAGGATTGAATCGTATTCGCCATGATGGCCGATCCAGAACCACAGAAATCCTTCGGCACGTTCTTTGGCCAACGCGCGATAATGGAGGCCAACTCGCACCGACCAGTACACACCAACCTTCTTCAATCGCAATGAGGGATGATTCGGATCGCCTTTGAGGATCGTAAAGTTCTTGTCCGCTAAAGCCTGAACTTCATCGGGTAGTTTTCGGTAGTGAAACCAGAATTCGGGAGTCGCGAAGTGCGTCATAGGGGTGTGCAGCGTCCCGCCTCAAAATGTTCATCGGCCTTCCGGCCAGCGGCATCCAAGCGACCGGCCTGCGCATCGTCCACGAACCGCCGATCCCATTGATCAGCCATGAACTCATCGAACCATTTCGCGAAAGCCACCAACTCAGCATCAGACAGGCGAGTCACGGTGTTTTCGAGTTCTTGTAGACTCATGGTTCAGTCCTTTGTCTTCAATTGAACAAGTACGATCGTGAAGTTCGATTGAGATGGGGCAGGATCATATCAACCCAATCACCTTTCGACCCACCCAAAATACTCCCAGCAGGAAGACCAACAGTCCGGCATAGACCGGATGGCTCCAGAGTTGGACGCGGCGGATGGACGGCAATGGTTCCGGCAAATTGGCCAAAGATTGCACGATGTCGTTGAGTTTCGTCGGTTCGATGACTTTGCCGCGCGTCACGCGGGCGATCTCTTCCAAGACCTCTGGCCGAGCCGGTTTGCCGATTCGTTCGGCGGCGACCCCTTGCACGAAGAACGAGGTTTCCAGCGTCGAGTTCGTTTGTTTGCAGAGCAGCGTGACTTCGTGCTTGCCCGGCTCTTCGGCGGTGAAGCGGCTGTGGAAGACGCCCCACTCGTCCCCAGCCGAGAGGAACCGCACGGTCTCGGCCTTGCCGGACGGAGCCACGATGCGCGCGGTCACGTCCCCTTTCGCGAGCGGCTCGCCGCTCCGTTCCATGACGTTCGCGTGCAAGGCGAGCGTCTGCCGCATCTGCGGTTGATCGGGTGAGTAATACATTCGCATCGTTTCGCCTTTAGCCATGTTTCGCTGGTAGGCCATCCAACGGACGACCTGACCCCAGAAGCGATAGTGGTATTTGTCTTCGACCCCTTTGCGCCAGCGCCACGCGCCGTCGGTCCCCATGAACAAAACCTTGCCCGCTCCGAACGTGCGAGTCACCAGCAGCGGCAAGCGGCCATGCTCGTTGGTGATGTCCTTGTGAACGGCGAGCACTTCGCTTCCGGGTTTCGCTTTGACAACCGGCGCGTACCACTGGAAGCCGGGAAGATCTTCCCACACTTCCATGTTGTCGTCGGTGGTGTCGGCTAATTTCGTGAGCAAGCTGCGGCGTCCGAGTTCCGTCAGTTCGAAATGTCCCGGCGTGCGCGAGCCCCAACCGCTCGGCTGCCCCTCATCGAGAACGACCGGACTAAGATCATCCAACTCCGTGTCGATCAAACTGAACTGCCGGCCTTGCATACCCGGTATGAAGACGAGACCGCTCGCCTGATGCTCTACCAAGCCTTTGAGCAACCGGCATTGCTCCTCGGTGAGTTGCCCTCCTTCGAGGCCGACGTCTCCCAAGAAGACAACGTCGAACTTCGACAGCTCGTCGAGGCCGCTCGGAAATTGCTTGATGTAGTCCTTGTTGCCGCCGCCGACTTTGCTCAGCCCCGGATGAAACAGCAAACAGGAAACCTCGACACCCGGATCGCGCGACAGTGCGTTGCGGAGATAGCGGTACTCCCAGCGCGGATACGACTCGACGACCAGCACTTTCAGTTTCTCTTCGCGGATCACAATCGGAGCCGTCAGCTTGTTGTTGTCGATCAGCGTCTCGTCGCTGTGCTTGGGGACATCGAGAGTCAGCGTGAAGTCGCCGGTCGTCTTTGGCTTCCAGATGACCCACTCGCTAGTGCGCCCCATCGCCGCGATGCGGACCTCCTTCGTGACCTCGTCACCGTCCGACGTCTTGAGCGACACGGTCATCGTCGTTTCGCGCGGCAGCGAGCTTTCGATCGCGAACGGAATCCGCACCGACTTCCCGGCAATGCCGAACGTCGGCGCGTCGAGGCTCAGTAATTCCAAATCCGGCAGCCGAGTGGGATTCCCGACCGGCACCGTAAAGACCGGCACGCCTTTCAATCGCAATCGTGAAGCGGCCTGCACCGGCGGCGGACCTTCGTTCCAATCGCCATCCGAGATCAAAACGATGCCCAACAAGTTCTTGAACTTCTCAGGAGCCTGCGCGAGCGGTTCATGCAGATCGGTGCCGTGCCCCGGCTGCGGCGAAGCGAAGGGCTGAATGACGACGTTCATCCGCTCGGTCAGCTTCGCCCACGCCGAGGGTTCAATCATTCCGGAGATCGCTTCTTTGCGAGCCATCAGCGTCGAGTTCGGTGTTCCCGGTGAACTGCTCGGTGAGACGTCTTTCGTTCCCATGCTGGTCGAGTCATCCCACAGCACGGCAATCGACGGCTTCTCGTCCGGCCGAAATTCCTCGACCCATTCCGGCTGATTGAACATCACCGCCGCCAGCGCGATGATCACCAACCGCAAGACTTCGAGCATTCCAAACGACGGCCGATATCCCGATCGCCGCCACGCCGCCCAACAGAATCCGGCCGCGACCAACACCGCGATCACCGACACGGCCAACGAGCCGGGAGTCCATAAGAACGTGAGTGAGCGGGTGGAATTCATGAGTTTGGGGAACGCTAATCTTCACTAATCTGCGCTAATTCAATTCCCATTAGCGAAGATCAGCGGAGATTAGTGTTCTGTCTTTGATTTGCGTTTCTTTGGGGGTTGGTTCGGCAAATGCCACTTGTGTCACCGGCGGTATGTGTTGGATACGTGGTAGGCACAACGCCGCCTCGACGATTAACGCGATGATCATCGCGACGAGAAACAAACGCCAAATCTCTTGAATCAGCGCGGCGAGGTTGCCGGCCTTGTCATCGACACGCGCAAAATCGAGTCCTTGAAACAACTCGGCGACGCGCCCGTCGGCCAGCACCGCCGCCTGATCTTCGGCACTCGCGCGGTTGAGCGCCAGCAACCGCTCACCCGCCGAATAGACGCCGCCATGAAACGCGAACTCCGTTGAGAGGGCTTCCGGCGGGCCGGCGACTTGTTGCCACGCTGTCGGCTGCTCGCCGGAGACATCTCCAGAGATCAGTTGCCGAGTGTTGCCGAGCGCCGCCGCTCCCAGCGCGAGCGCGCGTTGCACCAGCACGTACAAGACGACGCCGTTCTCCGCCAACGACGAATCGGCCATCGCGGGAGTCGTCGCACAGAAATAGACACCACCGCGATTCGTCGTCACCCGCGCGAGCAACGGTGTGCCACCTTTCAACGTCGCCAGTGGAATGTGCTCGCCCGACAGGCCGCAATGTTTGCGGATCTGCAATTGTCCGACCGGCAACGCTGCTCCGCTTTGCGTATGCGCGAGCAAATCTTGATCGCCGCGCCACGTTTCGATCGCGATGCCGTCCGGCGACTCGATCCACGATTGCCACGAGACGCCCGCGAACGCCGTGCTGGTCACGCCTTGAGTCGGAAAGAAGACAACCTGCCCGCCGCGATCCACGAATGATTGAACGGCATCCGCCGCTGGACCGTCCGGCAACGCAGCCTGCCACAGCACGAGCGAGACTTGATCCCATTCGACGGTCGGCAATTGATCGACCGAGAGCACTTCCGCCGCGAGCTTCAGCGCTGGATCAGGCGAGATCGCCGCCGATAGTTGCAGCGGCCGAGCAGCGTTCGCGTCATCGGCCACGATGATCGTCTGCCGCACCGCCGGTTGATCAAACACGAAATAGAAATCGTTGTCCGCCGAGTTCGCATCTGCCGGGATCGAGACCTTTCCCCAGCCGCGATCCTTCTGTCGCTCAATCGGAATGCGATGATCTTTCAGCTCGAACTGCGAACCGGACATCTCGACGGTGAATTCCGAGCGTGCGCCTTCGATCTCAAACGAAACCGGCACTGTGCTTTTCTCCGCATCATCCACGACACCCTCGCGTGTCAGCTTAAGCGACACGAGTAACTCGGCACCGTCGCTGCCTTGTTGCCGTCGTACATTGGTGACGCGCAGCGACATGTTTCCGGACGCCGCCTGCGGATACGCCAGCAAATGAAACCGGACCCCTTGCGACAGTTCGAGAAACGCATCCCGCAGCGTCGCCCAGCGGCCGCTTTCGGAGTTCCAATCGTTCGCTCGAATGTCCGAGCAAATCCAAATCTCGGTGCGGCCCGATTTGTTCGCCTGAATGTAATCGTGAGCCGCTTGCAGCATCGCCGGCAGATCGGCTGATGAACTGGCCGGCTCGGTCGCCGGCAGATTCATCAACACATCGGGCGATTCGATTTCCCGCGGTGTGTTGGTCGTGCTCTCGATCAAGACCCATTTCGCCGAGCCAAGCAGACTCAGCGAGCGAGCCAATTGATGCCGGCCGGTGTCGAGCTTCGTGCCGACTTGTCCTTCGCCCTGTTGTCTCATGCTCGGTGAGCGGTCGAGCAAAACGATCGTCGTATCCGGGCGACCTCCGGCAGTCAGGCCCAGCCAACCGCTTGCCAACGGCCGAGCGACGCCGACAATCAATCCAGCAATCGCCAACGTGCGAAACAACAGGATCAGCCACTGCCGCAGCTTCGCATACCCGCGCGACATGCGATTCGCCGCGAGCAGAAACATCATCGCCCCCCAGCGGATTGTCTGAAACCGCCGCTGGTTGATCAGGTGAATCAAGATCGGCAACGAAATCAGTGGCAGGCCGGCGAGCAGAAGTGGTTGGAGGAAACTCATCGCACCCCTTTCGTCCGCGTGCGGCCGACGAGAAATCGCATCAGCACTTGCTCGAAGTTTTCATCGAGGCTGACTTGGTGGTAATCCATCGCGGACTCCAGCACGACTTGCTTCAGATCGGCGAGGTATTGCTGCAACGCTTTTTGATAGCGGTCGGCGATCTCGTTGGGTTCGGCGAAGATGGCTGGGCCACCTTCCATGTCGATGAACCGCATCGGACGCCGAAAGCTAAAGCTCAGTTCCTGCGGATCGAGCAATTGAAACAGCGCGACATCGTGCTTGCGGAAGTGCAGATGCTGGAAGCAACCGCGCAGCAGGTCTGGTTCCACGAAGAAGTCGGACAGCACGACGATCAACGCCCGCTGCCGGATTGTCTCAGCGAGTTCGTGCAGCACCGGGACAAGTTGTGTCTCGCCGTTGGGCTGAGCTTGTTCGAGAATCTCAAAGACATTCATCAAATGTGCCGGACTGCGCTTCGGCGGGATGTTGCGAACGATTCCGTTCGCGACGCACGACAGCCCGACCGCGTCCCCTTGTTGCGAGGCCAGGTAGGCCAGCGAGCCAGCCAGCTTGCGGGCGTACTCGATCTTCGTGATGCCGGTCGAACCAAAGTCCATCGAACCGCTCGTGTCGAGCACCACGCACAAACGCAGGTTCGTGTCCGCCTCGAACTCTTTGACGTAAAAGCGATCCGAGCGTCCGTAAGCTCGCCAATCGAGCCGCCGCAGGTCATCACCGGGGACGTATTTTCGATACTCGGCGAACTCAACGCTGGCCCCGCGATGCGGACTGGTATGTCGCCCCGACACACCCCCCAACATCGGCCGCCGAGCACACAACGGCACGGCCGCCAAGCGCGACAACGCGCCGGTGTCCAGGAAGCTGCGAGGCTGACGATCGGCAAACATCAGAAATCCCCCGTGATGATGACGGCACGTTTGCCGTCCGGCATCCAGCAGAGATTGGTGTTGTTGGTGTTCGGGTCTTGGCCGGGTATCAGTTTCGGCGGCTCATCGACGTCGGGATCGAGTTCGTAAATCTGATAGAGCTTTCGTTCCGGGCAGTGCATGCCGAAGGCGACGCGCTTGCCGGCCGGGTGCCAGGCGAAGTCTTCCGTGATGCTCAGGCCGGTGTAATGCACTTTCATGCGGGGCTGTGCCAGATCGGCGAAGACGGTGGCGATCACTTGCTGGCCGGTCTTATTCAGGGCCTTGAACATGATTCGCTGGCTGTCGGGAGACCAGGTCATGTTCCAATAAAGCTGTTGGTATTCGCGGACCGCTCCGTTGTAGACCGACTTGGTTTCCTGAGTCGCCAAGTCGTGAAGCATGATTCTCAGCCCGTCATAAAACAGAATCTTCTTGCCGTCGGGAGACCACTGCCCGCCCCATCCCTTGCCGATCAGCCGCGACTCTTTGCTGGCCAGATTCATGATCTGAATGCCGCCGCGCGAGTAGACCAGTTCCGTGCCGTCCTTGTTCCAGTTGGGCATCATGCCGGGGCCGAGGACTTCGAGATTCTGGCCATCGAGGTCGGCGAGCATCATCACCTGGCTGCCGAGAGTCTCCTTCGCGCGGTGTCCGTCGAACGCGATTCGCTTGCCGTCGGGTGAGACCGCCGGAGAACCGAATTGAGGATACTCCTTCACGTCGAACAGGCGTTGCCAGCCGGTTCCGTCGGCGTTCAGCGCATAAGCCGCCCGGCGGATTTTCAACTTGAACTTGAACTCCTGCGAGTCGAGCGTGCCGTCGCTGTTCTGGTCCAGGATTTTGAAATAGACAAATCGCAGCAGTGGGACTGCGCGATCGTAAACAAATTCCGCGCGTGAGATCCGTTCGTCGCCGTCCACATCGACCAACACACTGGCCCAGCCCGCGACCGGATTGCCTCGCATCGTCAGCCGATACTCGCTGAGCGACAGCTCGCCGTCGCGGTCGAAATCCCAACCAGGAAACGCCGACGTCGCGGAGACCTTGATCCAGTCAGGCGTGCCGGCCATCAGCTCAATCAGGTTGAGTTTCCCATTCAGATCGGTGTCGAGCCGGCGGAACTCGCTAATCGGGTCGTCGATGCGACCGGGGATTTTGCACCACTCATCCCACGAGATGTGCTCATCTTTGTTCGTGTCGCCGCTGACGAAGATCTCTTCGGCCTTGGTCCCGGAATACGAATGATTGATGAACTCGGTGTGATCGATGCGGTCATCGCGGTTTCGATCGGCGTTCTTGAACTGGATGTACTGAATGACTCGGCCGCACGGTTCGCGGAGCAGCTTGCCGTCGCCGCGGCGCATCCCGAACTGAATCTCGACAAACCGCCGAGCCTCCTTGCGATTGACTTGCCCATCTCGATTCGGATCGGCCTCGAATTGCATTTGCTGAGTGATCGGTTCTTGAATGGTCACCCCGAACTCCGAGACAAACCGATTCGTCGGAATCGTTCGATCGACGTCTTTGTCCCATTCATCGAAGAACTTATCCATGACCGCGACGAATTGATCGACCAGCCCGGTCATCGGATCGGGCAGCGGCCCGCGCTGTTCTGGAGCAATCACCGTCGGGATGCTCCAGAATTCCTCCAGCGAGAGCAGTCCGTCGGCGTCCTGGTCGAACAACAGAAAGTCCCGCTGGGCCACCGCGGCCTGCTCCTTGGCCGTCGATGCCTGGAACTCTGCCAACGACAGTTTCTTGTCGTTGTTGCGGTCGAGCTTCGCAAATTTCTCGGCGAAGACCTGTGGCATGATTCGCACTTCGTCGTCCGCGAGAGCGGCTCCCGCCGTACTCATCGCAAAAGCGCTGACCAGCACGAGCCACCGCGATGTTCGACGTATCGCATTCCAAGATCGCATGGGACGCCTTTCCTGACGACCATAAATGACCACTGTGTGACTCACGATTGCGTCACCTGTCGCCAAATCGTCCGCAGCGATTCCACCGAGTCCACGGTTTGCACGGCCGCTCGCGCCGCTTGCAACGCCGCCAGGTCCGTCAGCGACTTCAACTCTTCCAACGCCTGCGGCTCAATCCCGCCGAACCGTACTTCCAAGACAGCTTGGACCGTGTCCTGCAATCCTTCAATTTGACCTTGTGACAGACCTTGTGACAGACCTTGTGATAGACCTTGTGATAGACCTTGTGATAGACCTTTTTCGATCGCCCGTTTTTCAAAACCGGTGATGTACGGCATTTTTTTCTCCTGCTCGATCGAAGCCAGATCGGCTTCCAGTTTTTTCTCCAGGTCTTCCGGCAGAACCATCAGCCAGTCGATCAGACGAAACAGCTCCAGGATATCTTGTCGAGTCCATCCACGCTCGAACAAAAATCGCACCAACTGGGTCTTCCAACGCAGCCGAGAATTCGGATCACGAGTCGTCTCCTTTGCTTTGAGATGCGCCATGACGACCACGGCAATTCGATTTTGACTCTGCTCCAAATCGCTCCAGCGTTCCGTGAAATCGAGCAGCTTGACGGTTGGGAAATCGAACCGCAGCTCGCAGCCGCACAATCCTGACTGATAACTCGCCGGCCGCCAGTTGGGGTTCTCATCGGCGAGTACCGCCAAGCTCACGACCGGCCGGTCGTAATTGTCGAACAACCGGATGTAGTACACGAACATCCGCTGACCAAACTGTGCTTCCTCGTCTCCCTGAACTTCGATGTGAATCAGAATCCATTTCTCGTCGCCGTTCTTCAGCCAGACCTTGACCAGTTTGTCGACATAACGCCGCCCCAGTTCCGAGTCACGTACGATCTGTTGCAGTTCCTTGTCGAGGTATTCGTAGCCACGGCTCCAATCCACTGCCGCGTGGACATCGGGAAACAACAACTGCAAGAAGTCCTCCAGATAGAACTCGATCGCTTCCTTCCAGGGACTGTCAAAGTCGGCCATCGCTTACGTTTCTGTGTTTGTCTCTTCGATCAGCCGCCGAACGATCTTCTTGGCGTCGACCCCTTCGGCCTGAGCGGCGAAGGTGGTGATGATGCGATGCGTCAGCACCGGCGAAGCGACCTCCTGAATGTCTTCCAGCCGGACCATGTAGCTCCCCATCAACGCCGCGCGAGCCTTCGCACCGAGAATCAAGTTTTGCACCGCTCGCGGCCCAGCACCCCAGGCGACCAGCGGTTTGAGCCAACCCGGCGCGGTTGATCCGTTCGGCCGAGTCTTCCGCACCAGCCGTGCGGCGAATTGATAGATGTGATCCGGCACCGGCACGCGCCGCACGAGATGTTGATGCCGAATGATGTCTTCCGCGTGCAGCAGATGACTCAACTCCGGCAAGTCATCGCCGGTCGTTGTGCGAGCGATCCGCACTTCTTCCTCTTCCGACGGATAGTCCAGTTCGATCAAAAACATGAACCGGTCGAGCTGTGCTTCGGGCAACGGATAAGTTCCTTCCTGCTCGACGGGGTTCTGTGTTGCCAGCACGAGAAACGGAGCCTCCAGCGTGAACGCTTTGCCGACGACCGTGACCTTGCGCTCCTGCATCGCTTCGAGCATCGCCGCCTGCGTCTTCGGCGGAGCACGGTTGATCTCATCGGCCAGCACGATGTTCGCGAAGATCGGCCCATGCACGAATTCAAAGTCGCGTTTGCCTCCCGCCGTGTCTTGCAGGATGTCGGTGCCGGTGATGTCCATCGGCATCAGGTCGGGAGTGAATTGGATGCGGCTGAATTTCAGCGACATGGTCTCGGCCAGCTTGCTGACCAGCAGCGTCTTGGCCAGTCCCGGCACGCCCATCAGCAGGCCATGCCCGCGAGCGAACAGGCAAATCGCCAATCGCTCGATCGTGTCGGTCTGCCCGACGATGACTCGGCCGAGTTCTTTCCGCAGCTTCGCGTAAACCTCCCGCAATTGATCAATCGCCTGGACATCATTTTCGCTGAGCCGTTCCGATGAAGTGGTCGCCACGGATTGAGACATGGATGAATTCCTCGGTTGTCGTGCAAGAGATGTCGGCCGAACTGACGGATGAACGAACCGCGAACGCGGTTCGCAATTGGGGCGGGATTATTTCCAGATGGGTGGCGAATATCCACTCGCCGCGTCCAATCGAACCCGAAGCGTCAGTTTTGATGTTGCGCATTTGTGATTCAACCCGGAGGGTTCAAACGCAATACCCAGACGTTAAAGAGGGTCAGCCAGGGCGCTGTTTCACAAGACTCCGAGAATTAGAACACGGCTACTTGGAGCCTCCACCTTCATTCTTCATTTTTCATTTTCCCCTTCTTCCGGCGGTGCTCGGTCCACATCTCCAGCAGCGTTTGCTCGGACGAATAGCGGAACTGAAAGCCGAGTTCATTTTGCAGCCGCGTGGACGCGACGACCCAGGGATGACGGACGAAGTCGAGCATGCTGGGTGGGAAATCGCTGCCCGGCAGTCGCAGGCCCCACCCGAATGCCGTGACGAGCTTGAACGTCCAGAACGGTGCGTTGAAGACGCGGCGGTTCGTCAGCCGAGCAAGTTGCGTCAGCGTGACGTGATCGTTGGGGCCGATGTTGAAGGGACCGCGCGCGTCACAACGCAGAATCTCCCATGTTGCGGCGACGCAGTCAGTCTCGTGAACGAAATGCAGCGGCACGTCCACTCCATCGGGCAGCAGGATGAACGGCATGGTGAGCGTGAAGCGGCTGAGATAATTGCTCACACCCTTACCGCCGATGATGACCGGCCGCGTCCAGGAGACCGCGACTTCCGGCAGTTCGTCTGCCAACGCTCGGATGGACGCCTCGACTGCGGTCTTGTCGGCCGCGTATTGAAAGTTCTCGCGAGCTTTCAAACGCCAGTCTTCGTGAATCGGAATGGGATTGTCAGGCCATGCTCCGTAAGCCGTCGCGCTGGAGGCCATCAAGAACCGTCGCGGTCGCAGCGAGCGCACGGACTCGAAGACGTTGTGCGTCCCGCGGATGTTGATGTCGCTCATTTTCCGGTTGTCGCGAATCGGGTTCACCACGAACGCCAGATGCACGATCGTGTCCGGCTGAAACTTCGCCAGAGCGGTTTGCACGTCCGGGCTGCGAATGTCGGCCTGAATGAACTCGTCGGGAGCGGCCTCGCGCGGCGAAACGACGTCGATGCCCAGGATGCGCGTCTTGGGCGACTCGCGCCGCGCATGTTCAATCAGATTGCGGCCGTAATAGCCCGAACTGCCGGTGATCGCGAGGCGTTGCATGATGTTTCACGTAGCCCGCTCTCGCCGAGAGCGGAAAAAATGGCTTGCGCGCGATTTCACGCGTGATCGAAAAGGGTCGTGTGTTCAAAATTCAAAATTGGCGGACAACACGCCATGAAGGCACGGAAAACTTCACCCGCCAATTTTGAAATTTGAACACACGACCCTTAACGTAGTCCGCTCTCGGCGAAAGCGGGCGACTCTCACAGCGGTCGCTTCGGCCAGCGGCGGCCGCGGCGGGAGGTCTTCGTGAGCAAGCTTTGATACGGAAAGAAATCGACTTGGATCGTATGCCGAACGCTCTTTGTGTATCGCTTGGCGATCTCGGCTTGGTGACGCTGGATCTCGGCGAGCATCTCGTCGCGCGGAGGCAGGCCGGACTGCCCGGTGAGCACATCGGCAACCCACTTGGATTGAGCCTCTGCCAGCGGCATGGTCGCGCCCCACGGCTGCACGAGTCCGATGAAGTACAGGCCCGGCCGGTCCGGATGCACGACTTGCTGATACAGCGAAATCTCGTTGTTGAGTGGGTCGATGATCTGGCCATCCAAGAACGGAAAGGAAATGTTGTAGCCGGTACACCACACGATGAGGTCGATTTTCTCGACGCTGCCGTCGACGAACCTCACGCTGTCGCCACACAGCTCTTGCACGTTCGGTTTAATGCCAAGATTTCCGTGCCCGATCACGTTGAAGAGATCGGCCGAGATCGTCGGGTGCTCTTGCAGCACACCGTGCTCCGGTTGGGGCAGGCCGTACCAGCTCATCTCGCCCCGCGCCAGTCGCAAGCCGAAGGCAAAGATCGGCCGAATGGCCCACCACGGCAGAATCCTCCAGATGAACTTGGGCAGGATCGTGTCCATCGCCCAGCCGAACATGTATTTCGGAATGACGTGAGCTCCGCGGCGTACCGAAAAAAATGTCGCCTCGGCGACGCGCGACGATTCGCACGCGATGTCGCACGACGAGTTGCCGAAGCCGACGACCAGCACACGCTTGTCGATCAACATTTCCGGTGTGCGATAGTCGTGCGAGTGCATCTGCTGGCCGTGGAACTCACCGGGATACGTCACCTTGCGCGGACTCCAGTGATGTCCGTTGGCGACCAGCACCGCTCCGTAACGGTTCGTGCGCCGCTGACCATCCGGGCCGACGACGGTCACGTCCCAATCGCCGTTGCCGGCCTGCGCTGGGTGCGGGTCTCCTGACTCCGCCGGTTCGACTTTCTCCACCGTCGTGCGGAAAGTAATCGTGTCGCGAAAGCCGAAGTGATCGACGTAGCTCTCGAAATACTTCAGGACATGTTCGTGATCGGGAAACGGCACCCAATCGCGCGGCAACGGGAAATCAGAATAGGCCATCGTGTCGCGCGACGTGTTGATGTGCAGCGACTTGTAGGCCGAGCTACGTCCATTGTCGTTGTTGTACCGCCACATCCCGCCGATGCCGCTGCCGATCTCAAAACAGTCGTAGGGAATGCCCCGTTCGCGCAGCGTTTTCGCGGCGGCGATCCCAGACGAGCCGGCTCCGATGATGCACGCCTTGCGCGGCGAACCGTTGGAAGATGCGATGTCACTCATGCTGCCAAGTCGCCATCCGGCGGAGTTACGATCGTTTCAACCAGCGGACGAGCAACTCCTGAAACTCGTGTGTCCGCTCTGCGAAGAACATGTGCCCGACTCCCGGCCATAAGACCAACTCGGCACCCCGAATTTGATCGGCCATCCAGCGCGGGTGGATGCCGGGAATGTACGAGTCCGCCCCACCACCGGCAATCAGCACCGGACACTTGATGCGGCTCATTTGATCGGACAAATCCAACTCGGCGATCTTGCAAAACAATTCGGCCATCACCGCCGGATCGTGCTGAGCAAACGCCGCAAACCAATCTTCCATTGTCCGCTCACGAACGGACGAAGACTGAAACGCCGCACGATCCGTGATGCCCGATCTCATCACGAGATCAAACAGCATTCGCCAGCGTCCGACGACACCAAATCCCAACCGCACGGCCCAGCGCGTCAGCGAACTCAAACTGAGCCGCTGAAATGTCCCGATCAATCCCAGCCAGCGGCCGACGGCAAAACCGGAAATGCTCATGACGCTGCGGACTCGTTGCGGAAAATGCGCCGCCAACGTCAACGCCGTGAATCCGCCGGTGGACCATCCCACCACATCCACTGGTTGATCGCCGACGAGTTGTTTCAACGCGGCTTCGTACCACTCCGCCCAAACCGCCGGAGTGACGTCGTCCCAACGGCCGAAGGTTTGGCGATCAATCCGCGAGGGATGATGCCCCGGCAAGCTCAGCGAGATCCACCGCCGCTCGTCACGCACCGACTCCGGCAGCGACGGCAGCCAGAGATCGACGCTGGCCGTGATGCCATGCACGAACACGACCGGTGGTCCCGGCGCGGCATCGTTGCCGCTGACGGCCGCCAATGTCTGACCGTGCAAATCAATGAGCCTGCGATGTTGCGAAGGAACGTTCATCGTCATGGGACAGCGATCATAGCCGGTCTTGGCAACGGTCGCCGAGCCAGCCATCCCACAGAAATCCGAAGACCGAATGTCGCGGTCGGCTGAGCGCGAAGAGGACGTGCGATCTTGGGACGGACTTCTCAAAGTGGTCTACCAGAATTTGAATCCCGTCAACTACGCTCGGATTGGAAGCGGCCGATTCTTGTCGTCTCTGCTTCGGGAATTGATTTTCGAGAAGATTACCTCCGCATGGGATGACTGATCCAAGTGCGTATCAGGCTCATTGACGTCGCCAAGGAAGGGCATCGCAACAGACCATGAAGAAAACACGTTTGCCGGACGGCACGCCATTTCGATACGTCAATAAGCTCGAGATGGACTTCATGTACAAGGACATTTTTGAAATTGGAGTCAACTCGAATGATTTGATTCATTACGCCGACGGTGACACCATTTTGGATGTCGGTGCCAACATCGGATTATTTTTGCACTTCGTCACGAAGAAATGCCGCAACACCAAGCTGTATGCGTTCGAGCCGATTCCGCGGATCTTCGATGTCCTGCGTGCGAACTTTGAAAATGCTCAAGACCACCAGGTGCGGCTGATTCGCTGCGGTGTCTCACGGACTCCGGGAGAAGCCGTCTTTACCTATCTGCCAAACTGCACCGCGCGTTCGACGATGTTTCCGGAACATTCCCCAACGAACAACTCCGCCGAAGGACAGAAGCGAGAAGAAGAGTTCAATCTGTGGGTCTTCAAGGAACTCCCCAATCGCCCGTTACGGATCGCACTGGGGCTGTTGCCATCGTTTGTGAGGCGCACGCTCGCTCGTGGACTGGTTCGCTGGCACGCCAGAGCCGAACAGGTGACGTGTGAGATTAAGTCGATCTCTCAAATCATCGAAGAGAACGCACTCCAAACGATCGACCTGCTGAAGATCGACGCGGAGAATAGCGAGGTCGAAATCCTGAAAGGCATCAAGGACGAGCATTGGCCGCGCATCAAACAACTCATCGTTGAGATACACCCCGGCCCCGATGATCCGCTCAAACAAGTGTTGGAAATCCTCGGCCAGCATGGGCTGAAGTGGACGGTCGGAGAGGACCAAATGCAGCATCCGGCCCCAACGGTATTTGCACGGCGACCCGATCCCGTCTCCTAAGACCTTTGATATCGGACTCGAATGCGAACGGTCTATGACCTCATCATCCTCGGCAGCGGCGCGGGCGGCAGCACGCTGGCTTACGCCTTGCGGCAATCGGGAATGAAGATTCTCGTTGTCGAGCGTGGCGACTTTCTGCCGAAGGAACCGCAGAACTGGGACACACAGGCCGTCTTTGGCCAGCGTCGCTATCGCACCACCGAAGTCTGGCGCAACGCCGATTCCGGGCGTCGCATTCATCCCACGGAATACTACTTTGTCGGCGGCAAGACCAAGCTCTTCGGAGCGGCGTTTCTGCGACTGCGACAGCGGGACTTTGAGACGCTGGAGCATTGCGAGGGGATCTCTCCGGAATGGCCGGTGATGTATCAAGAGCTGGAACCTTATTACGCGCGCGCCGAGCAGCTCTATCGCGTACATGGCACCGCCGGAGCCGACCCGACCGGGCCATCTCGATCCGCGCCCTATCCGTATCCGGCGTTGCCGCATGGCGAGTACATCCAGCAACTCGCGGTGCGGCTGCGTGAACAGGGACTGCAACCATTCCCGATCCCGTTGGGGCTGGACTATCGAGACGGCGGTCGCTGTCTGTATTGCAAAACCTGCGACGGCTATCCCTGTCAGGTCGATGCGAAGAGCGACGCGGAGACTTGCTGTCTGCGCCCGGCGCTCGAAAGTGGCAATGTCGATGTGCTCGTCAACGCCTTCGCGAGACGCTTGCTGGTCGGACCGGACGGACGCATCGAAGGCGTCGAGGTCGAGCAGGACGGAACGACGCAGACTTTGCGAGCCGGCCAGTTTGTCGTGGCCTGCGGCGCGATTCCCTCCGCCGCGTTATTGCTGCGATCGAAATGTGCGTCGCATCCCCAAGGGCTGGCCAATTCGTCGGGGTTGGTGGGCGCGAATCTGATGTTTCACAACTGCACGGGGATGGTCGGCATTCACTTCACGCGTCGTAACACGGCGGAGTTTCAAAAGACGCTGACGCTGACCGACTACTACTTCTCCGGTCCCGATTGGCCGTACCCGCTGGGGACGATCCAGTTCTTGGGGTTTTATCCGCTGCAACATGGCGGCATGCCGGGTTTGGGGCGGTGGCTCAATTCACGCTCGATCCAATTCTTTTCGATGTCTGAAGACCTGCCCGATCCGCAGAACCGAGTTCTGAGCGACGACTCGGGCCAGATCCGATTGCGGTATCGGCCGAATAATCTGCGCACGCACCGGCGTCTCGTCGGTCTGGCGACTCGGCATTTTCGCCGAGCGGGATTCTCTTTGGTCTTATCGCGGATCGTGCCGCAACCGCAGCAAGCGGGAACGCATGTCTGCGGCACGGCTCGGTTCGGCCATGATCCTCGGACGTCGGTCTTGGACCCGTATTGTCGGACTCATGATGTGCCCAATTTGTTCGTGGTCGATGCGTCGTTCTTCCCATCGTCGGGAGCCGTGAATCCCGCGCTGACGATCGTCGCTCAGGCTCTGCGAGTCGGCGACCATATTGCGCAGGGGCTGTCCCAGAAGTCCGTAGAAAGGTAGACGAGTCACTCCGTGACTCGAAGGTTCCGGTCACGGAGTGACCGGTCTACTTTCTTTTGCCGTTCGCCTCAGGAGAGTCGCCATGCCGAATGAGACGCCGCCCGATGTGCTGCCGGTGCGGATTGGTCTGCTGGGGACGGCCCGCATCGCGAAGATGGCTCTGTTGAGTCCCGCGCGGCAGAACCCGCACGCCGAAGTCGTCGCGGTCGCCAGTCGTGCGGATGACAAGGCACGGCGATACGCGAAGGCGAATCGCATCCCGCGATCCTACGCTGGTTATCAAGCATTGCTCGACGACCCGGACATTGAGGTCATCTACAACCCGCTGCCCAACCACTTGCACGCCGAATGGTCGATCCGAGCTTTGCAGGCCGGCAAGCATGTGCTGTGCGAAAAGCCAATCGCCGCGAATGCGGAGGAAGCTCGCGCGATGCAGGCGGCCGCAACACAATCGGGGCGACAGCTCATCGAGGCGTTTCACTTTCGGTATCACCCGCTGGCCGCGCGGATGAAGGAGATCGTGGTCAGTGGCGAACTGGGAGCGATCCGTCATCTGGAAGCGAAATTCTGCGTGTTCATTCCGGGGCTGAAGGATATTCGCTTTGCCTATTCCACTGGCGGCGGAGCGTTCATGGACGTCGGCTGTTACGCGGTCAACGTCTGCCGGTTCCTCGCCGGTTCCGAGCCTACGGTGCAGTCCGCGTCCGCGCGGTTGATTCAACCGCAGGTCGATCATTGGATGACTTCAGAGTTGCAGTTTCCGGGCGGGATCTCGGCCAGCGTGACGGTGTCGTTGCGATCTCAGATTTGGAACTGGCGAGCCTTCGTCAAGGTGACGGGTGCGAACGGGACGATGACCGTCCTCAATCCATTTCTTCCGCAGTTCTTCCATCGGATCACCGTCCAAACGACCGCCGGCCGCCGGCGCGAGTCTGTGTCGCGCCACCCGACGTCGTATGCGTGTCAGCTCGCAGCACTGGTGCAAGCTCTGCGTGGCGGAGCAACGCTGCCGACGAATGGAGTTGACGCGATCAACAACATGACGGCCATTGACGCGATCTACTCCGCAGCCGGTTTACGTCGACGTGGTGAGCGATTGGTGTCAAAGTAGCCATCATCGCTCCGCGTGATGAGCCGAACGCTTCGCACGGTCACCATCTCTAGCGATTCGCGGTCGCTGTCATCCGATCGGCTCGTCACGCGGAGCGATGACGGCTACGTTTTTGGCGACTTCGCCGAGTTCATGTCTCGGACGCTGAGACCGCTGCTTCCGCGGGAGTGGGTCGGCGGCGGCGTGCGGAATCGTAGTGGGAATCCGAGCGAGCCAACGTGCTAAACCGATGGCTGTGTGCCGCGATCAATTCCGCATGGCGATGACGATCCAAAGCGTAGACTCCGAACCGCAGAAGTTGCCAAACGCTGCGCCAATTCATCTTGGTTTGTTCGGTCATGGCGATCGCATTGTCAGACATCAGATCCCAGGTTTCGCGCGGCAGCCGTTCCATCACAATGAGTGCTTCCGACAACGCTTGAATGGCCAACTGAATGCTGGCCTCGCCGCTGAGAGAATGTCGCACTCTGTTCAAGCCCCGGCCTCCGGAAAAATCCGGCACGCACAACCCGTTGGCGGCGCAAATGAAGGACTGTGATTCCGGGCCGATGGCACGAACATCGTCTTCGATGGCGGTGTCGGGTGTTACGGTCCGCGAAGGGCCGATGCGATCTCCCTGACAATAGAAATGCCCGCGCGTTCCCAGCTCCATCGCGACAATCGGCAGGCCGCACCGCTGACTTTCCTCGTGAGTGATGCCATACGTTTCCGTGTCGGAAGCACTCACGTAGACGAACCGTCGCGATCGAGCCAGATTGAACAGCATCGGCAGCAAGTCGTTGGGCACTAGCCCTCCGAGAGCCACTTGATCCGGAAATTGCTGAATCAATTCCGCATCCCATAAGCCCGTGCCGCAGGCCAGCCAGTACACGCGGCGGGCAGGGGTGGCTTCGGTCAGCTTCTGAAATGCCTGCGCGAGCAACCACAGATTCTTCTCGTCGCTCAGCCGGCCGACGGTGACGATCGCGAAGCAATTGGGATCGGCCTCGATCCAATTCAGGAACTTGCTCAGTCCCTGACTGACAACCTGATCGATTCTTCCACCGGCAAGTTCGTCAGCGAGCCGAGTTCGGACACTCGCCACCGTTTCCTCCGCCGGGCGGAAGCCGTCGGTGTTGCAACTCAGAGGCATGTGCCACACCTGATCGTCGGGAATCTGATAGTTGACGGCATCGCCCGGTCGCGAGGTGGTGACGACATCCGCTTGCTTGAGATACCGAGAAATCTGCCGGTGGGCCAGGAATCGCAACAGTCTCTGAAACGGCGTTCCCGTTTTGGCCAGCGATGCCGATTGCGGCTGAGTTGCCGATCCCTTGGAAAACCGGCGATGCAAGAACGAAACGATTCGGCAGATCGGATGATTGAAGCAATGGTCGAGCACATTGAGCGCACGAAACAGTTTGCCGCGAGGTGGCTCAGCACCTTCCATCCGCCAGGCGGCCCGCAATTCTTCCAGGTAGCTGTGCGTTTCAGCGAACTCCAAGTTCTCGCGGGTGTACGATGCGAAATAGTTCGTGATGTAGGTCTCGATTTCGGTCATCACGGAGGAGATCAAACGGACCTTGTGTCCCTGCCGGCGCAACTTCTTGGCCGCTCGCAGGCCGGCCATATCGGTGGCTCCGATGGTTTGGAACGTGTGAATCACATCCGGTCGCTCGGCGACGATGTCGCGCGTGATGTCGTTCCGAAACGGAAACAGCTCGACTCGAAACGGCAGAGCCTTGGTCGAGACATAGGGGCAAAGTTCTCGCGGAGACACCAGCGGGAGATATTGCCGGAAGGTCACATTGGGGTAACGCGGATGCGCGTACGTCCGGGTCTGGGTTCCCAAGCAGAAGACGACCAAGTCCGCCATGCCGTCGTTGCCCGCCTCCATGATGAGGTGCTCGACCGCGAGCTGAAATCCAGTAATCGTTCCGACTGCCGCACCCGTCCCTTGGTACTCGGCACAAATGACAATTTTGGGACGCGACACAGTGATCGGCTCCAGAAGACAAGGGGTGGGATGACTCGGAGGGAAAACAGCCTATGAATCGAGTGTCATTTTCCCAAGCGAACAGCCCCAAATTTTTGAGTCCTTAGATGAGGACTCGTTCGCCGCAGGGACTCAAACTCCACTCAAAACTCCAAAAATCACAGAACGCCTAATGGCGGAGCGACTCGGACTGTTCTTTTTGCCGGAGCCATTCTTGCCAGGCGGCCAGACCAACCAGAGGTGTCTGGCAACTTCCTCGCTCGCAGACGAACACGGTCAACGCGTTCGGAAGAGCAGGCTTACTGAGTAAGAGATCGCGCAAGCCCATCGTCAGTTCTGCGTCAGTGTCTTGAGTTCGTCGCAGAGCGATGACGTGATTCGGCCAGAAACGCTCCCAATGCTCACGTAAACCTTCAGTCGTTTCCCTGGAGGCGACAGAGGGTTCGATCAAGACCACCTCGTGGCTGGGACCAATGACAAAATCGAGAGCCAGCAGTGATTGCCCGCTGGCCAGCGCGAACTTGTCGAGCTGTCCCGACATCGCTTCCAGTGTCGCATAAGCCTTGCCGAGCAATTGTGGCCGACTGGTCAGCGTGCCCAGCCGCGCGAGCGCGTACGCGGCCATGCCATTGCCTGACGGCGTCGCGTTGTCCTGCGTGTCCTTCAACCGCGCGACAAGTTGCTCGTGATCGCTGGACGTGTAAAAGAACCCGCCTCCACGCGGGTCTTCAAACCGCGCGAGCATCTGGTCCGCAAGTTCGAGAGCGATCTCCAACCAACGTGGCTCGAACGTCGCCTGATACAGGTCGATCAGTCCGTCGATGAGACAGGCGTAGTCGTCGAGGTACGCATTGAATCGCGCACGACCGTCTTTGAAAGCGTGCAGCAATCGTCCGTCAGCGTCACGCATGTTGGTCAGGATGAATTCCGCCGCCGCGCGAGCCGCCTCGGCATATCGCGGTTCGCCCAGAATTGCGGACGCTTGCGACATCGCGGCGATCATCAAGCCGTTCCAACTGACGAGCACTTTGTCATCGCGTCCCGGAGCGATCCGCTGAGAACGAGCCGCGAACAACTTCGCTCGGCAGCGGGCGAGCAACTCGTGGGGCACGTTTTCAACGTGCCCGTCCCGCGCGGTGCCGTCTTTCACTGGCAGGTTGAAAACCTGTCCCACGTTCGGAAGGTTGAGAATGTTGTGCCCTTCCCAATTGCCGTGCGGCGAGACATCGTAGACGTCGCAGAACAACGGGCCGTCGTCCGGGCCGAGCAATTCGAGAATCTCCTCCTGCGACCAGACGAAGAACTTTCCTTCCTTCCCTTCGCTGTCGGCGTCTTGCGTGCTGTAAAAGCCGCCGCCCGGCTGAGTCATCTCACGCAGTACATAGTCCAGCGTCTCGCGGACCACGCGCGCATCGTTGGCGTTGCCGGTCGCTTGAAAGGCTTCGAGGTACGTCTGCGTGAGGAGCGCATTGTCGTAGAGCATCTTCTCGAAGTGTGGAGCCAGCCACAGCGCGTCGGTCGAATACCGATGAAACCCGCCGCCGAGCTGATCGTAGATGCCGCCCCCCGCCATCTTGTCGAGCGTCAGCCGCACGGCATCGAGCGCCTTCTGATCGCCGAATCGTTTCCAGCAGCGCAGCAGCACGCGGAGATCCATCGGATGCGGAAACTTCGGAGCGCCGCCGATGCCACCTTCCTGCCAATCGACGCGCCGTAGAAATTCCCGCATCGCGCCGCGCAGTGTTTCGAGGTTCATTCCGGAGCGCGGCAACGATTCGTTCGTCGTGCGGATCAGTTCTCCGGTCAGTTCTTCCGCGCTGCGCAGCACATCATCGCGACGGTTCATCCAAGCGTCGGCGACCCCTTTCAGGATGTCTCGAAAGCCCGGCATCCCCATCCGCGACACCGGCGGCCAGTACGTCCCACCAAAAAACGGCCGCAAGTCGGGCGTCAGAAACATCGACATCGGCCAGCCACCGCGGCCGGTCATCATTTGCACCGACGTCATGTAAATCTGATCGAGGTCCGGCCGCTCTTCGCGATCGACTTTGATGCAGACGAAAAGATCATTCATCCGCTGTGCGATGTCCGGATTCTCGAAGCTCTCGTGCTCCATGACGTGGCACCAGTGACACGCGCTGTAGCCGATCGACAGGAAGATCGGCTTGTCGAGTCGCTTGGCCAGCGACAACGCTTCCTCGCCCCACGGAAACCAATCGACCGGGTTGAAGGCGTGCTGCAACAGATACGGGCTGGTCTCGCCACCCAGGCGATTCGGCTCGGTGCGTCGAGAGGTGGCAGATTCGTGGGGAGTGCTCATTGACGTGGCTTTCGGTTGGTCATCACAGGTTGTGACCGGAAGCTACTCGACCGCAGAAACCGGTGAAATGGCTGGAGGATCGCGCGATTGCCGCGTCTGCTCGTTTGAACGAAACTCGTCGCCGTTGATTTGTCGTCGAGGCACTCACGATGCGTGTGACTTATCTGGTCGTCTGGCTGCTCGTGTACGCGACGAGCGTCGTCCAGTCCGAGGAACCTCCCCGCGAGCTCACGCCGGAGCGTCCATTGCATCGCATCACATTCACCGATGCGAAGTCGGTGACGCGGTCCGTTGATGCTCGCGTGCTGCTGGAAGCTCAGGACGGCGGGCTGTTGCTGGAAGGACGCGATGGCCGGTTGTGGAACGTCACGCCGAAGCAACTTCAAAAGCACGAGAAGACGGACACAGAATTCCGGCCATTGAGTGCGGAAGAGCTTGGCCAGCAGCTGTCGCGTGAGGTCGCCGAGTTGGGCATCACGACGCCGACGCAGGTGGTTGTCACGAAGCACTACGTCATCTGCTCAACCGCCGGACGGAAATATGCCGAATGGTGTGGATCGCTCTTCGAGCGACTGCATGACGCCTTTCAGACGTACTGGAAAGCCGCCGGCCTGGAACTTCGCGAGCCGGAATTTCCGCTGCCGGCGATCGTGCTGAAGGATCACACGCAGTTCACGGAGTTCGCCGCTAAGCACGACCGGCCGGACGCGGCCCTGTCGCCGGGATACTTCTCTGAACCAACCAATCGGATCATCTTGTTCGATTTGACCGCCGGCCCGAACACAGCACCGGCTCAGACGGCGGCGGACATTCAGCGGAAGATTGCCGCATCTCCATTCAACGTCGCGACCACGATTCACGAGGCGACGCATCAGATCGCCTTCAACAGCGGATTGCATACGCGATACGCCGACAACCCGCGCTGGCTCACCGAGGGCATGGCGATGTTCTTCGAGGTTCCGGATCTCGAAAGTCGCACGGGCTGGAAGACGATTGGCCGCGTGAATGCTCCGCGACGCAAGGATTTTCGTGAGACCTCGCGCGTGCCACGCGAGGCCATTCCACTGGCTGATTTGATTCGCGCGGACGAAGTGTTCTTGAAGGAGGGCAAAGCCCGATCCGCGTATGCGGAGTCCTGGGCGTTGACCTTCTACCTGCTCAAGACTCGGCGTGAGGACGTTGTGTCGTATCTGAAAACAATTCAGAGCAAGCCGCGACTCATTGCCGATTCGCCAGACGTCCGCCTGCGCGAATTCGAGAAGGACTTCGGCGATGCGGAAACGCTCGAACGCGAGTGGAAGAAGTGGATGACGACGCATTAGCCAAAACGCACAAGGCGAGCGGGGCGGCGTCAGCCCCCCGGTCTCTGGGGCCGAGGTCAAACGCACCGGGGGGCTGACGCCGCCCCGCTCGCCAAGTCCCGCGTGCCTAAGCCGCGCAGTGATTCGCCGGTCAACCGATACGTCGTCCAATCGGACATCGGCTTTGCTCCCAGGCTTTCGTAGAAACGGATCGACGGCTCATTCCAATTGAGCACCGACCATTCCATGCGCCCGCAGTCACGCTCGACCGCGATCTGAGCGACACGCTGGAGCAGCGCTTTTCCAAGCCCTTGCCCCCGATACGCCGGCCTCACGAACAAGTCTTCCAAATACACGCCCGGCTTGCCCAGGAACGTCGAGAAGTTGTGGAAGAAGAGCGCGAACCCCACGGTCTCACCGGCCACGCTCGCAACCAACGCTTCGACATGCCGCCGCTCACCGAACAATGCGCGGTGCAACGACGCTTCGTCCGCGACCACTTGATCCGACAGGCGTTCGTACTCGGCCAGTTCGCGGATCAAGCCCAGGATCGCCGGCACGTCGTCCGCCATGGCGAATCGAACATCGGCAGCAGACGCTTCGGACATGATTGTGTTCCCTGGAGTAAAAGTGCCTGAAATCAGTCGCGTGTGAAATTACCAGACGTTGCCGAACCCTCGAAACACTACCTCGCGAGAAACTCGACCGCATCGGGCAACCAGCCGCTGTCCCAACGGTGGTCGCGTCGGAGTCCGTCCGCGTATTCATGTGAAATTCCACGTTTCAGCATGTGGTAATGCAGGAACTGGTGGTGTCCACGGAAATCGCTGTAACCGTAGAAAGCCAGTCGCGGTTCACCGGCCAAACTTTCCGCGGATCGCTCCACGAGGTCGATCACGCAGTACCGATCCATGTTCGCCTGAGTCTCGAAGATTTCAGCCATTCCGTAGCGGTTCGGCGACTCCCATGCGAGCGGCGCGTCAAATGCGGCCGCCTTGGCAAACATGTCGGGATGCCTTAGCAAAAGACTGAAAGCGCCCCATCCGGACTTGCTGAAACCAACGAGCAACCGATGTGGCAATGCACTCGTATCGCAGTACGTCTGGTCGATGAAGGGCACGACGACTTTCAGGAAATGGCTCTCCTGTTGAATGTGCGGATTACGGGGATGATCGGCGTACCATGGAAGGTGGGAGAAGGTTGGCTTCACACAGATCAATTGATGCCGGTTGTGCAGGTCGTGTTTTCGGATTTCTGCAAGGGCATCGCCGCAGTCGTGCCCGTCGTGCGGTTCGACCGGAAGGACATACAAGACTCTCGCGTGCGATCTATCCTTATCACCATCCGGAAGCACAACGTGGATCTTGGTCTCTTCCCCTTGATAGCTGCTCGAAACGCGATGCGACAGCGTACAGTCGTCCTGTCGTGTGGCTGCGGAGATTGTCGACGAAGCCTCACGCATCACAATCCACCTCCTCTGAATGGACGCCAATATCTGGGCACACCGCTAAAGAGGCCGACCTGCCCAGCGGCCGGCTGAGAAACAAGAAGCCGACGGCAGCCATCGGATAATCGCTGTGAACCGCGCGAGTTCGTTGTTCATCTTCGCCGACAGCCCATCAATCGTGGAAGTTCGAGAGTGGCGCGTTGTGCTGGTGCAACAGCGGGTGCGGCATGACGAAGCAGTCGAGGCTCAGAATTTCCGGCCCGCTCCAAATTGACCGACTCCGGTTTGAGCGGCGGGCGATTGTGTGAATGAGCCGCCCCCTTCACGCTCGTGCAAGTCGTCGTGCAGTGAGCGGAGTTCTTCGACGGACCACTCTTCGATTTTCCAATCGGCGGCGAGTTGGCTGCCGTGATTGGGACCGCGCAAGTGAGTCACGAGCGTTGCGGAGGTTGGATTGAAGTCACCTTCGACGGACCAATGATTGCCGCGCAATTGGTAGTGACCGGTGGTCGCGACTTGGATCTCTTCCGGGACGGCCGCCTTCGGGCGTTCGTTCTGGCCTTTTATCAGCCAGCCGAAGGTCCAGGCATCCAGCGGCGTGGTGCAGCCGTGCTTGAAGTAGCGCAGGACTTCGCCGTCCTCGACGCAGACGACGCTGGGCAGTTCGCGAGCCTCCAGCAGTTCGGCTAACTCCGGCACGTCAGCGCGGTCGACAATTTGAATGTGGTTGTCGGGAGTTTCGCCGATCTTCCAGCCGCGAGCCTTCATGGACTCGAATTCGCCACCGGGCTGGCGCAAGCGCTTCAGTTCTCGCTCGCACTTGTCGCAGCCTCTGGCGGTGATGAACAGCACTCGCAGTTTGCGCGGGACGACGCGGCGAGGTTCCGTCGCATCTGTGTTGGCCGTTGCTCGAACGGCGGCTGGGTTGTCATTCCGTCCTTGGTCTTCGGCGACCGTCGTGAATCCTGTCACGGCGGCGAGCAGCAATGCTGCTTTCGCCAGCAATCGACCAGACATGCGCTGTTACCTCATGGCTGCGAATCCCACGGAATTTCCTGACCAACGCGAGGCATCGGTCGTGAATCGGCCCGACGAGCGTTTCGGGCGAGCAAACCGCAGGCCGCGAGCGAACGGCCGCCGAGAGTATGCGCGACGTTCGCATGGCGTTGAAGCGCGTGACATTCAGGGATGTGAATTTCATGTGTCAGCCGTGATTGTCGAATCGAGTAGGTAGACTATTCCTCGCACCACCGAAAAGAATCCGTTGGCATCCGTCACACACAACCATTGGAGCCGCACCCGTCAGGAAGCGGTATTCTCGTGGTTCGCTCACCGCTTCCTGACGGGTGCGGCTCCCAAGAATTCACAGTGAAACCGGTTGAGCATGATGACTTGTCCGATCGGAGTTAATGTCGCACACGCCGCCCGTTTGCTGCGGGAGGGCAAGCTCGTGAGCTTCGCGACCGAGACGGTTTACGGATTGGGAGCCAATGCTCTCGATGTCAACGCGGTCGCGCGCGTGTTTGCGGTCAAGAACCGGCCGCACTTCGATCCGCTGATCGTTCACATCGCCGAGCGTTCGTGGTTGCCTCGGCTGGTGGCGTCGTGGCCGGAGACGGCGGAACGACTGGCGGCAAAGTTTTGGCCGGGACCGCTGACGCTCGTGTTGCCGAAGACGACATTGGTTCCCGACCTCGTGACTTCTGGCCTGCCGTCTGTCGCGGTGCGAATGCCGTCGCATCCGCTCGCGCTGGAATTGCTGCGGCTCGCGGATGTGCCGGTCGCCGCGCCGAGTGCGAACCTGTTCGGACAGCTCAGCCCGACTCGCGCGGAGCATGTTGCGGATCGGCTGGGAGATCAGATCGACTATCTGCTGGACGGCGGCCCGTGCGCGGTCGGTGTCGAATCGACGGTGCTGCTGTTGGAGTCAGATGGAACCGTGCGTTTGCTTCGTCCCGGAGGCATCGCGATGGAAGAGATTGAAGCCGTGATCGGCCCGCTCTGTCAGCCATCGCACACGACCGCTGCAAACAATCAAGCGGCTCCGTCCCCCGGTCTGTTGCCGCAGCATTACGCGCCACGCACACCGTTGGTGGTCGTGGAAGACATCGCCAAGCTGACCTCACCGGAGCGTTGCGGGTTGTTGACGCTGCAACCGCATCCGGCGGCGCATCGTTTTGTGGCTGCCGAAGTCTTGTCGGTCAGCGGCAACTTGACTGAAGCCGCCGCAAATTTCTTTGCGGCCTTGCGACGGCTCGATGCGGCGCGGGTCGAACGGATCATCGCCGAGCCGCTCCCGAATCGCGGGCTCGGAGTTGCGCTGAACGACCGATTGACGAGAGCCTCGCACGATTAGGTTCTGTCGCGCAAGCGGTGCGTGTGGCACGGCGTCTGATCTGCTACAGGATCGCGTGAATTGGCGTCCCTTCGCAGATGGTCAGCGGGCGGCCGAGGTTGTCGGGCAGTTGCAGGTGCGGATCGACTCCAAGGCTGTGATAGATCGTCGCCGCGAGGTCTTCCGGTGACGTGGGATTGTTGGCGGGATATGCAGCGAAGCGGTCGCTGGAGCCGTGGACGATGCCGCCGCGAATGCCGCCGCCAGCGAGGACCGATGTGAAACAACTCGGCCAGTGATCTCGGCCGTCACGGCCAGCACCGGCTCCGCCCACAACGCTTTGAGCGACGCGCGGAGTGCGGCCCATCTCGCCGGTCCAGACGATGAGGGTCTCGTCGAGCATCCCGCGTTCTTGCAGATCATCGAGCAATGCGCTGAAAGCTTGGTCGGTGACCGGGCAAAGCCGCGTCTTCAAGTCGATAAAGTTGCGGTTGTGAGTATCCCAATAGACGCTGACATTCGTGATGCCTTCGTTCGGCCAGAAGACCGTGACGAACGGCACTCCCGCCTCCACCAAACGCCGAGCTTGCAGCACCGATTGGCCATGCGCGTTCATGCCGTAGCGCTCGCGAACGGCTGGCGGCTCGCGACTCAGATCGAACGCTTCGACCGCGCCGCGCGACGACAGCAGCGAGAATGCTCGGTCGTAGTGGCTGCGAGTGGCCGCGATGTTCGCGTGTTGTTCGAGACCTCGAAGCTGCTGGTCGATGCCGGCGAGCAATTCACGCCGATTGTTGGATCGCAGTTCCGGCACGTCGGCGTGCAACGCAAAATCGCCGACCTTGTAGTCGGGTTTGCTTCCGTCGGCGTCGATGCGCATGGGATTGAAAGTCGGACCGAGCCAACCGGCTCCCTGACCGTGAGATTCCTCAACGAATCGCGGAGCTCCGTTGGGAACGACGGGCATCATCGAGACGAACGGCGGCAGCGGCCCACGACCGCGGCCCAGCCGAGCCATCACTGCTCCGATGCTCGGCCAGTCTTCGGCCAGCGGCGCACCGCGACGAGGAACCGCTCGGCCGGTCAGCGGCAAGTGCGTCGCCATCGTGTGATCGACGTCACCGTGGGTCATCGAACGAATGATCGCCAGCTTGTCAGCTCGCTGAGCTAGTTGTGGAAGATGCTCGCAGATTTGAACTCCGGGGAGCTTCGTTGAGATCGGCTGGAACTCGCCGCGGTATTCCACGGGAGCATTCGGTTTTACGTCCCAGGTGTCCTGCTGCGCAGGCCCACCCCACATCAGGAGGACTATACAGGCCTTCGCTCGTGGACTTGCTCCGCCGACCGATGACGCTGGTGCAGCTCGCACGGCGGCACTTCGATGAAGCCACTGGGGAATGTCGAGTCCCACGAGGCTGAGTGCTCCGGCACGCAGCACTTCGCGGCGGCGCATTGGTGCAGCGGCGAAGAAATCTCGGCAGGCAGTTGGCGAAAGAACGCTCATGGCGAGCAAACGTATGTAGCGGTGCAGCGGCAATCAAGAGGGTTGGCAAGTCGAGGACACCCGGCGGAACGGCGACTGCGTGCGTTGACAACTCAAACGAGCCCCGCATATACCTTCGCCGCTTCGGAATCATCGAAATCGCTGGAATTCCTCGACGATTCTAAGTCATTCTTGGGCTGCGGCCGTGGGCTGCGGCGAGACCCCGAAATTCCGTTTCCGGGAGGTTGCAATGAAGGAGGCCGTTCGTGGTTAAGTTGCGTTTGCGAGATAACGAAAAGATTCAAGACGCGGTGAAGCGGTTTCGGAAGTTGGTGGAACACGCTGGAATCAAGAAGGAAATGCGCCGCCGCGAGTATTACGAGAAGCCGAGTGAAATCTCTCGCCGCAACCGCCGCCGAGCGGAACGCCGCGCACGATTGGCTCGCCTGAGCCCGAACGGCGCTGGCCCCACCAGTGGTGCTGGTATGAACGCTCCCTAGCCACGGCTCTCCGACGAACTTGGATTCGTCGAATCCCATCCGAAACAAAAAAGCCCTCGTCGTTCGACGAGGGCTTTTTTTATCGTGACCACCGAACCGGGGGGCTGACGCCGCCCCGCTCGCCTGACTCATTCAGGGAGATGACGAGCATCACTCGTCGTCGTCCTCTTCTTCTTCCTCTTCTTCCTCTTCTTCTTCCTCTTCGAGTTCGATTTCGACCTCAACCTCTTCCACTTCGACTTCTGGCACGTAGGTCACTTCGGGAGCAACGGTGCCTGGCGGCGGGGCTCCGACGGCTTCCTTCACGGCCTGCAACCAATACAGCCGCTTGCTCTTGGAACGCAGCACGTCCAGCCGTTCTTCGGCCGCTTTCTTCTGATCAAATGGAAAGCGGTCCTCTTCCTTTTGGGTGCTGTTATAGATCACCCAGACGATGCGACGACGTTCGACCGGCTTCGTTCGGGGCTTCTTTTTGACGGCCTTTTTCTTGACCCCGGGCGCGGCACGCTTCTTCTTGCCGTCCTTTTCCGCCGTGCCTTCAGCGGCATCGCGAGCATCGGCGGCTTCAACTTCTCTGCGCTTATCCAAACGGCTTGCCATGTTCGGTGGCTTCTCCCATAAACGCCTGAATTGCCAGAGACCCATTTGCCGGAACCGGTTCCGGCGGCGGGTGGCTGGCGAAGGGGCGGGAGAATAGCAAACCGGCGGCGACCAGCCAACTGGCTCGCGGAAAGAGTCCCAGCCAATTTCCTCGAAACAATCAGAAAAGTTTCTGTAACCGGACTCCGCCAACCGATCCTTGGAAAAGCATTCAGACTGCGCGAGCCGTGTTCAAGGAGAGCGGCTCGACACACACCCGCCGACGCGGGCACCTGCCGAAGACGAAGGAGTGGAACTCATGCGACATCTTGGGAAATGGCTGATGGCGTTGGGTCTGCTGGCCATCGTGCCGGCGGCCAGCGACGCGGCATTGTGGGGCAACTCGGCCCAGAATCAGCAAGCGGCCAAGCAGAAAAACCAGAAGGCGGCCAACGAAGTCGCTGGTGCTCTGCGAGGGGCTAAGCTGCAAGGCTATGACATCGGCATCGAGGTCAAGGAGGGCACGGCCATCCTGACCGGCGAAGTGACCGATGCGGCCCAAAAAGACAAAGCCACGCAAGTCGCCTCAAAGGCGAAGGGCGTGAAGAAAGTCGATAATCGGCTGGTTGTTTCGCCGCCCAAAGCGGTCGCCGCCAAGCAAGCCGAGAAAGAGATTCAACAGGCTGCCGCCGCAGTTGAAAGTGCTCCGCCGACGAATCAGGAAATGGCGGAACGAATCGCGGGGGCGCTCGGCAAAGCTGGGATGAGCGGTTTCGACTTGGAAGTTCGCTTCCAAGAGGGCCAAGCTCTGATCGGCGGTGCGGTGGCGAATCCCGCTCAGCGGGCGCGGATCACGCAAGTGGTCTCAGGCCTCGACGGTGTCGAGACGGTGGACAACAAGGTGACGGTCACGCCACAAGCGGCGGTTCGTCGGCCGGCCGGTCCGCCTCCGTATGCCAATCAAGCCGCTTATGGCGGCGGTCAGATGCGTGCTCCAATTCATCCCGCCGCGTACCAACAAGAGGGTGGCCCAATGCCGGGCGGACCGATGCCGGGAGGCCCAATGGGTGGCGCGATGCCAGGCATGCCGATGCCACCCATGCCGATGGGTCGGTCGAACGCGGGCCAGATCAACGACATGCCGAATCTGCCGAACTATGCGTGGCCCAGCTACGCCCAGTATCCAAACTCGGCGGCAATCACGTACCCGAAGGAATACAGCGCGAGTGCGTGGCCCTACATCGGACCGTTCTATCCGTATCCGCAAGTTCCGCTGGGCTGGCGATCGGCTCAGTTGGAATGGGACGACGGACACTGGAACCTCAACTTCCGGCCGCGCACCGAAAAGTGGTTCTGGTTCCTCAAGCCAGACAACTGGTAACGAGCATCGTAGTCTGACTCTCCTTTCCCGAAATCTCCAAGCGTGCAGGCGCTCGGAGATTTTTTCGTTGGAGCCGCAAGGCGCTAGCCGCGGGTGCGTGAGAACAACCCGCGGCTAGCGCCTCGCGGCTCACGACCGTCAAAATCGTCAAATTCTCCCAAGTCCGCAGGGTTTGACAGCCGATAGATCTCCCACGTCCCTTCCGATTCCATCCGGGAAAAGGTGTGCCTTATGAAAATCTATCGACGCCTCGCGATGCTGGTGCTGCTGGGAACGATGACGACCGCGTGCAGCGGCTGCTACGTTCTCAAGGATGCCATCGTCACTGCCGCCGCCTTCAGCAAGTTCTGGATCACGACGCCGCCGATCCCGGTCAGCGCGTACTACAGCCAGCAGATCGAGGACACCTACTGGGAAGAGGAACGTTACACGCGAGTTCCGATCCTGGACGCGGTCGAAGGAGAGAATGCTCCGCTGTTCTGTCTCGATCCGCCGTCTTCGGATGAAGTCATCCGAGCGTTGCCAGACAAAGCCGCCGGAGGCTTCGCATTTCTCGCCGAGACCGCTCGCAATAACATCCGCATCGTCGTCGAACCGATTGTGGATCGCGTCGATGAGTGCCGTTTCTACCCGCTGGCCGGTCCCGCTCGGCTGCACCACTGCCACTACAAATGCACGGTCTATTACGACAAGACAATCCGCTCGTACTGGCCCGTGCCGTTCACCCACGACGACGAGACGGAAGATGTCGTCTACATCGACCACGACCACCTGATCCGCTGCACCGGGCCTGATACGCCGTAGTCCGAGTCAGCCAAATTCACAAACAGCAAGAGCCGCGGCTTCGCGAGAAGTCGGGGCTCTTGTCATTTTCGACCTCTGAACTTTTCAGAGTTGGTTCCTCGTCACGTCAGGACCATCCTCGTCGTTGCCGACTGCGAGCTTGTCTTTCCTTTCGTCCCATTCGCCATAGCAAATCAGTCATCGTCTTCTCCGTCACATCTTTGCCTCCGAAGAGGTTTTTGAAGACCACCATTGGAGTGTAAATAAATCCAAAGGGGAACCCCCACCAGCCGACAAGCAGAGACAAGATGCTGTATCCCAACCGCTTTACGAGATTTGCTCCCGCACTGCGAACAAAATGAACCTTACTCGAACAAAGATAAGTCATAAAAAAGACGGACACACAATACTGATAAACAACGAAACGTCCGCCGCTCTCAATTTCAGCCAATAGCTCTTCGAGACTTAAGCCTTCCGTTCCAACGATTCCAAAAATCTTCGCCGATCGCCGAACGTCTTCGCTCCGGGGAGGCAAAGGGTCGGCAGGGTATTCGTCCAAAGCGTTGCGGCACTCGGGACAGAACGCATCATTCACAGGCGGCAGATTGGCTCCACAATGCGGGCAGAACTGGGACATCGAGCGCAATCCTATACCGCGACCAAAGACGAATAGCTGAGTCAACCGCGGATCGTCAAACACACGCTGGCTGAGATGGGTTTGTCTTTCTTCTTGGTGAGCCAAAGTGTCATTGCGGCTTTGGTTTGTCAACAGGCGGTGAGATGCCGATCAATTGACAGGTCGGCTACAGTCCGAACATGAGCGACGTGATCGTGATTGGTGGAGGGTTGGCCGGACTGGCGGCGAGCGTGGCGCTGGCTCAAGCGGGCGTGAAGGTCACGCTGCTGGAGTCGCGGCCTCGGTTGGGGGGGCGGGCGAGTTCGTTTGAGGATGCTGCGACCGGGGAGTTGATCGACAACTGCCAGCATGTTGCGATGGGGTGCTGCACCAACTTCCGACACTTTTGCCGTGTGACCGGCTTGGCACCGTACTTTCGTGACGAAGAACAACTCACCTTTGTTGGCCCGCCTGATCCGAGCGGTCGGCAGCCGCCGAAGTTTTGTCGATTCGCGGCGACGCCAATTCTCGGCGCTCCGTTTCATTTGGGACACGCATTGTGGGGGCTGGACTATCTGTCATTCCGAGACAAATTCGCGATTGCCCGAGGACTGTTTTCCTTGTGGAAGGCTCGGCCGCTGACCAGTGACCTGACCTCGTTTGCCGAATGGCTTGGTCGTCAGCGACAGCCGGCGAGCGCGATCGAATACTTTTGGAACGTCGTGTTGGTCAGCGCGCTGAGCGAATCGTTGGACCGTATCTCCCTCGCCTACGGGCGCAAGGTGTTCGTCGATGGCTTTCTGACGAATCGCGAAGGTTGGAAGGTTTCGCTGCCGACGGTGCCGCTCGATGAGTTGTATTCCGGGACGCTCGCGCAGTGGCTGGCGGCTCATGACGTGGAGGTGCGGCTGAAGACGGGTGTTGAACGGCTCGTGATGGACGAGGGAGCGATCTCTGCCGTGGAACTGCGAAACGGCGAGCGGCTCGCGGCGCGGCAGTTCGTGCTGGCGGTGACTCAGCAGCGAGCATTAGCACTGTTGCCGGAGTCGATTCGGACTCTGCCGCAGCATGCGGTGATCGAGCGGCTGGAGACGGCTCCGATTGCCAGCGTGCATTTGTGGTTCGACAGGCCGATCACGTTGTTGCCGCACGCCGTGTTGGTGGGACGCTTGAGCCAGTGGGTGTTTAATCGGTCGAGGGGCGAGGGGCGAGGGGCGAGGGGCGAGAGTGCGCTGCCTGTCAGCCCTCACCCCTCCTACTATCAAGTCGTCATTAGCAATGCACGCGAGATGTCGGAGCGTCCGCAGTCGGATGTCGTTGCTGAAGTGGTTGCCGAGTTGAAGGCGATTTGGCCGTGGGCGGCGGACGCGGAGTTGCGGCATTCGCGAGTCATCATTGAGCACCACGCCGTGTTCTCGCCGTTGCCGGGATCGGAGGATCTTCGGCCAGCTCAGCAATCTCCGATCGAGAACTTGCAACTGGCGGGCGATTGGACGCAGACCGGTTGGCCGGCCACGATGGAAGGAGCGGTGCGCAGTGGGTTCCTCGCGGCGGAAAACGTGCTAACCAAAATTGGCCGACCAGCGAAGTGGTTGCAACCGGACCTGCCATGACTCTCAGGCGAGCGGGGCGGCGTCAGCCCCCCGGTGTTCACGTTGGTCGCAAAGAACCGGGGGGCTGACGCCGCCCCGCTCGCCAACACATCACGAGATGTCGCTCGCCAGACTGTTGGCGACGCAACGCGAGGGCTATCGTGTCGCCCCTGCACAGGGAGAGACGCTCGATTTCACAATCCGACTTCCCGCGGGAGGTGAGTGATGGTTCGCCGACGAGTGGTGCTGAGTCAGTGTTCGATGCTGCTGCCAATGCTGTTGGCCGGCGTCGTGGTTCTGGTCACGTTCGAGCCGCTGGCTGAACGTGCTCGCGCGGCGGAGACGGTCGTCATCCCCGCCGAGCCGATCAAGATCAAGCCGGGCAGTCCGTTGAGCGGCCGTGCTTTGGTGCAACGTCCCGCGAGCATCAGCGGGCTGATGAGTTGGACGCTGGAGACGCGGCGGCATCGCGGTGTGATGTATCACGTCGCCATCAGTCCGGATGGCAAGACGCTGGCGACCGGAGGTCTCGACGGCACGATTCGGTTATGGGACGTGGACTCCGGCAAGTTCATCAAGTGTCTGCTGGGACATAACAGTTGGGTTTTCCGGTTGGCCTGGTCGCCGGATGGAAACACGCTCGCTTCGGCCGGAGCCTATGACGGCAGCGTGGGATTGTGGGACGTCAAGACGGGTGTGTTGCGTCGCGCGATCCGCAGTCCTCATGGAGTGGTCACGTATGTCGCGTGGGCTCCGAGCGGAACGCAACTCGCCTTTGCCACGGGGGGCAGCGGTCACATGTTGGTCTACGACGTCGTGCGCGGCGAATACCTCAACAACAACAAAGACCGGGAGGTCGCGCTGGGGGTCGGGATCGCGGCCCTGGATTGGTCTCCGGATGGTCAGTTCGTCGGTTTCGTCGGCTCGACCACGCCGGTCAGTTTGTGGCAACTCTCGGCCGTGAGACAGAACAAATTTCTGTTGCCGGAGGAAGGGGGCGTGACGTATTCGTTGGCGTATTCGCGTGACGGCAAGGAAGTGGCGGTGGGCGGACTGAAGGACGTCCGCGTGTTTGACTTTGAAACGGAGAAGTTGACGCGCACGATCGCAGGCGCGGCGTATTCCGTGGCTTACTCACCCGATGGCAAGATGCTCGCGTCAGCTCCGCAAAATGGCGTCGTGCAAATCTGGGAAGCCGACACCGGCAAGCCGATCAAGACGCTGACCGGCAGCGCCACGATGTCGCTGTCGTGGTCCGCGGACAGCAAACTGCTCGCCACCATGACGTACTACACGGCCGTCGTGTGGGACGTGGAAACGGCGAAGCCCAAAACGACGTTTGATGCGTGCGGCGTCAATCCTCCAATCTGGACTCCGAAGATGCCGTTCCTCAACGGCATCGCCACGAACACTCCGCTGGTGTGCGATCCCGCGACGGGAAAGTTGCAGTGCAAGCTCGAAGGACACACCGCGCCGGTTTATGCCTATGCGTGGTCGCGCGACGGAAAAACGCTGGCCACCGGCTCGGCCGACGCCACCGTGCGGTTGTGGGAGATGCCCTCCGGCACACCGCTGGCCACTTACAAAGGACACACGGCCGTCGTGAATGCCATCGCGTGGATGTCCGATAGCAAATCGCTGGCCTCGGCATCGTCGGACAAAACCATTCGAGTGTGGAAAGTTCCCGAGAAGAAGTCCGCCGCCGGTAAGAAGGCGGACGAGGACAAGCCCGCCAGCAAAGCTGCGACCACCGAGACCAAACCTGCGGCCGAACCCACCAAGAAGGTCGCCGGTAAGAAAGACGCGAAAGATCCGTCAGACCTGCTGCTCCAAGAATTCAAAGGGCACGCCGGACCAGTCACGCAGTTGGTGTCACCTTCTGTTGGCCCAAAACTGCTGGTGTCGGGGAGCACCGACAAGACCATCAAAGTGTGGAACCTGACCTCGAACAAACTCGCCACAACAATTGACATTGGATATCCCATCCAGGCGTTGGCCTGGTCTCCGGATGGAAAAGTGTTGTGCTCCAGCAGCGTGGACGAACGGCTGAGTTTTTGGAATGCCGCCAACGGCAAGTTGCTCAAGGACACGGGCAAGTCGGGCCACGTGCCGTCGATGTCGTCGATGACGTTCTCTCCCAACAGTTCGCTCATCGCGGTGGGCTATCGCGGTGGCCACGCCTTGTCCGTGAGAGACACTCAAACGGACAAAGTGGTGCATTCGTTGACGGCGATGGCCCCGGTCAATTCGGTGACGTTTACTCTCAGCGGCCAGTCCATCGCGGCCGGCTGCGAAGATCGAACCGTCCGCTTTTGGGACATCGCCAAAGGAGAACTCCGCGGACATCTGATCGCCGAAGAGGGCCAAGTCGCCGCCGTCTCCGCCGACGGACATTTCAAAGCGGAACCGGGCATCGAAGCGGACTTGTTCTATGTGGCTCAGACGGACAAGTCTCAAGAGACGCTGTCGATCAGCGAGTTCGTCGCCAAGGCCAAGTGGAAGAACAATCCGGCGCAAGCGGCGGTGATCGGAAAGTGAAGCAATGGAAAATGAGAAATAACAAATGGAGAATGCAAAATGCCGAGTCAGACACTTTGCATTTTTCATTCTCCATTTCTCATTTTCCATTTCCGACGTTCCACCAAAGGTCCGCCGCGCCGAGCAGCAGCAGGCCGACGCCAATCACCGCGTTGACCTGAAAGAACGCCACTCCGACGCGGCTCAAATCGTCGGCACGCACTAACGAGTGCTCGTAGACCAACAGCAGCGTCACCCCCACGATGCCGACCAGGAAGATCGTTCCCAAACCGGCCGCGTACCAGAATGCGAACAGGCTGATCGCGGTCAGCAAATGACTGAGCGCGGCGATTCGCAACGCTCGTGAAATCCCCCAGCGAGCGGGGATGCTGTGAAGCTGGTGAGCTTGGTCGAACTCCGTGTCCTGGCAGGCGTACAAAATGTCGAAGCCGCCCACCCAGAAGAACACGACGACCGCGAGACTGATCGGAGTCCAGGTCACCTCACCGCGTAATGCGATCCAAGTCGCAATCGGCGAGAGCATCAGCGCCGCGGACAGCCAATAGTGACACCAACTCGTGAACCGCTTGGCGTACGAATAGCCGAGCAAGAACAACAACACCGGCACCGCCAATCGAATCGGCCAAAGGTTCGGCAAGAACAACAACGTCGAGCCGATGAATCCCGCGCTGCACGCAACGGTGAAGGCAATGACCATCGGTCCGCTGAGCAATCCAGCCGGCAGATGTCTGATCGCCGTGCGCGGGTTAGCGGCGTCGAATTTCCAATCGACCAGCCGATTGAACGCCATCGCCGCCGACCGAGCGAAGACCATGCATAGCAGCAGACCGGGCATTTCTCGCCACGAGAACGGCTCAGCTCGGCCATGCCACGCCAGAATCGCCGCCAGCAGCGCGAACGGCAGCGCGAAGACGGTGTGGCTGAAGCGGATCAGTTCGAGGAGATGTCGGAACATGTCAGAGGTCAGAGGTCAGAGATCAGAGGTCAGCCACGATGAGAAGTTACGTTGGCGAGAGAACTGCGCAAAGACAGGCGAGCGGGGCGGCGTCAGATTGTTTCGCGCCTCTCAGAACCGCTCTGGACCCTTTTCGGCGAGTGCTTCTATAACCCCGCCCCCTTTCCGGCGGCAGACTTTGCCGCTGGGTTGCCTGTCTCGTTTCCACTCGTGGTTTGTTCCCACCGTTCCTGTCTTTGCCCATCGGGAGTCCCCGTGTCGGGCCAGCGATTTCCTGACCGCCTGCGATGGTTCGCAATGTGGTGCGCACTCGGTTTGTGCGTGCTCGGTCTGGTGCTGCGCGCCGAGTTGAGTGCGGAGAACGGGGCCTCGGAAGTCGTCAACGACGATCCGATTGCGATCGCGGCCGACTATGCGACCGAAGGCAAGACCGAGGATGGTCAGCGAGTCTTGATCCTGCGCGGTCACTGCCGCATGCAGCAGGGCAACACATTGATGACCGCGCGGCAAATGGTCGTCTGGCAGTCGAGCTCAGTCGCCACCGAGAAGCTCGCGCTGTATCTGGAAGACGAGGTGCGTGTCGAACAGGTTGGGCAATCGGATCAGCAACCCAGCGCGTTCTTGCAGTTGAGTACTCGTGCCGGTGGGGTCGCCGCGCAGTTTCGATTCTCGTCCCCCAGCACCAAGCTTGATGAGGATGCGTTGTACTTGCGCGGGATCGCGCGGCGGCGCGACGCGCAGCGAGCCACACTGACTCAGACGCAATTCGTCGTCCCCTCTCAAGAGTCCACGCCGCCGAGCCTGCGTGCGCCGGCTGCGCGCGACGGCATGCGCCGCATTCGAGTTTCGCCCCGCACCTCGACCAACTTTCAACTCGGATCGGAGAAGTCCGACAACACTGTGCCCCCCGAGCAAATCACCATTCTGACGGGAGGGGTGAAACTCGTGATGGAAGGGGACGATCAATTCGACATCATCGACCTCTCCGCCGACCGCGTCGTCATTTGGACCGACGCCAGCGAGTCGGGACAGTTTGACTTTGAGACGATGCAATCCAAGGACGCGAAGTATCAGGTCTATCTGGAAGGGAACATCGTCGCGCGCCAGGGTGACAAAGTGATGCGCGCCGAGCGTGCCTACTACGACGCGCGGGAAGAGCGTGGATTGCTGCTGGATGCCGAGCTGGCGTTCAAGCCGCCGGAACTGAATGGGCAACGCATTCGCGTCCATGCGGAAAGGCTGCGACAGAATTCGAAGAACGAATTTCATGCCTCGAACGCCTGGACCTCCAGCAGCCAGTTCGGCCGGCCGGGCTTTCGCATTCAGAGCAGCGATATCTTCGTCGAACCGTATTACTCCGAACCGCTCGACTTGCCCCGTCTCGGTGGCGGATTTGATTCCCAGCGCTTCGATCCGGTGACCGGCGCGCCGATTTATCGCGAAGTCCCTTACATCACCGCGCTCAATAACGCATTGCTGGTGGATACGCCGTTGGCGAACGATGTCCCGCTGGCTTACGTCCCCTTCATCGCCGGGCCGGCGGATGTGCCGAACATTCCGATCAAACGGGCACAGTTCAATTCCGACCGCGTCTTCGGTTTGCAATTTCGCACGTCGTGGGATCTGTTTGCGTTGCTCGGTGCCGAACGGCCGACAGGCACGATGCTGAATCTGGATGCGAACTATTTCTCGCGGCGTGGTCCCAGCATCGGTCTCAACGGGGGCTATGCGGTGAACGATTTATTTGGTTGGCAGGGGACGTCGATCGGCGAGGGGATTGCCAACTACATCCACGACCGCAGCAACGACAACCTGGGTCTCGACCGCCGCAGCCTGGATGTGCCGGAGAACAATCGCGGTCGCCTGACGTGGCGACATCGCCAGGAACTGCCCGATGGGTTCCTGCTGCGCGGCGAGTTTGGCTATCTCGGAGACCGCAACTATCTCGAACAGTATTACGAGAACGAATTCGACACGGGCAAAGACATCGAGACGCTGGTGGCCTTGCAGCAACAGCTCGACAACTGGCAGTGGAACGTGCTCGTCCGGCCGCAGCTTTTTGAGTTCGAGAACAACACCCAATGGCTGCCGCGCGGTGACTTCACGTTCCTCGGCGAACCGCTGTTGGGGGGCTGGCTGTCGTGGTCCAGCCATTCGATGGGCGGTTACGCGAATCTCCATCAAGCGGACTCACCGACCGATCCCGTGGCCGATCGCTTTGATGCGCTGCCGTATTATTCAAACTTGAACGGCGGCTTGGCGATGACTCGGCATGAGTTGTCAGCCCCGCTCGATTTCGGGCCATTCAATTTGGTGCCCTATGCCTGGGGCGAAGCTGCCGGCTGGAGCAACAGCTTCACTGGCGACAGCATCAGCCGCCTGGTCGGCAGTGTGGGGGTCCGCGGCAGCATTCAGTTCGCGAAGTACATGCCTGGAGTGCAGAACCGCATCCTGGGACTTAACGGCCTGGCTCACAAGATGGTCTTTGACCTCGACTGGTCGCTGACCGAATCGAATCGGGCGCTGACCACGATCCCGCAGTGGAACGAGTTCGACGACAATTCTCAGGAACGATTTCGTCAACGACTGCTGTTCAACACGTTTGGCGGATTGGTTCCGACCGACCTGCCTCCGCAATTTGATCCGCGATCCTTCGCCGTCCGATCGGGAGCCGGCAGCAGTGTGACGGCTCCGTGGCATGAACTGGTCGATGATCTGCACGTCATTCGGCTGGGTTGGCGGCATCGCCTGCAAACGAAAGTCGGCCCGCTGGAGCGGCTGCGCACGAAAGATTGGATGACGCTCGATCTGGAGATGTCGCTCTTCCCGAACGTGAATCGTGACAACTTCGGCGAGACGGCCGGACTGCTCGGCGGACGTTACGCGTGGCATGTCGGCGAACGGACCTCGCTGTTGGCGAACGCTTATTACGACGTCTTCAACGGCGGAATGCAGTTATGGAATCTCGGCGTGCTGAATCAACGCGGCACGCGCGGCAGCTTGTACGCCGGCGTGCGACAAGTGAAGGGCTTTGGCTTCGAGAGCCAAATCTGCACCGCGTCGGCCAGCTACGCCATGAGCGACAAATGGATCGGCACGGTGGGCACCGCGTATGACTTGGCCGAGAATCGCAATCGCGGCCAGTCGTTCACACTGACCCGCGTCGGAGCCGACTTCTTGTTTCACTTCGGCGGGAACTTCGACGCCAGCAAGAACAACGCGGGCCTGGCCATCTCGGTCGAGCCGCGCTTCGGCGCGTTCAACTCGCAATCGGCGCAGCTCAGCAATCTGCTGGGCATTCGGTAGGCGAAAGATCGTCGCGACCTTCGTCTCCATCCGCACAAACTTGTTGCCGCACTCCGGCAAAAAACCTCAAAGGCGTTGCTTGCATTTGAGAGTTGTGGCGATCAGATTCCTTTCCGTTCGGCATCGCAGCATCTGGACGCTATCTATTCTCGGATGCGACCTGCTGCTCACTTCGAATGAGCCGTAACGAAACGCCTAAAACGTTTGGAGCAACTCATGAAAATGCCAACTGATGTGATGCGCGCACTGTGGCGGAATCGGTCCAGAAGAAATCCAACCAGGGCACGTCGCGGGCAATGCCCGGCGGAGTTGCTCGAACGCCGCATCGTTCCAACGCTCACAGCTCATTTCGATATTCCGAGCAGCACGCTCACGATCACTGCGACAGCGGCGGAACCGATCACCGTCACCACTGTCAGCGGCAACGTCGCGGTCAATACGAATGTCGCGTTTGATGGCGCGGGCACGTCAACTGCGGCGGCGGATGTCTCCAAATTGATTGTTCTAGGAGGCACCGGCGTGAACAACATCAACCTGTCTGGTGTGACCGAAGCGGTTTTCGTTCTGCTGTCCGAAGTCTCGATTACCGGTGGCAGGGGAAACGACGTCATCGTTGGCTCTGAGTTCGCCGACACAATCATTTGGAACAATGGCGATGCCTCGGACAGGATTGATGGCGGCGCGGGACAGGACAGGTTGGTCGTGAACGGGTCGACGACCGCCGGAGATGTGTTCAACGTCTCCGCGAGTGCCGGACGATTGCAGTTCCGCCGGACGAACTTGGTGGCGTTCACGTTAAACGTCGGCACGGTGGAAGACTTGCTTGTCTCCGGTGGCGGTGGCAACGACACGGTCAGCATCGGCAACACGGCCGGCACCAGCTTGGGCAGTGCGTCGTTGTTTGGCGGCGCGGGTGACGACACTGTGAATCTCACGGGCATCAATCTCGATGCGCTCTCGTTGCTCACGGTGGATGGCGATGAGGGAAACGATGTGATCGTCGTCAGCGCGGGGACCGGCGCGGGACTCCGTGCGGGTGACGGCATCGCAGATCAGTTTGTGCTCAGCCTCGTGGACACCGTGGACGGCCCGGAAGTCGAACTCTTCGTGAACGGCACCACGATCTTTGCCGGAGCGGATGAGTCGGCGTTCATTCAGGTTGAAGGTTCTCGCGACGCGGATACTTTGACCGTCAACCATGATGCGATGCTCGGTTCGCCGGTCCCCTTTAATGGTCTGCTCTTCAACGCGGGAAGTGGCTCCGGGCAGGATCAATTGGTGATCGCGGGGGCGGCCGAGATCGCCGCGTATGACTTTTCCAATGTGAGAAATGGCTCGGCGACAGTTGATTCCCGCACAATTCGTTTCATCCACCTGGAATCGATCAACGACCAACTGGTCCCCATCACCGACACCGACCCCGATACTCACTTTACGATTGCACGCTCGTTTTTCTTCGCCAATGGCGCTGATCAAGTCACTCTGGCCGATTCCGGGACTGCGGTTGATCGCGTCCTGCGTTTGACCTCTCTGAGTAGTAGTCCGCCGCTGACATTCACGCAGCCGGTGACGGACGGGACGTTGATCGGATCGCTGACAATTGATACGGGAGGCGGGAATGACGTCATCAACATCAACAGCTTGGACAATAACTTTGTCGGTGACTTGCTGCTGGATGGATCGGGTGACAACGACAGATTCGTGATCGCCAGCCAGATGAATGTGACCGGCGCGCTGAATCTCAGTGCGGATGGAGGTGCAGGCGGTGACATTCTCGATGCGTCCGCGGTCTCTCAAGACGTGGTGCTGTTCGGTGGAGCCGGCAATGACACGCTCCGAGGCGGCAGCGGAATTGATGAATTGTTCGGGCAGGAGGGGGCCGACGTTCTGACGGGTGGCTTAGGCGACGACATGCTCAACGGTGGCACGGGTCCGGGCACGGAGACCGATGTGCTGCTTGAGACAGCGAACGTTGACCTGACGTTGACGGCCGACAGTCTCATGGGGATCGGTACGGATACCCTCGCAGAGATCGAACGGGCAGAGCTGATTGGTGGCGACGGCAACAACATCATCGACGCGACTAACTTCACGGCGGCGGTCGTGCTGCGAGGTGGCGGCGGGTCGGACGAACTCATCGGCACGGCGTTCAATGACACGATGTTTGGTGGATCGGGGAATGATTCGATGTTCGGGCTCGCTGGCGTTGATGTCCTGAACGGCGACGCGGACAACGACTCGCTGACCGGCGGTCAAGGGGACGATCAACTCAACGGCGGCGTCGGCAACGATGACTTCGAATGGGTCAATGGCGACAACAGCGATGCGATCAGCGGTGGCCAAGGCGCGGACGCGCTGCAGGTTTCTGGTCACACGACCTTGGGGGATGTCTTCCAACTGACGAACAGCGGTTCGGGAGCGCGTTTTAGTCGTACCAATCTGGTGCCGTTCACACTCAATTTCAACAACGTCGAATCTTTGATTGTGGAGGGGGGCGGCGGAAATGATTCCTTCAACGTCGCCCTGACTGCGGGCGCGGCGCGACCGGGCGAGATCACCTTTGGCGGCGGTGACGGCAAAGACTCACTTGAGGCCTCAGCCACATCGATTCCGATCTTCGCATTCGGGGACGCGGGTGACGATACACTCGTCGGTGGACGCGGAGCTGACTCGCTGCAAGGGGGTGGCGACAACGACATGCTGGCGGGGAACTCCGGCGCAGATGATCTCCACGGTGGCGATGGAACCGATAACATCGACGGCGGAACTGGCCGAGACTTCGTGGCGGGCGATGATGGTGATGACGTCATCCGTGGTGGAGCTGACCAGGACACGCTCGAAGGCAACGATGGCGAGGACATCATCCGTGGCGACGGCGGCGACGACTGCATTCGTGGCGGCGACGGGAATGATGAACTCTTCGGTGACGCCGGCAACGATCTGATGAATGGCGGCAACGACGACGACCTGCTCGATGGCGGTGCCGACAACGATGGTCTGTCTGGATTCGCTGGCAATGATCGGCTCCGCGGCGGCACCGGTGCCGACATCCTCGTCGGCGGTACGGGCGACGACGATCTGGATGGCGGGATCGGCAAAGACATCTGCCTGGGCGGCGGCGACAACGATATCGTCCGCGGTGGAGCCGAACGCGACACACTCGCCGGCGGCTCGGGTGGTGGAGCCGACGCGGGCGATTCATTTCCTGACAACAGTATTCCCACCGAGATCGACGAAGCGTTCATGTTTGCCGTACTGCCCACGTGGATCAACGCCGCGTAAATGGATCACAGACAGTTAACCAACGTGGACCTTGCGTCAGAGACGACGTCAGCCTCGCTTAACTTCGACAAGTTCTCGATTCGCCGTCGCTTCGTGATGGTTTCTAAAACACTCATTTTCAGGAGGTCACGCATCATGCTTAAGAATTGTCCCTTCACACTTGGTCTGCTGTCAGCCTTGCTGTTGTCAGCTTTTGCGAACGGTGTGGCTTCCGCCGCGGACCACCGCGATTCGCCCAGCTTGGGGTTTTCTCCCAAGAATGCGAATCCCGAACTTCGCTCGCTCGACATCAATGATGTTTATCTCTTTCGTTCGCCCTCGAATCCGAACAACACGGTGATGATGATGACCGTAAATCCGTTGGTGGATCCCGGTGAAGCGGTGTTCTTCAGTTCGACGGGCTCCTACGAGTTCAAGGTCAGCAACGGTGCTGGTACGGACGTGAACCCGGAGATCACATTCCGTTGCCAATTCACGGCTCCGCGAGC